>JAGNQK010000083.1 GCA_017989115.1 Dermatophilaceae bacterium | reverse complement strand
TGCCCGCCGAGCGGCCCGTCGCCCGCGAACCGGTGCTGAAGGACGTCGCGCCAGGTGTGCCCCCACTCGCTCTCGGCACACAGGGCGGCCAGGGCCATCCGCAGGTCGCCCGGGGGAAGCACCCCGAACTCGTCACGCAGCCGGCCGCTCGAGCCGCCGTCGTCGGCGACGGTGACGATGGCGGTGATCTCGTCGGTCACGTATCGCAGCGCGGTCAGGGTCGCGGCCAGTCCGTGCCCTCCGCCGAGGGCCGCGACGACGGGCCCGGTCACTCGCGCCCCAGGTCACGGTGGACGACGAAGGTCGCCACCTGCTCCGTCGTGAGTCGTGCCGCGATCGCCTGGGTCATCGCCACGGAGCGGTGTTTGCCTCCGGTGCAGCCGATCCCGATCGTCGCGTAGCGACGACCCTCGGCGAGGTACCCGGCGGTGACCGGGCCCATCAGCTGCACCACGGCATCCACGAACTCCTGCGCGCCGTCCTGGGCCATGACCCAGTCGGCGACCGGTTCGTCGACTCCGGTCAAGGCCTTCAGTTCGGGCACCCAGAAGGGGTTGGGCAGGAACCGCATGTCCAACACGAAGTCGGCGTCGAGCGGGACGCCGTACTTGAAGCCGAAGGACATCAGGGCCAGGCGCAGGCTCGGGCCGCTCTCGACCCCCAGGAGGGGCGTCAGCTTGCGACCGAGCTGGTGGATGTTCAGGCCCGAGGTGTCGATGACGACCTGGGCCTCGGCGCGCAGGTCGCGCAACATCTCACGCTCGGCCTGGATGCCGTCGAGCAGCCGACCCTCTCCCTGGAGCGGGTGGGGGCGGCGCACGCTCTCGAACCGGCGCACGAGCGCCTCGTCGGTGGCGTCGAGGAAGATCAGGTGAGGGCGCCAACCGGCCTCCCGCAACGCCGCGAGCCCCGCGTGCAGCTCGGAGTGGAAGGCCCTGGCCCGGACGTCGACGACCGCGGCGATCTGCAGGTCGGTGCCGCTGTCGGTGCGCACCCGGCCCGCGAGCTCAGCCATCGACGACAGCAGCTGCGGTGGCAGGTTGTCGACGATGAACCAGCCGCGGTCCTCGATGACGTTGGCCGCCGTCGAGCGCCCGGCCCCACTCATCCCCGTGACGATGAGGAAGTCGTTGGCCTCGGGGACACCTCCCGAGGGCAGGACTGATGCGCCGTCAGGCTGCTCGTGGTCCGGGGTCACGGCTCGTTCCCTTCGTCGACGACCTCTCCGGTCGCGAGATTCACTGCGGGCATGGTGTCCGCGGAGGCCAACTGTGCCGCAATCACGGCTGCCAGCGCAGGCCCGATTCCGGGAACCTCGGCCAGCTCGTCGACCGAGGCCGCGGAGATCCGCTTGACCGAGCCGAACGCCTTGAGCAGCGCCTTGCGCCGCTTCTCCCCCAGACCGGGGATGCCGTCGAGCCGGCTCGCGGTCATGGCTTTGGACCGGCGTTGGCGGTGGAAGGTCACGGCGAAGCGGTGTGCCTCGTCACGCAGCCGCTGCAGCAGGTAGAGGCCCTCACTGGACCGCGCGAGCACCAGGGGGTGGCCCTCCCCCGGGATCCAGACCTCCTCGAGGCGCTTGGCGAGCCCCACCACGGCGACGTCCTGGGCACCCGCGTCGGCGAGGGCGCGGGCGGCGGCGTTGACCTGGGGCAGGCCGCCGTCGACGACGACGAGGTTCGGTCGGTACGCGAATCTGGCCGGGCGGGCCGCTCCCGCGTCCGTGTCGTCCTGGCTGCCGTCAGCCGCGGCGGCCTCGTCGTCCTCCCGACGCCCGCGCCGGAACCGGCGGGTGAGCACCTCGTGCATCGCTGCGGTGTCGTCGGTGGCCCCGGTCTCGTCGCCGCGCACGATGAAGCGGCGGTACTCGGACTTACGGGGCAGCCCGTCCTCGAAGACGACCATGGAGCCGACAACCTGGGTGCCCTGCACGTGGCTGATGTCGAAGCACTCGATGCGCAGGGGTGCGTCGTCCAACCCCAGTGCGTCCTGGATCTGCTGGAGTGCCTGACTGCGGGTGGTGAGGTCACCAGCCCTGGCCACCTTGTGTCGCGCCAGGCTCTGCGTCGCGTTGCGGGCCACCGTCTCCATGAGCGTGCGCTTGTCACCACGCTGCGGAACGCGCAGGTCGACCCGGCTTCCCCGCAAGCCCGACAGCCAGTCGGCCAGGGCCGGCGCGTCGTCCGGGAGGACGGGAACGAGCACCTCACGCGGAACGGCCTCACCGGCCTCCGAGCCGTAGACCCGCTGAAGCAGGTGCTCGACGACCTCGGGGGTCGACTCGGCATCGCGCTCGGCGACCCAGCCCCGCTGCCCGCGCACGCGCCCTCCCCGCACGTGGAAGAGCTGCACGGCAACCTCGAGCTCGTCCTCGGCGAGGGCGAACACATCGGCGTCCGTCGCGTCCGGCAATACCACCGCCGACTTCTCCAGCACCCGCTCCAGCGCGCCGATGTCGTCGCGCAGGCGGGCGGCGCGCTCGAAGTCCAGCTCGGCCGCGGCATCCTTCATCTCGCGGGTGAGGCGAGTGACGAAGCGGCCGGTCTCGCCTGCCATGAAGTCGCAGAAGTCCTCGGCGATCTCACGGTGGCGCTGGGCGTCGACCCGCCCCACACACGGTGCGCTGCACTTGTCGATGTACCCGAGCAGGCAGGGACGACCCACCTGACTGGCCCGCTTGAACACCCCGGACGAGCACGTGCGCACGGGAAACACGCGCAGGGCGAGATCGAGGGTCTCGCGGATGGCCCACGCGTGGGCGTACGGGCCGAAGTACCGGGTGCCCTTGCGCTTGGCCCCCCGCAGCACCTGGGCGCGGGGGAACTCCTCCCCCATGGTCACCGCCAGGTAGGGGTATGACTTGTCGTCCCGGTAGCGGACGTTGAACCGCGGGTCGAACTCCTTGATCCACGCGTACTCGAGCTGGAGGGCTTCGACCTCGGTGGAGACCACCGTCCACTCCACGCTGGCGCCGGTGCGCACCATGGTGGCCGTGCGGTGGTGCAGAGCGGAGACGTCCTGGAAGTAGGACGACAACCGCGGGCGCAGGCTCTTGGCCTTGCCGACGTAGATGACGCGACCGTCGCGATCGCGGAACCGGTAGACCCCCGGCTCGGTGGGGATCTCGCCGGGCCGCGGGCGGTACGTCGACGGGTCGGCCACGCGCCAACCCTATGTCGGCGGGCCGACAGCCTTCACGAGACGGTGATGCCGTCCGCGCCCACGGTGACGCCCTTGGTCGGCAGGCCCGAGGTGGCCGGGCCCTTCGTGACCGCGCCGGTCGCGATGTCGAAGGCACTGCCGTGGCACGGGCAGGTGATCTGTCCGCCCTCGACGGCGTTCACCGTGCACCCCTGGTGCGGGCACACGGCCGAGAACGCCTTGAAGTCACCGGCTGTCGGCTGCGTGACGACGACCTTGAGCCTGTCGAGGATGACACCGCCCCCGACGGGGACCGAGGCGGCAGCGATGGCGTCGCCCGCGACGGAGGCTGCCGCCGACGCCGCAGCGGAGGCTGCGGAGGACGCGGCAGCACCGACGGCCTCGCCCGAACCACACGCGGCGAGGCCGGCCGCGCCGGCGACGACGACTCCCGCGGCGAGCAGGCTCTCGCGTCGCGACGTGCAGCCGCACCGCGCGGCTGAGGGGTCAGGGTGCGGACCCGCCGGGGCCGAGGTGTCGTGGTGGTCGCTCGATCGCGTGGTGCTCATGGTGGTCCTCCGACTCGTCGACGAAGCGCGCCCGTGCAGTGGGCGCGACGGCTGCTGCAGTATCACCATGGAACCTGACAGAACGGTGTGAGAACGACGCCGTCGTGTGACTGCAGCGGTTGCGGGTTTGGTCAACCTCAGATAACAAGTCGGCACCAGACTGCACGCAATGCTGGGTCGAGGGGTGCGCGTGTGGTTACAGTTCGCTTGCTCGCCAGACGCGCGCAGGAGCTACCCGCTCATCTCACTCAGTTATCCCAGGAGGAAACGTGCCCCAGCGTTCCGTGGTCGCCGTTGGCGCCTCGCTGCTCGTGGCTTCGCTCGCGCTTGCCGGTTGTGGCTCGCGCAGTGACGACACCGAAGGGACCGACACCGGTTCCGCAGAGAACAAGGTCGCCAAGATCGGCGTCATCGCTCCCCTGTCCGGCGACCTCGCCGCACTCGGCAAGGGCATCCAGAACTCCGTGGACCTCGCGATCCGTCAGGCCAACGAGGCCAAGACGATCCCGGGCTGGACCCTCGAGCTCGCTGCCGAGGACGACCAGGCCACCCCCGACGTCGGCAAGAACGCCGCGACGAAGCTCGCCGCTGACAAGGACGTCGTGGGCGTCGTCGGCACGCTGAACTCCAGCGTCGCGCAGAGCGTCCAGCCGGTTCTCGCCGCCGCCAACATCGTTCAGGTCTCGCCGGCCAACACGAACCCCTCCCTGACCCAGGGTGCGGACTTCGCGACGGCCCCCAAGCGCACCTACCCGACGTACTTCCGTACCTGCACGACCGACTCGGTCCAGGGCCCCTTCGCGGCGCGCTACCTGTTCGAGACGGCCGGCATCAAGGAGGTCGCGACGGTCCACGACAAGAAGACCTATGGTCAGGGTCTCGTCGAGGCCTTCACCGCGGAGTACGAGAAGCTCGGCGGCAAGATCGTCGCAGCCGAGACGATCAACCCGGACGACGACAAGTACGACGCCGTCATCAGCAAGATCAAGCCGTCCAACCCGAAGACCGTCTACTACGGTGGCGAGTACCCGCAGGCCGGTCCGTTCTCGCAGCAGATGAAGGCCGCCGGCCTCAACGTCCCGCTCATGGGCGGCGACGGCATCTACTCCGGTGAGTTCATCAAGCTCGCCGGTGCGACCGCCGAGGGCGACCTCGCCACCTCGGTCGGTGCCCCGACCGACACCCTCGAGTCGGCCAAGGACTTCATCGCCGCCTACGAGGCAGCCGGGTTCGCCGAGCCGTACGAGGCCTACGGTGCGTACGCCTTCGACGCGGCCAACGCCATCATCCAGGCCCTCAAGGTCTCGCTGGCCAGCGCCGACTCGGCCGAGGCCGCTCGCCAGGCGACCGTGGACGCCATGGCCAACGTCTCCTTCGACGGTGTCACCGGTGCGGTTGCCTTCGACGAGTTCGGCGACACGACCTCCCGCGTCCTCACCGTCTACGGTGTCAAGGGCGGCAAGTGGGAAGCCGTGAACACCTCGGAGTTCAAGTAAGACCCAGCACTGACGGCCCTGCCGTGATGCACACCTGACAGCGGGGGTGGTTCGCCCGAACCACCCCCGCTGTTCGTGTCCCACAGCGGTTGCGCGTGGCGCCTGACAGCGACGCAGACAGCCGCTACGCTCCCCCCAGCCTGTCGATCGGACAGGTGACCAAAACCACACTCAGAAGTCCACACATCCGTTCGCGAACACCGAGGAGACCCTCGTGGACCAATTCGCCCAGCAGCTCGTCAACGGGCTGACCCTGGGATCGCTCTATGCCCTCATCGCCGTCGGCTACACCGTCGTGTACGGCATCGTCCAGCTGATCAACTTCGCCCACGGCGAGATCTTCATGATCGGCGCCTTCGGTGCCCTGTCGACCTGGCTGATCTTCTTCGAGGGCGAGACGGCCCTGTGGACGCTGCCGATCATGCTGGTCGGCGCGATCGCCGCCTCGGTGCTCACCGCCGTGACCATGGAGCGCATCGCCTACCGTCCCCTGCGCAACGCGCCACGCCTCGCGCCGCTGATCACCGCGATCGGTATCTCGATCTTCCTCCAGGAAGCGGTGCGCCTAGGGTTCAACGACCCGACGTTGTTCCTCTCCAACTGGAACCCCCTCGACTTCCCGAGCGCCAAGCAGAAGGTGCCCTTCCCGCAGATCGACGTGGTCACCGGCCAGGCGTTCACGCTGGGCGGTGTCACGATCCAGCGCTCCGCCCTGTTCACCATCGGTTGCCTCGTGATGTGCGCGGCCGGTCTGTGGTACTTCGTCAACCGCACGAAGACGGGGCGCGGCATGCAGGCCGTCTCCCAGGACCCCGACACCGCCCGTCTCATGGGCATCAACGTCGACCGGATCATCATGGTCGCCTTCGCCGTCGGTGCCACGCTGGCCGCCGTCGCCGGTGTCGCGCAGGGTCTGCAAGTCACGAACATCAACTTCAAGATGGGCTTCCTCGCCGGTCTGAAGGCATTCACCGCGGCCGTCCTCGGCGGCATCGGAAACGTGTGGGGCGCCGTCGTCGGTGGTCTCACCCTGGGCATCGTCGAGGCCATGGCCGTCCAGTTCATCCCGGGCACCTTCGGTGGTAGCCCGTGGAAGGACGTCTGGGCCTTCGCGCTGCTCATCATCGTCCTCGTCTTCCGGCCCCAGGGCCTCCTCGGTGCAAAGGTGGTGGACCGGGCATGAGCTCCTCACGAACGGAGAACCTCGCAGCAGCCCACGGTGGCAAGGCCCCCATGGTGGCCATCGCCGGTGGTGCGCTGCTGATCCTCAGTGGGTTGCTGTCGTGGTCCTACGACGACCGCATCCTCGACGACATCTCGGTGCGCTTCTTCCCGATCGGCATCCAGATCTACGCCATGGGGCTGGGCCTGGTGGCCGTCGCTCTCGGGGTGCTGCTCATGCGGCGCCCGGCGTGGTTGGACCCGGGCAAGGGCCTGCGCATCCTCGGCATCGCCAGCATCGTCTTCGTCCTCGGCACGCTCATCGCGATCGCGAAGCAGGCCGGCGGCGTCGTGAACGCCAATGAGGGTCTGTACGTCGCCCTCGCGGGTGCCGTGCTCGCCACGGCCGGAGGCTTCCTCTCGCCCGAGGTGCACATCGACGTCCGCAAGTGGCCCCGGCTGAACTCCAACGTCGAGATCCTCATCATCGTCCTGGCGATGGCGCTGCTGCTCTTCACCCTCGCGTACACCCTCAACATCGAGGACGGCGCGGTGTTCGGCGTCTTCCTCGTGGCCGTCATCGGCATCGTCGGTGGGTTGCTCGGCAGTGGTCTCGGTGCGTACTTCGGCTTCATGGGCGGCAACAACCGTCGCCCGCTGATGCTGGCGGCCTTCCTCGTCGCCTTCCTCTTCCCGTTCACCCAGAACGGGTCGGACGAGAACATGTCGATCGCCACCCAGATCCTCGTGTTCGCGGCGACGGCCCTGGGCCTCAACATCGTCGTGGGCCTGGCGGGTCTGCTCGACCTCGGGTACATCGCGTTCCTCGGCACCGGTGCCTACGTCGCCGCCATGATGTCGACGTCGGCCTTCGCGACGATCGGATGGAAGCCCCCGTTCCTCGTGGTCATGCTCATCGGTGCCTGCACCGCGGCGGTCTTCGGCCTCATCATCGGCTCACCGACGCTCCGGGTGTCCGGCGACTATCTGGCCATCGTGACGCTCGGTTTCGGTGAGATCTTCCGCCTGGCGATGTTCAACCTCGATGGCAACAACGGTCCCGACCTGACCAACGGGCCCAACGGCATCCCAGCCATTCCGGACCTCGTGTTCTTCGGGTTCGACTTCGGCGAGGTGCACTCGATCGCGGGCATCCCGCTGGGTCGTTTCAGCAACTACTACTTCTTGCTGCTGGCCCTCATCGCGTTCGTCATCCTCGTGTTCACCCGCCTCAACGACAGCCGCATCGGTCGCGGCTGGGTCGCCATCCGCGAGGACGAGCGGGCCGCCGAGGCCATGGGTGTCAACACCTTCGGGCTGAAGATCCTCGCCTTCGCGGTCGGTGCGTTCCTCGCCGGCCTCGCGGGCACGATCAAGGCGCACGTCGACACCTCGGTCAGCCCCGACCAGTACATCTTCCTCGAGTCCGCGTTCCTGCTCGCCGCCGTCGTCCTCGGCGGTATGGGCACGGTCCTCGGTGTCCTCGTCGGAGCGACCATCCTCAAGCTGCTTCCCGAGAAGCTGCGCGAGGTCAACGACTACCGGCTGCTCATGTTCGGGTTGTTGCTCGTGGTCATGATGCGGTTCCGCCCCGAGGGACTCATCGCCAGCAAGCGCCGGCAACTCGAGTTCCACGAGGACGACGAAGAACTCAGCGAGCTACTTCAGGCCGAGCACCTCCAGGAGGCGAAGTGACCATCACCGAACCCCAGCGCACACCTCACGAGGTGGGCTCCAAGATCGTGCTCGAGGCCAGTGGCGTCACGATGCGCTTCGGCGGTCTGACCGCCGTGGACGACGTGAGCATGCAGGTCCACGAAGGCGAGATCGTCGGTCTCATCGGCCCCAACGGAGCCGGCAAGACGACGTTCTTCAACTGCCTCACCGGCATGTACATCCCGACGGAGGGCACCGTCACGCTCAACGGCACGAAGCTGCCCCCCAAGCCGCTGAAGGTCGTCCGGGCCGGTATGGCCCGCACGTTCCAGAACATCCGGCTCTTCGGCAACATGACGGCGCTGGAGAACGTCATGGTCGGTCGCTACTGCCGCACGTCGTCGATGGCGCTCACGTCGATCCTGCGCGGCCCGAAGTTCAAGCGCGAAGAGGCCGCCACGCGAGAGCGTGCGCAGGAGCTTCTCGACTACGTCGGGTTGAGCAAGAGCACGGAACTCCTTGCGCGCAACATGCCCTACGGCGACCAGCGCCGCCTGGAGATCGCCCGCGCCCTGGCCACCGACCCGCAGATCATCCTGCTGGACGAGCCCACCGCTGGCATGAACCCCAAGGAGACCGAGGAGACGATGCACCTGATCTTCAAGATCAGGGACAGCGGTATGGCCGTCGTCGTCATCGAGCACGACATGCGGTTCATCTTCAACCTCTGTGACCGGGTGCTCTGCCTGGTCCGTGGCTCCCTCCTCGTCGAGGGAACGCCTGGTGAGGTGCAGTCCGACCACCGGGTCATCGAGGCCTACATCGGTGGCGACGAGGACAAGGAGGAGATCGCGTGAGCGCGATGCTGGAGGTCCGTGACCTCACCGTTGCCTACGGCAAGATCAAGGCCGTCAAGGGCATCAGCTTCGACGTCGAGCAGGGTGAGGTCGTCACCCTCATCGGCACCAACGGTGCCGGCAAGACGACGACGTTGCGCACCATCTCCGGTCTCCTGCGTCCCTCGGGCGGTTCCATCACGTTCAAGGGCAAGGACCTCAGCACGGTCCCGGCGCACGACATCGTCCAGCTCGGTCTGGCGCACTCCCCCGAGGGTCGGCGGATCTTCCCCCGGCTGAGTGTCGAGGAGAACCTCCTGCTCGGGGCGTTCGCCCGCAAGGACAAGGAGATCTCCAACGACCTCCAGGCGGCCTACGAGCTGTTCCCGATCCTCGAGGAGCGGCGGGCCCAGCCCGCCGGGACGTTCTCGGGTGGTGAGCAGCAGATGCTCGCCATGGGTCGAGCGATGATGAGCCGCCCCGAGCTGCTCATGCTCGACGAGCCGTCGATGGGTCTGTCACCGCTCATGATGAAGCGCATCATGACGACGATCACGACCCTGCAGAGTCAGGGCACGACGATCCTGCTCGTGGAGCAGAACGCGCAGGCAGCCCTGCGGCGGGCCAACCGCGGCTACGTGCTCGAGGTCGGCAAGATCGTGTTGTCCGGCACCGGCAAGGAACTGCTCGCCAGTGACGACGTGCGCAAGGCCTACCTCGGCGAGGACTGAGGTCGACCCGGCGGGGTGACCCGCCACGACGACGAACCCCGGATGCCGTGACTCGGCATCCGGGGTTCGT
>JAGNQK010000319.1 GCA_017989115.1 Dermatophilaceae bacterium | reverse complement strand
CAGTCGCAGATCCCGTCCTTGCCGACGTCGATGTTGTCGATCAGGTCGTCGCAGTCGTTGTCCAGCCCGTCGCAGCTGACCTCGACCTGCTCGGTCGGCACGCAGTCCGGGACGCCGGTCGTGCTCGTGCCCCCTGTGCTGGTGCCGTCGCTCGTGCTGGTGCCGTCGCTCGTGCTCGTGCTCGTGCTCGTGCTCGTGCCGGTGCCATCGCTCGTGCTCGTGCCCCCGGTCGTGCCCGTCCCGTCGGTCGTCGAGTCGACGCTCTGGGTGCTGCTGCCCGTCGGCTCGCCGGTCGTAGAGGTCGAGCCCGTGACCGAGTCGCCGCTCGTCGAGCCCGTGCCGCCGGCCGTCGTGCCCGACGTCGTCGGAGCCCCGGTCGAGTCGCCGGACGTGCTCGTCGCGCCGGCGCTCGCGGTGGAGCTCTCGTCGCCGCCGCCGGGCGCACAGGCCGCGAGCACCAGCCCGAGGCTCGCAATCACTCGCACATATAGACTTCCGTAAGCGCTATCCACCCGGCGTTGATACCCCGCGGCGCTCGTCGGGGCGACTACTTTCGGATGTCACGGACCGGAGCCGCGCCGCGGCGACCACGAGCACGGCGAGGAGGAGCTCGCCGCCGCTGCGCTCGCGGACGCGTCGGGATCGCGCGCATGGCATGGCACGTGCTCGTGGGGGCCGCGCTGATCGGCGCCCGGACCCGGGCCGCGAGAGAGTCTGCTGAGCTCGTCCTCGCGCCTGGCCTCGCGGTCCCGGGTCGCGTTACGGTGGCGCATGCCCGCTTATCACCGTGTTCTCCCCTGCGCTCTGCTCCTGCTCGCTTGCGGCGACGGCGGGGGCGCGAGCAGCACCAGCGTGGGCGCCACGAGCACGGGCCCCGCGAGCACCAGCTCGGCGACCGCGGCGACGACCGGCGGCGAGTCGACGGGCTCGAGCGCCGGCAGCGGCGGGCTCACCGACAGCGGCGAGGTCACGGGCAGCAGCAGCGGCGCGCTCACGGATCCTGGCGAGCCGACGACGTCGACCTCGACCTCGACGTCGACCTCGACTTCAACTTCAACCGGCGGCAGCAGCGAGGGCAGCGACGCGAGCTCGAGCGGCAGCACCGGCGAGCCGACCTGCGAGGAGCAGCCGGAGCTGTGTGACGCGCTCGACAACAACTGCAACGACCTCTTCGACGAGGGCTGCGACTGCACCCCGCCGGACCTCGAGCTGACCGCGATCGACGGATACACGGCGCGGGTCGTGATGGAGGTCGACAAGGACATCGGCGCCTTTGGTCGGCTGGGCGACGTCGAGCGGGCGCTGGGCGAGTACTGGGGGATGCCGGGCGAGGGCGTGCTCTTCACGGTGAACAACGTCGCGGAGACCGCGGGCGGGATCGGGCGCATGGATCAGGACGGCAAGTTCCTCGGCTGGGTCGTCGACCCGGCGGCGGGCAAGCTGCCGCCGAACCCCTACCTCGAGTACGCCTACGACGGTGTGATCCACGCCTGCACCACCGTCGGCGGCGACTGGATCTACAAGATCTTCCCCGACGGCAGCGTGACGACCTTCGTGCATCAGGGCAACTGCGAGGGCATCGTCTACGGCGACCGCGGCGACGGCGTCGAGCGCCTCTACGCCAGCAACTACGGCAGCGGGACCGTCAGCATGATCGAGGCCGACGGCACGAAGACCCAGATCGCGGCCGGCCTGAGCGTCGTCGTCGACCTCGCGCTGCCGCGTCCCGGCAGCAAGTTCAAGACCGGCCTCTACGCCATCAACCAGACCAAGGACGGCGTCCACCGGATCGCCGTCGACAACAGCGTCACCCTCGACTACTCCTACGCGCTCGGCTTCGGCGTCGGCGAGGAGATGAGCTTCGCCGACCCCAAGTCGGCGTTTCGCGACCACTTCTATCACCTCTCCTCGACCCTGCAGGCGGTCGTACGCGTCGCCCCCGACGGCAGCTGGGAGAAGGTCCTGACCGGCCCCAAGCTCAGCTACGGCCTGTATTCGACCGGCGCGGTGCTCTCGACCAACGGCGCCTACTACTTCTTCACCAACGAGGACAACCTGATCATGCGCCTGCAGGCCTGCAACGCGATCGGGCAGTAGCGCGGGCGACGAGGAAGTCGGCATCGTTCAGCGATGCCCCGTCGCCTCCGTCGCGGACAAGCTCAGGGCGTCGCCGGGTGAGCGGCGAGCCAGCGGGCGGCGCGCTCGCGCTCAGGGGCATGGCCGTGGCCGGTGGTGGCGACCAGGTCGGCGGCCTCGCTGGCGAGCGAGCGGGCGCGCGTGAGCTCACCGCGGACGACGAGCGCGTCGGCGAGGTCGAGGCCGAGCTCGGCGCGCTCGCGCGGCGGACCGCGGTCGCGCAGGCCCGCGACGGCGCGCTCGAGGTCGGCGAGGCGCGTGGGGTCGTCGACGGGGCTGCAGCGCGCGAGGTAGCCGTCGAGGTGGAGGTTGTAGAGGTGGTCCGCGGGGAGCTGGCGGTGGAGCGCCAGCTGGCCGCGGCGGAGCAGCGGGAGGGCCTGGTCGCAGCGGCCCTGGCGGTCCCACCACAGCGCGAGGCCGATGAGGGCGTCGACGACGCCGATGTGCTCGAGGCCGAGGGTGGTCTCGCGGATCGCCAGGGCGCGGTCGAGGTGGACGCGGGCGGCCGCGAAGGCGCCG
>JAGNQK010000005.1 GCA_017989115.1 Dermatophilaceae bacterium | reverse complement strand
AGCTGGGTCGACGTCGCGGTGGCGACCGGTCTCGGCCTGCTCGTGGGAGTCGTCGAGGTCGCGGTGCGACGGTTCGCCCCATCCTTCGGGGTGTTCCTTCCGGTGGCCGCTGCCTTCGGCGTGGCCCTGGCGGTCTTCCTGCTCGTCGACGTGCTCCCCGAGCTCTCGGTGACGACCCCACTCATCGCCCCTCTCGTGATCTTCCTGCCCGGGGCGCTGCTGACGACCGCGGTCATCGAGCTGTCGACCGGGCAGATGATCTCCGGGTCGGGCCGCCTCAGCGCGGGGGTGATGAGGCTGGTCCTGCTCGCGGCGGGAATCGTCGGTGCTGCCGCCGTCGCGGGGGTGCCCACCGTGTCGGTCACCCAGCTGGCGGCGGATCCGGTGCCGGCCTGGGCACCGTGGATCGGCGTGGTCCTGTTCGGGGTCGGCGTGGTGGTGCACGAGTGCGCCCGGCCGCGGTCCGCCGCATGGATCATCCTCGTCCTCTACGTCGCGTACGCCGCGCAGGTGCTCAGCGGGCTCCTCCTCGGCGGGCTCGTCCTCGGCGGGGTGCTGTCCGCGTTCGTCGGGGCGCTCGTGATGACCCCGGTCGCGGTCTGGGCCGCGCGGCATCCGAGCGGTCCACCGGCTTTGGTGTCCTTCATGCCCGCGTTCTGGCTGCTCGTCCCGGGCGCGCTCGGCCTGCTGGGGATCACGAAGTACCTCGGCGAGGACCGCGTCTACGGCGCGGCGTCGCTGACGACGGCGGGCGCGACGATGGTCGCCATCGCCCTCGGCGTGCTGCTCGGGCTGACCGCCGCGTCGGCGCTGGCGGACCGGGAGGGGCCTAGTTCTCGGACAGCGTGATGCCGGTGGTGTCGTCACCCAGGGTCAGCGTCTCGCCGTCGACCGCGAGTGCCGGCGAGGAGGTGAGGAACTCGCTGAGCCACTGGTCCTGGTCCATGAGTGCCTCGTCGCAGGCCATCATCGTCATCGCCAGCGGCCCGGCGACCTGGAGGGTGTCGCCGTCCCAGGTCGCGGCTCCGTTCATGGTGTTGCACCCGGCGTTCGCGGAGATGCGGCCGTCCTCGAAGGACAGCGCGACCTTGCTGCCCTCGACGAGGTCGTGGCCCCGCACCTCGGTGGAGGTGAACGAGCGACCGGCGAGGTCGACGGACTCGCTCCCGCACCCGCCGAGCACCAGGCCGGCGCCGAGGAGGGCCGTGACGGCGAGGGATCGGGAGATGTGGGTGCTGCGGCGCATGGGTCCTCCTGGTCGGTGGGCGACACCCTATCGCCGGCCCCAGTGATCCCGGCACCCCACACGGTTCGGGTGTGACGGGTCGCTCCCCCGGAGCCCTTGACGCGGCCCTGACGGCGGCGTAGGACGGAGGTGACCCGAGGAAGTGGCGCCCGTGAACACCGACCAGCTCGACCGGATCCGCACCGCACGTGGTTTCATCGCCGCGTTGGACCAGAGCGGCGGCAGCACGCCGAAGGCCCTGCGGCTCTACGGCATCGACGACACGGCGTACGCCACCGAAGCAGAGATGTTCGACCTCGTCCACGCGATGCGCACCCGCATCATCACCAGTCCCGCCTTCACCGGGGAGCGGATCCTCGGCGCGATCCTCTTCGAGATGACGATGGACCGCGAGATCCTCGGCAAGGGGTCGGCTGAGTACCTGTGGCAGGACAAGCACGTCGTGCCCTTCCTCAAGGTGGACCGGGGCCTGGCCGACGAGGCCGACGGGGTGCGGCTGATGAAGCCGATGCCAGGCCTGGATGCCGTGCTCGCACGGGCGGTGGGACACGGCGTGTTCGGGACCAAGATGCGCTCGGTCATCGCGTGGGCGAACGAGCGCGGTGTGACCGCGGTCGTGGCCCAGCAGTTCGAGGTCGGTCGCTCGATCCTCGCCGCGGGGCTCGTCCCGATCATCGAACCCGAGGTCGACATCGCCAGCCCACAGAAGGCTGCGGCCGAAGCCCTGCTCCACACGGCCCTGGTGGACGAGATCGGTGCGCTGGCCGCCGACCAGCAGGTCATGCTCAAGCTCACCCTGCCCGAGGAGGACGACCTGTACGCCGACCTCGTGGCGCACCCGAACGTGCTGCGCGTCGCCGCCCTCTCCGGCGGGTACACGCGCGACGAGGCCACCGAGCGGCTGGCCCGCAACCACGGCGTCATCGCGAGCTTCTCCCGGGCCCTGACCCAGGGCCTCACGGCCCACCAGGGCCAGGCCGACTTCGACGCCGCGCTCGACGCGTCGATCGAGAGCATCTACCGGGCGTCGATCACGTGACCCGTGCGGTGGGGCACCGTGGGCACCGCTGAGGTGCCGCACGTCGTCGCGGTGCTCGGTCGGGGCGTCGTCGACGCCGACGAGCCGGTGGTCACCGCCGACGACCTCGGCCTGATCCGCGGCGACGGGTGCTTCGACTCCGCACGGGTCGTCATGGGTGCCGGGGGCACCGCCCGGGTGGTCGACCTCGACGAGCACCTGGCCCGCCTCGCGTCCTCGGCCCGGGCCATGGCCATCGCCGACCCCTCACCGCAGCAGTGGCACA
The DNA here is from genome assembly GCA_017989115.1 of Dermatophilaceae bacterium. Taxonomy (GTDB): domain Bacteria; phylum Actinomycetota; class Actinomycetes; order Actinomycetales; family Dermatophilaceae; genus Fodinibacter. The sequence continues at coordinate 34,222 of JAGNQK010000005.1, read as the reverse complement.
CCCTGGTGGCCGAGGCCCTGGCCGCCTGGTCCACGCCCGGTGAGGCCGTGCTGAAGCTCGTGCTGACCCGCGGCCGCGAGTGGCGCGACACGGGGCCGACGGCGATCGTGAGCATCACCCACCGGGTCGCGGTCCCCGGGGTCCGGACGGTCACGGCGGTCACCCTGAGCCGCGGCCACCCGTCCGATGCCTTCGTCGACGCACCGTGGCTGCTCGGCGGCACCAAGACGCTGTCCTACGTCGTCAACCTCGCGGCCGCCCGGGAGGCGCGGCGACGCGGTGCCGACGACGTCATCTTCACGACGACCGACGGCTACGCCCTGGACGGCCCGACGTCGGGGTTGTTGGTCGCCCGCGACGGCACGTTCCTCAGCACGCCGACGGGCGGGACCGGCATCCTCGAGTCCATCACCGTGGCGGCCGTCTTCGAGGCGGCCCGGGCCGACGGGTTCGCGACGCGGTACGAGCTGGTGCCCGTCGACGACCTCTACCGCGCCGACGGGCTGTGGCTCCTCTCGTCCGGGCGCGGGCCGGTGGTCGTCACCTCGCTCGACGGCAGGCGCCTGCGCGTCGACGAGGACCTGGCCGCGCGGGTCCTGCGCTACGCGCGCTCCTGACCGCGGGGCGGGTCAGGGTGTGCCTCGGCGCAGCATCCCCCACGCGGCGAGCGCCACGGTGATGATCGCTGACGCGACGGCGAACGGCATCAGGCCGACGTCGGCGATGAGCGGGATCGCGAGGGCGGTGATGATGCCTCCCCCGAGCAGTGGCTCGTAGGTCAGCTGCTTGTAGCCGTAGGCCGTGGCGGCGTTGGTCTGGCGCTTGGGGTCGGCCATGTCGGCGAGGATGAAGCCGGTGGCGACGTTGCCCTGGGACTGCCCGAAGTCGGCGACACCGGGCTCGAACCAGCGCACGCCGTGGATGCGCGGGGCGATCCAGAGCACGGCCACGACGCTCCAGCACGCACCGATGAGGGTGAAGGTCACGAGGGCCGGGATGTTCGCACCGAGGGTGGCCAGCGACATCGTGCCGATGGCAGCGACGACCAGGATGGCCAGGGCGATGTACATGAACGCCGCCGTGATCTGGCTCAGCCCCAGCGACTCCTCGTCGACCTCCTCCGGCGTGCGCTCGTCGACGGTGCCGAGGTCGGGATGGCGGGTCTCGCTGATCGGTTGGCGACGCACGATGGGGATGCCGGGGGTGCGCATCGCGTAGCTGACCAGGGCGGTGCCGAGCACGATGTGCCGATCATGATCGCCGCGAAGACGACGTTGATGAGCAGCCCCGGAAGCACCCGGTAGACGTCGATGAACTCGGGCGGGAACAGTCCCTGAGTGCCCGTGAAGGACCCGAGCACCTGTGGCCCGAGGGCGAGCATGGCGAACCCACCGATGACGCACGTCGGGACGTAGAGCCTTCGGAGGAAGGCCGTCCGGCGCCGGATCACCCACGCCAACCAGATCACGGCCATGAGCACGACGAGTGCCAGACCGACGATCTGGGCGGCGGAGTACTTCGCGATCACCGGGGGGCACTCCCTACGTCGAGATGGCGAAGAACTGGCGGGCTCGGTCCGAGCGACGGAGCAGGCGTTCGGCCACGAGGATAACGATGACCGAGGCACCGAACACCGGCAGCACGACGCACAGGACCAGCAGTGCCACGCCGAGCGCGGGGGTGGCGAGCACCGGCATCCGTCCACGGGGCGCACCGAGGGTCGCTCCACCCTTGGGGCGGCGGCGCCACCACATCAGGGGCCCGGTGATGCACGAGGCGATGACGGCCAGGCAGAACAGCGTGGTCATCACCATGTTCACGGTGCCGAAGTGGCGCCCCTCGTGCAGCGCGATGCCGTGGGTGACGGCCTTGGCCAGGGTGCCGTAGTCGTCGTAGCCGTACTGCGACACGACGGTGCCGCCGAACCGGTCGACGTGCACCGTGCGCTCGGCCGTGGGCTCGTTGAAGGCGTAGCCGATGGTCGAGAACACCCCGGTCTGCTCGCTCGGGAGGATGACGGTCATCGGGTGGGTCAGCCCCTCGCGCTCACCGACGGCGACGGCGGTGTCCAGGTTGGCCACGGACCGCTCCGGGTCACGGGACGACTGCGGCACCTCGCTCTGCTCCTGCGCCCACGGCACCACCCCGTGGCTGTGCGGCAGCGACTCGTCGAGCGTCGAGGTGGGGTTGGACAGGGCGCCGTGGTCCTCGCTCCAGAACGAGGTGCCCGCTCCGGCCGCGACCTTCTGGGCCTGCGCCCCCCAGATCCCGGTCCAGGGCAGGCCGGACACGACGAGCATCAGCAGCCCGACCCCGATGAACGTCCCGGTCCAGGCGTGACCACTGCGCAGGCGAGCCGTCGCGGCATCCTTCTTCGCGAGCCGACGGCGGGCGCGCCAGCCGCGGAAGAACAGGTAATAGCCGGTGATGGCCATGACGATGGCCCAGCACGCCCCGAGCTCGAGGACGAAGTCCCCGACCCGGCCCGCCATGAGGTCGGCGTGGATGCGCACGGCCGTGCCGCTGATCGTCGAGTCGGGGTCGAGCGCGCCGAGCACCTTGCCCGTGTACGGGTCGACGAAGACGTCCCGGGTGGCCTCGTCCGGGGTCGAGACGGTGAAGCGGGTGCTGTGGTCGGGTGCTGCCGGCTCGGCCATCGACACCACCGTGTCGTCGGGGCGGGCAGCCGCGACGGCCGCCAGCTGCTCGTCGTAGGCGACGAACACCGGGTCGGCCGGGGCGGTCACGCGCATGAGGTCCTGGTGGACCGCGGGCTCGATCTGGAACCGGAAGAGGTACACGAGGCCGGTGATGGCGAGCACGAGCACGGTCGGGATGACGATGAACGAGGCGTAGAAGTGCCACCGCCAGAAGGCACGGAACAGTCCGCTGCCGCGTTTGGCGTCAGCAGACCTGGCACCGTCGGTGCCGGTGGTCTCGGTGTCGGTGGTCTCAGGGGCGTTCTTGGGCTGGGGCGGGTCCTTGAGCAGGGACATGAAGGGTCTCCAAGGGGGGTCGGGCAGCACGGTGCTGCCTGCCGGGCGGTGCAGGGACGAAGGGCGTGGAGCCGCCCCGAGTCCGGGCGCGACTCAGACCAGGAGGAGCGGTGGCGCCCGGCCACCAAGGGGGGCGACGACGCGTCCCCGGAGCACCGGCATCCACGTCGTCACCGTTCGGGCGGGGATGCCGTGGGTGACCGGCACGCGCAGGGTCGCGACGACGACCAGCCGGCGGGCCACGGCGCGCACGACGTCGGCGCCGACTGTGAGGAGCAGGCTCGCGACCACGGACGCGACGATGTGCGTGAGGAGCATGGTGCTCGTCACCGACAGCGCCGACGAGCCCTCGGTGGGCAGGAGTGGCAGCGGGGCAGCGACCTCGTGGAGGTGCAGGCGCACCGCCGAGCCGCCCGTTCGAGGGGTCATCCCCGTGAGCGCGACGTGGGTGACGACCTGACCGAGTGAGGTCGCCACCAGCATGCGCGGCACGCTCGACCGTCGGCGCACGCACAGGCACACGACGGGACCGACGAGCAGGGTGAGGACCACGGCGGGGATGAGTCGCAGCGGCGCACCACCCCCCATCTGGTGGGCCCAGCCGCCGAACCCGACGACGACCAGGGTCGCGACGAGGGCGCGCAGCATCCGCACCTGCTCGCCGGTCGAGGCCGACACCGCCGTCGTCACGACGCAGCATCTAGCGGCGCGGCAGGCCCCGTGGGGCGTTTCGTGCAGAGCGCAGACTCCCGACGTCTGACACAGTGGAACGGCCCTGTCCGACCGCCCTTCTACCGCCAGCACAGGAGACGGCATGCCCCTGGAGTCACTCCCGGTCCTCGACCTGTCGACCCTCGACGACGGGCCGGATGCCGCTCACGAGTTTCGGGAAGCACTGCTGGCCGCGACCCACGACGTCGGCTTCTTCTACCTCACCGGGCACGGGCTGACCGATGACGACATCGCCACCGCGTTCGCCACCGCCGAGCGGTTCTTCGCCCTCCCCCTGGAGGACAAGGTGCGCGTGGAGATGGTCAACAGCCCCCACTTCCGCGGCTACAACCGCACGGGTGGCGAGCTGACCCAGGGGCGGGTCGACTGGCGCGAGCAGATCGACATCGCCGCCGAGCGTGCCGCCGTCACGGATCGTGCGGCCCCTGCCTACATGCGGCTCGAGGGCCCCAACCAGTGGCCCAGCGGGTTGCCGGAACTGCGTGAGACGTTCACCGTCTGGGAGCAGCGCTGCGCCGCCATCGGCGCCCGGCTGCTGCGGGAGTGGGCGCTCGCCCTCGGGAGCCCGGCCGACGTCTTCGACGACGCCTTCGCCGACCGGCCCTCCACCCTGATCAAGCTCGTGCGCTACCCCGGCCGTCGTGAGGACGACCGCGCCGCGCAGGGGGTCGGTGCCCACAAGGACCCCGGCGTGCTCACCCTGCTGATGATCGAACCCGGCAAGGGTGGCCTCCAGGTCGAGCACCTCGGCGGCTGGATCGACGCCCCGGCGATGCCCGGAGCCTTCGTCGTCAACATCGGCGAGCTCATGGAGTTCGCCACCTCCGGCTACCTCAAGGCGACGACCCACCGCGTCGTCTCGCCCGCACCCGGCGACGTCCGACTTTCCATCCCGTTCTTCCTCAACCCGGCCCTGGACTCCACCATGCCCGTCATCGACCTGCCGCCGGTGCTCGCCGCGGACTCGCGTGGGGTCACGCAGGACCCGGACAACGTCATCTCCGGCACGTTCGGCGAGAACATGCTCAAGGCACGCCTGCGGGCCCACCCGGACGTCGCCGCCCGCCACCATGCCGACCTCGTCGACCGCGCGTCGTCCGGGCACGAGTAAGGCCCCCGACCGCGTTTCCGCTGGTCGAGAGCCCTCGTCTGTCTCAACACAGAGCGCGCCCGAAGGGATTCGAACCCCTAACCTTCTGATCCGTAGGCACGCCAGGGGCCCGAACCCGCGCGAATCGGGACGCCTTGGTCCGACACCAAGGACGACGTTTCCGCAGGTCAGGTGCCTTGTGACGGCTCAGGTCGGCATCCGGCGCATTGTTACGGTTTCGACACCAAAACCGAATTCTGGGGCCAATTTTGGGGCCCATGGGTCGCGGCCGCGGCGGCAGAATATTGGACTCAGGAGGACCGGACGATGGCCGCCCTCACGGCTTCGACCATCACGGGCAGGTCGCTGTCGACAGTGCTGCGCACGACCTCGAAGTGAGCCAGCGCTTCCTGAAGCACCTGCCTCGGCTACCGGCGTCTCACAACGGCACCGCCTCGGCCAGATCCCGGTCAAGCAGTGCAGGCCGAAGGGAGCTCTCAGGAACCAGGTCGACGGGCACCCCGACGACAGCTGACACCTTGGCCTCGAGCCGGCCCAGCTCCATCAGGCTGAGCGGTCGCCCCATGACGAACAACAGGTCGACGTCCGACCCCTCATCGTCCTCACCGCGCGCTACCGACCCGAACACCCGCACATCCCTACCCCCGGCCTCCGCGACTGCCCGCAGGACCTCGGCGCGAGACGCCCGCAGCCGCCGAGCCAAGGGCGTCGCGCCGTGGAACCGCAGCAACCGGGACACCTCTGGCTGACTCCGCCCGATCTCGGCAGCAATCTGAGCCTGCGTCATCCCAGCCGCGGCCGCCTCGCGCACCGCCCGCACCAGCTCGACCCTGGCGCGGCGGACCGCGGCATCGCTCTCGCGAGCAACGTCTCCCAGGCTCCTGTCCATCACCGAAACTATAGCATGTGCTATAAACGATGAGGCCAAGAGTCCGGGTCCGACCCCGCCATCACGTTTCGCGCTCATGCCGAATGTCGGATGTTCGCCCGGCGCGGTCAGAGGCCGTCAGCCACGTGTTCCGCTGGTCATCACCACACGGCGAGCCCACGGACATGCAATGGGTCCTCCCCGCGGGGTTGCTGAGCGTGAGCTGACCTGTCCGGGGCGACCTTTGCATGTCCGTGGGTCCGCCCGTCCGCAACTGCCGCAGCGAGGAAGAGCGGATGCGCGCCGCGCCGTGGGCAATAGCCTTCGAGAACCAAGGGAGGAGGCCACCGTGATCCCGACAATGATCCTCTTCGGCCTCCTGCTCGGGCGGTGGTGGAAGCTCGCGCTGATCGTCGGCACCTCAGGTTGGACGGTCCTGCTGTGGTCGCAGGGACTTCTCGCCACGCCGACGGAGACCGTCGGGGCGGCCCTACTGGCGTTGGCCAACAGCGCGGTCGGCGTTTTGGTCCACCAGGTCCTGCTGGCGTTCGTGCGTCGTGTTCGTGGTCATCCGCGGACCCAGGTCGAGGCCACACGCTGACGCAATCACATACCGCAAGCAGCACGCGTGTGGTCCCACGCTGAGACGATGGGAGCCCATGAACGATTGCTGGAGTCCTACGAGTATGCGCACTCTCCTGCTGTCAGTTGTTGTGGCCGGAGTGCTCCTTGGCGGCTGTGGGGCCTTGCCGGGCGGCACGGCTGACGCCTCGTGGACGCTCGCGCCGGGGCAAGAGGTCGGTCCCACCTCGGAACAGCTTCAGGTGCTCGTGACTCGAGTGGGGTGCAACAGCGGGGTTACCGGCAAGGTCGAAGAACCGGAGGTCGAGGTAAAGAGCGACCGCGTGATCGTCACTTTCGTTGTCTCCCCGGGAGAACCTGGATCTGCCGATTGCCAGGGCAACCCAGAGGTGCCGTTCCTGCTGACGCTTCCGGAACCGCTGGGGAACCGCGCGCTAGCCGACGGCCAATGCCTTGGCAATGACGAGGTGGCGGGCACCGCGTTCTGTGCGGACGGCGGCCTCCGGTACCAGCCCTAGCAACGCACGCACATGCCGCGGATAGTGCGGTCTCTCCTGCCGAATGTCGGACGTTTGTCGGCACACGTGGATCGTGACACACTGGTACAAGAACCCGTACCAGTAGGAGAGGCCATGGCTGTCACCGCAAGCGAGGCACGTAAGAACTTGTTTCCTCTGATCGAGCAGGTCAACGAGGACCGCACTCCGATCGAGATCACCTCCCGCCGCGGCGACGCGGTGCTGATGTCCCGCGCGGACTATGACGCGCTCGAGGAGACAGCCCACCTTTTGCGGGTCCCAGCCAATGCCCGACACCTGCTCGAGAGCTTGCAGCAGGCACAGTCCGGGCAGCGGGACGAGCACGACATGGTGCGATGAGGCTGGTCTTCACACCGAACGGGTGGGCGGACTACACATATTGGCTGGCCGCTGACCGGCAGATGCTCAAGCGGATCAACCGGCTCATCGATGATGCCCTGCGCGACCCGGTCGCCGGCATCGGCAAGCCCGAGCCGCTGCGACACATGCTGGCCGGGGCATGGTCACGTCGGATCACCGAGGAGCATCGGCTCGTCTACCTCGTCGACGGCGAGGATCTGGTCATCCTCCAAGCCCGCTTCCACTACGTCTGACCAGTCGGCCGCTCCTGCCGCGCGGAGGGCTGATCGGCGGACGCCTTGCGCGCTGTGTCGCTGATGGGTGGATCCGTGCGAGCATTCGCCATGGGCGAGCCTGATTGGGGAGTTGAAGAAGCGGCGCGGTCTTTCGGTCCGGCTGGTTGGTCGTGGGAACCGGTCTACTCGGATCGGCCCGAGGATGTGCCCGAGGTGATTGCCGCTCGCGAGGTGGGGTACTTCCCGGCGGATGAGGCGCCGTTGTGGTGCTTCATCCCAGCGATCTGGCCTGTCAGTGAGCGGGCCTGGGTGCGCGACTGCCGGGTACGGCACCTCAGCCGGTCGTACAGCGACGGCCGCCTCGAGCGGCTGCCCTGGACGGCTGCTGAGTATGCCGAGATCGAGGACGACACGAACCGCTCATTAGCGGACCTGGGCCTTCCGCCGCGCCCGGGAGGCCGGATCTGGCTGCTGCGTCCGCCGGCCCCATACCCAACGGCACAAGCGGTGCTGGACCACCTCTGGGACGGCTGGCGCGATGGGCCTGACACTGTGACACCCAAGTTCGTCGCCTACATCGAGAGCCGGCTGCGTAATCTCTTCTGAGTGGTCGTGGCACCAGGCTCGCGCAGCGGCCACCTGCGACCGGTGCCTCGCGGACGTCCGCTTGTGCCGCATGTGTGACGTCGACCCTGCGGTGCGGCCGGAGTGTGGCGTCCGGCTGCAAGACTGCACGCCGTGACTGGTAGCGACGGTGCAATGGACGACTTCAGCAAACGCCTCAGGGCGGCTGGTCTTGTTCGGTACGAGTCAGCGTTGAAGGCGTTGGCACGTCCCAGTGTCCGACTGGTCGCCGGGGGATCGCCCACGAAGGATCGGGGCTCTCGACTTGGTGGCCTACCGGACCTGCCGCCCTCTACTCCTTGGCCGCTCAACGACGACGAGCCCTTGAGCTTCATCGCGCAGGTCGACCTGGCGGACGTGACGGCACAAGACACCCAAGCACTGCTGCCGCCCGACGGACTCCTGTCGTTCTTCTACGCCGCGATCTCTCAAGAAGCGTGGGGTTTCGACCCAGCCGACAACGGCTCCGCCGTCGTCCTTTACACCCCTTCAGGGGTGGATACGGTGCCAGCCGATCCGCCGGTTGGTCTGGCCGGCGATGGTGTCTTCAAGCCGGTTGCCCTGCGTCCTGAAGCGGAGCTGACCGTCGCGCCGTGGGAGTCGTACGACGTGGAGCAGCTCGGAATGAGCCGCGACGAGGCATTCGCCTACTCAGAACTGTTCTGGGAGGGCGACGAGGTCATCCATCGACTGCTTGGTCATCCCGACCCAGTGCAGGGCGACATGCAACTCGAGTGCCAACTGGTGACCAACGGGCTCAATTGCGGCGACTCCACGGGCTACAACGACCCGCGTGCGCAAGCTCTTCAAGCGGGGGCCTCGCAGTGGCGGCTGCTGATGCAGGTCGACTCGCAAGAACAAGCAGGAATGATGTGGGGCGACGTCGGCCGTCTCTACTACTGGGTCAAGGATTCGGACCTGGCGGGGCGGGACTGGGACCAGAGCTGGCTCATCCTCCAGTGCGGATGACGCACTCATTTGCCGCGGATAGGTAGCCTCACCTCGTGAAGCGGATGGTGGTCGACGGTGAGCACTTCGATGTCATCGCGCGGGCCGGCGAGCCGGGCGTCTACGACTTTCGGTGGACTTCAGGTCCGAATGAGGGGTACGGCTTCGGGAGCGCCGGACACGGCAGTGACGGCATGACGGACGGTGAGCTGGAGGACGCTATCTGCAACTTCCTGAGCCAAGTCGATCTGAACACTGGCTACATCGAGTAGGCAACCGGATCTGCCGCATGTGGTGCGACTTCCTGACCATCGGTGATGTCGGACGGATGCTGCGGACGGCAACTCGCAACCTTGGGTTCGGAAGTCCACAGGCCCTCCGAACCCAAGTCCTGGCGCAGTTCAAGATGTGACTACGTCAGGCCGGGACGTACCGCTAGGAGCCCGAACCAGAGGACGGAGAACACGCTGCAGCCAACGAAGATGGGAAGCCAGGCGCGGCGGACCCACTCAACTGGGTGCCGCCGTAGACACCACGCGCCAGAGGCCGTGAATAGGCCATACCAAGCCCACGCAATCGAGATGAACGCCCACCCCAACCGACCAAAGCGTCCGGACGAGCTCGTCGCGGCCCACCACGTCGGGAGGCTCCAGACGCCGACCAGAGAGAGCAGCACCAAGCTGCTCGCCAACCCCACGAGGATCCACCGTCCCGAATTGGGGCTACCGACTGACTCGGGTCGCGGGAAGTGCGCAGCCAAGGTGAAGGTCTGTCGCCACCGCGCAAACAAGCTCTCGGGCCGCTGCTCGGCTGAAAGCAGAGGGGGAATGGGCGGCTCGGTCATGACGGTCATGGTGCCAGCCAGCGACTGCGGGCCGTGAGGCCACCAGGACGCGTCGCAAGATGATCAGACCGCATTTGAGGGGGTGCCGCCGTACGCGCTCATCCCACGAGTCAGCGTGAGTCGTTACCGGATCTGCCGCCGTGCGGGCGATTCCCTGACGGCGGCGTGATGCACATCGCAGATGGAGCGGTCATGGAGCGAGGTCAGCCGAACTGCGCCGTCCGGCGATCTCGCACAGGATCGCGAGGGCGGCTCGTGAGTCCGCACGGGCCTGACCGTCCACGGCGAGCCAGGCTGCGTTGTCGTCGTCGGCGAGCACCTTCTCGAGATGCCTGACCCGCCGTGCATCGCTCTGGAATGCGGGTCGTTCCTCGACGCTGAAGGGATCCTCCAGGCAGGCCAGCAGGATCACTGCGTCACGCAGATGACGCCCGGGATTCCGCTTGTCGACCATGTGTGCGGCTGCCTTGAGAATGAGGGCTCCGTAGGCATCGGGGATCGAAAGGATCGTTGGTGCGCTGGCACCGCGCAGTTGGAGGCTGGCATCGATGGTGCGGCGCAGGGCCTGTGTCGTTCCCTCGGCGGCCATCATGTCGTGTCCCGCGAGCCGCTCTACGACGGCTGGCGCTACATGGTCGGCTCGCATGACGTCAACGATGTCCTCAGAGCCAGGTACACCCCGCCGGTATCGGTGAGCCACGTCATCGCCGCTGAGGGTGCCGAGCTTCCCAGGGGCGGCGAGCACATAGCCGAGCCCGGTGAGTGACCGGTGCACGCGCGCAGCACGGCCACGTGCTGTCTCCAGATGGACGACCATGTCCACGTCGGTGGTCACCCTGGTTGTCGGGAGTCCCGCCAATGCGGCATGGGCTTTGACCATGAGGCCACCCACCAAGGTCCAGTCCTCGGCGGGCAGGACGTCTGCGATCTCCGCGACGCTGTTCCACAGCGGATCCCATCCGCCCTCAGGGGCCGGGATGTCCACTCGTTGGCGTGGGTCCCGCTGCCCTTCAGCTGGCATGTGCCAACCGGTCACCCAGTGCGGAACCGATGTAGTCCAACCCAGCCGAACGCTCCCGATCGTCGAGGGACTCAGCGAGGGAGAGCGCAGCCAGCAGGTCACCGGCAGTGTTGATCCGCTCGACGTCGGAGCGAGATACCTCTGAGACAGCCCGCAGGACCGCGGCGTCATCGCTTCCTGTTGCCTGACCGAGGTGATATCGCTCGAGGATGAGCTCGACCTCTGCGATCGTCGCGTACCCGTCGATCCGCACGGCTGCTGAGGTGAGCCCAAGTCGGGCCGCGGCTGTCCCTGTGTTGACCAGTTCAGCGGCGATCCGCTGGGCCGAGCGCCGGTGGCCGGTCACTCGGTGCACGCGGGCTCGGTCGCGGACCAGCGACACGAAGGTCTCGGCCTCCATGAGACGCAACGCTGCCTTCAAGCGGGACCTTTGGGTCTGTCCGATGAAGTGGGCCTCGACACCCGCGGTTATGGCAATGGCCTGCCAGGCGGTGCGTTCAGTCCAAGCGCGCTGTCTGTGGGCTGCGCGCGCGTTTCGCACCCGCAGCACAGAGGCCCGGTCGTACACACCGTCGGCGACCGCGACAACGTGGCCCTCTCGGCGCAGGTTGCTGACTTGGCGCAGGCTGACGCCGAGGAGCGTGGCCACCTCCTGCGACGTCAGAAACTCGAACATGACAAACAGGTTCCACTAATGGAAGTTATCTGTCAAGTCTCTCGACGCGCGCGAGCGACCCCCTGGGACGGTGACGGCACCGAACCGACTGCTCCGGCTCGCCCCGGACTGGCGCGGAAGCCCGTCATCACCACTGCTCGTGATGAGAGCACGAGCACAGGGATGAGGAACATGAAGAAGAAGTGGAGGAACAAGACGAGGAACGGGAGGAGGACGTCCAGGGCACTGAAGACGATGAGAACCAGCCGTCCAAGTCCTCGTGCAAGGGTCCGTTCCTCTTGGTCGTAAGGCGGCAGCAGGCAAGGACATGAGCATGTCCGAGGCCATCCGGGCTGCATGGCCCACTTCGCTGCGTGAGTGTCCACCCGAGCGCACCTTTGGCCTCGTCCGCCGCCGAGCGGGTCGTGCGATGGCAGGGAGACGATGCACCGAACAGCCACGATGTCGCTGCTACCCCCGCTGGGTCCGCGTCTGGGCGCGGGCCGCTGGGGGCAACCCAGCGCCGCGTCAATGCCGACGCGATGGAACCCACCGCTGTCGCCTGGATCGCACCCCCAGCAAATCCAACTTGAACTGAGCACGCCCGCTGCTGAGGCTTTCTCACCGGTTCGTCAGCGCCCGGACCGACCCGACCGCGCATCGCCGCTGTTCGCACCGGCCGATTCGTCCCCACCGACAAATCCGAGATCTCATGGCCCACACACCTCGTGCACTCCAGGGTCGAGCTATATCGTTGTGACGAAGAGAACCGCTGGAGGGCGCTGGGAGGGACGTTGCGATGAACGCCGAGTCCGCGGAGCCGTTGCAGCCCTCCGGTGCCTCCTCGACAACCGGGGTGCGACCCGCGCCCAGGGCGCCGGGCCAGGTCGTCGTGTGCGGTTGGTGCAGCGCCGAGGTGACCGTTCCGACCCGAGGCCGCGTCCCCAAGTGGTGCTCGGGAACCTGCCGGCACCGGGCGTGGGAGCAGGCCCGGGCTGCGGCATCCGGACGTGCGGCCGTCACCGTGGTGGACCGCGTCGTGGAGACGGTACGCACCCAGACAGTGGTCCAGCACCATCGCACGACGGTGCCCGTCGCCGTCCACCCCGCGAGTGCGCACGAGTGGGCGCGGCTGCTTGAGGAGCTCGCCTCGAAGCTCGACTCGGGGCGGGTCTACGACCGCGACCTGCCGGTGCTGATCCCAGCGGCCAACGCGCTGATCGACGCCCTCCAGCGACGGATCCAACAGCGCTGACGAGCGCGCCAAGTGTCAGCCGGGCAGCTGATGGCCACCGCTCGGGTCCACAGTGGCGCCGCCCCACAGCGCCGCTCCCATGCGCCGGGCAGCCTCGTGGCGCAGCTCGTCGACGGCGTGCACGTAGCGCTGGGCGGTGGCCATCTCGGTCCAGCCCATGATCGCCATGACGGTGCGGATGTCGACCCCCTGGAGCAGCAGGAGCGTGGCCGCGGTGTGCCGGGCATCGTGCAGGCGCACCTCGCGCACGCCCGCGTCGCGCAGGACCTGCTTCCAGTCGCGGTAGTCGGCATGCGGGTCGATGAGAGCACCCCAGTCGGTGGAGAAGACGAGGTCGTGGGTGTGGTCCCAGACATTGGCCCGCTCGAGCTTGAGCCGCCGCTGGGCGGCCCGGTGGGCGCGCAGCTCGGCCACGAGCGGCGGCGGCAGAGCCACCGAGCGCCGTGACGAGCGGGTCTTAGGCTCGACCAGCACCAGTCCCCCGTCGCGTCGCTGCGGGCACTCCGCGCCGCGGATGTGTCCACACGCCGGCTCCGCCGCCCGCCTCGGGCTGCAGCCGTGGCTCCAGGTGCGCCGCTGCACGGCACGTCGCACGCGCAGGACGCCGGCGTCGAGGTCGACGTCCTCCCACATCAAGCCGAGCGCCTCCCCCTGGCGCAGCCCGAGGGACAGCGCGACCGACCAGCGTGCTCCATTCAGCCGTCCACGCGCGGCCTTCAGGATGGCCCGGCACTCGTCCGCGGTCAGCGGTTCGATCTCGGTGCGCTCCACCCGCGGCGGCCGGGCCAGGGCGGCGGGGTTGGTCACCAGGCGCTGGCGCCTCACGGCCTCGTTGAGGCTGGAGCGCAGGACGCGGTGCACGCCGTGCACGACATGGGTCGACCGGCCGTCGTCCATCAGCTGGCGGTAGAGCCGCTCGAGGGTCTCGGGGCGCAGCTCGGTCAGCCGCGCGGCTCCGAGGGTCGGGATGACGTGCACGCGCAGGTGGCTGGCGTACCCGGAGCGGGTCTTCCACCGCACCGAGAGCGGCAGTATCTCCTCGAGCCAGTGCTCGAGCCACTGCTCGAGCGTGATGGCGTCGAGCAGCCACGGCTGCTGCCCGCTGTCGCGGGCGTTCTCCAGCTCGCGCACGGCGGCGTCGAGCTCGCGCTTGGTCGCCCGGCTGAGGTGCCGGCGGTCGCGCTCCCCGTCCAGGCGGCGCCCGACGGTGACCCGGGCGTGCCACCGGCCGTCGGCGCCGCGATATCTCGTCGTGGCGCTGTCACCGTTCGCGGCGCGTGGCCTACCGCGCATCCGGCCTACCCCGCATCGGCGTCGCGCATCGACGCGACGAACCGGTCGAGCTCGGCCCGCTCGACCCGCACGGAGCGGCCGAGGTGAACCGTGCGCAGCCGGCGGTCGGAGATCTGGCGCTCGACGCTGCGGCGCGTCCAGCGCAGCTGGGTCGCGACCTCGTTGAGGTTGAGCAGGAGGGTGGGCTGTGGGTGCGGTGTGGTGTCCATGACCCCCAAAGGCCCCGAACGGGCGCCCCGTGGCCACATCCGACCCAAATCGTTGTCCTCACGACCCCAGTGTCACCCCAGGCGACCCGAGTCCCCCGGCGCGAATTTTGGGGCCCATTTTGGGGCCCAGACCCCCATCACGCACTGTCCGGATGCCGGGCACGAGTAAGCCCCCGGCAGCGTCTCCGCTGGTCGGGGGCCCGTCGTCTGTCTCAACACAGAGCGCGCCCGAAGGGATTCGAACCCCTAACCTTCTGATCCGTAGTCAGATGCTCTATCCGTTGAGCTACGGGCGCAGCGTCACGTCGGAACGCAACGAGAGAGAACACTACCGGAGCGTCCCGCACACCGAGAAATTGAGGGCCAACGACCGCGTCGGACGGTTGGATGCCGCGCCACGGCATCCGCCATCGCATGGCACTCCCAGCACCCGAACCACCACGGTGACCTGCTCTTTCAGTGCCCTTGCAAGAGTTTTCAGTGGCCCCCATCGCTTGTGAGGAGCCTCATAAGGTGCAAGCGCTTCCACGGTGGTTACCTGCAAGTACCCCGGCCTACGGTGGGGGAACAGGCTCCCAGCGGCGGGCGCCGAGCCACCGCGTCAGGCGGGCTCGCGAGTTCGCGCAGCGGGGTGGCCACCAGTGAGCAGGACCGGCGGAAGGACCACCATGACCACGCAGGCAGAGCACACGACAGGGACCAGTCACGCAGGCCTCCAAGCCTGGGTCGACGAGGTCGCTGCGCTCACGACCCCGGACTCGATCCACTGGGTCGACGGTTCCGACGAGGAGTGGGACGCCCTGACCACGCTGCTCGTGGAGTCCGGCACCTTCACCCGACTGAATCCCGACAAGAAGCCCAACAGCTTCCACGCGGCATCCGACCCGTCCGACGTGGCGCGCGTCGAGGACCGCACCTTCATCTGCTCCGAGGACGAGCGCGACGCGGGCTTCACGAACAACTGGAAGTCCCCCGCCGACATGAAGGCGATCATGGGCGACCTCTACAAGGGGTGCATGACCGGTCGCACGATGTACGTCATCCCGTTCGTCATGGGTCACATCGAGGCCGACGTGCCGATGTTCGGTGTCGAGATCACCGACTCCGCCTACGTCGTCGTGTCGATGAAGATCATGGCCCGCATCGGCGCCAACGTGCTCGCCGCCATCGAGGCCAATCCGGACGCCTCCGTCGTCAAGGGCCTGCACTCGGTCGGCTTCCCGCTCACCGAGGGCGTCAGCGACGTCGCGTGGCCGTGCAGCGACACCAAGTACATCGCCCACTTCCCGGAGACCCGCGAGATCTGGTCCTACGGCTCGGGCTACGGCGGCAACGCCCTGCTCGGCAAGAAGTGCTACGCCCTGCGCATCGCCTCGGCCATGGCCCGTGACGACGGCTGGATGGCAGAGCACATGCTCATCCTCAAGCTCGTCTCCCCCACCGGCTCCAAGCACTACATCGCCGGTGCCTTCCCGAGCGCCTGCGGCAAGACCAACCTCGCGATGATCGACCCCACTCTCGAGGGCTGGACCGCCGAGATGGTCGGCGACGACATCGCCTGGATGCGCTTCGGCCCCGACGGCCGCCTCTACGCCGTCAACCCCGAGTTCGGCCTGTTCGGCGTCGCCCCCGGCACCGGTGAGCACACCAACCCCAACGCGATGCGAACCGTGGAGAAGGGCAACTCGATCTTCACCAACGTCGCCCTCACCGACGACGGCGACGTGTGGTGGGAGGACATGACCCCCGAGAAGCCGGCGCACCTCACCGACTGGAAGGGCAACGACTGGACCCCCGAGTCCGGAGTGCCCTCCAGCCACCCGAACAGCCGCTTCTGCACCCCCGCGAAGCAGTGCCCGATGATGGCCGACGAGTACGACGAGCCCAACGGTGTGCCGATCGACGCGATCCTGTTCGGTGGCCGTCGCAAGACCACCGTGCCGCTGGTCTACGAGTCCCGTGACTGGGCCCACGGTGTGTTCATCGGCGCGACGCTGTCGTCCGAGACCACCGCCGCCGCGACCGGCGCCGTCGGTGTCGTGCGCCGCGACCCGATGGCCATGCTGCCCTTCATCGGCTACAACGCCGGCGACTACGTCAACCACTGGCTCGAGATCGGCAAGCAGGCCGATGAGTCGAAGCTGCCGAAGATCTACCAGGTCAACTGGTTCCGCCGCGACGACGAGGACGGCTCGTTCCTGTGGCCCGGCTTCGGCGACAACGCCCGCGTGCTGAAGTGGATCGTCGAGCGCCTCGACGGTTCCGCGGAGGCCGTCGAGACCCCGGTCGGCCTCGTGCCCACCCCCGGCTCGATCGACACCACGGGCCTGGACATGAGCGAGGAGCAGGTCGCCAAGGCCCTCGCCGTCAACGTCGAGGAGTGGCGCGACAAGGAGCTGCCGCTCATCGAGGAGTGGTTCGCCAAGTTCGGCGACACCCTCCCCACCCAGCTCGCTGACGAGCTGGCCACGCTCAAGGCGCGCCTCGAGAGCGCCTGACAGACGGTCCCCGCCGGACCAGAGGGCCCCGCCGACACTGTCGGTGGGGCCCTTGGTCGATCTCGGATGCCGTGCGGCCCTCGCTGAGCCCGGTCGAGAGTAGGCGAATCGCCGTGCAGAGATTTGCCCTCGCGGCGATTCGCCTACTCTCGACTGCCCAGTCAGGTGCTCGACGGTGCGGTGCTGCTCGACGGGGTTGGAGGAGTCGGGGCGGTCGGCGACGTCCCGTTCGGCAACTGGCCGCCGTTCGGCAGCTGTCCCATGCCACCACCGGGGAACTGACCCCTGCCGCCGCCGGGCATCTCGCCCCGGCCACCACCGTGACGCCCACCCGAGCCGGGACCCTGGCCCTCGACACCGCCGCGACCCCAGTCGTCGCCGTCGCTCATGTGACCCACGCGGCCGCCGTCGCCGTCGCCGATCGCCGCAGTGGACGCCGCACCCACGGCCCCACCGAGCAGCAACCCTGCAGCCAGGGCCGCACCGGCAATGGCCAGCCGGCCCTTCCACCACGGCCCACCCGTCGCGGGGGCGGGCGCAGCCGGGGGCACCTGGGCAGGGGGGACCGGAGCACCCGCCGCCGGGGCGGGCGCCGCGTTCGCCGCAGCACTCGGCGCAGCGGCCGCCCCGTCGACGGCAGTCACCCACGGGGGCGCCTGTCCGGCGTCAGGTGCGGGGGGCACCTCGGCGACGGACGGCATCCGGACCGTGGCCTCGGGCTGCTGCGGGATGACCTCGGTCGCGTCGTTCTGCCCCGGCTGCACCTGCTGCTCGGGCTGCGACTGATCGTTCGGATTCTGCGGTTCGTTGGCCATGGAGGGCCCTTTCGTGACGATGAGTGACTGCCTGCTCCAACCGTCGGCCCGCCACCTGTGGCCTACCTGTGCCGACCCCATCCGTGCGCTGGCAATCGAACGCACTCGCCCCGAACAACGACGCCCAGAGCGCGACACACAGGAATCGCACAGCAAACCCATGGGTCGACCCCAGCGCCCACCAGCAGACTGAAGCCATGACGACGACCCGCCCCGTGAGCGCCCCCGCCCTGACCCGACCCGACGGCTCCCCGGTGCGGGTGCTCGTGGTGGATGACGAGCCGAACCTCACCGAACTGCTGTCGATGGCCCTGCGCTACGAGGGCTGGGAGGTTCGCACCGCGGCCAGCGGCCTCGCGGCGGTGCGCGCTGCCAAGGAGTTCGGCCCCGACGCCGTCGTGCTCGACATGATGCTGCCCGACTTCGACGGGCTCGAGGTGTTGCGGCGCATGCGCGGGGACGACCCGAACGTGCCCGTGCTGTTCCTCACCGCGAAGGATGCCGTGGAGGACCGCGTCGCCGGCCTCACCGCCGGCGGCGACGACTACGTGACCAAGCCGTTCAGCCTCGAGGAGGTCGTCGCCCGGCTGCGAGCGCTCATGCGACGCACCACCGTCGCGACCGACGAGGGCAGCTCCCTCCTCGTCGTCGGCGACCTCACGATGGACGAGGACAGCCACGAGGTCACCCGCGCCGGCGAGCAGATCCACCTCACCGCAACCGAGTTCGAGCTGCTGCGCTACCTCATGCGCAACCCCAAGCGGGTGCTCTCCAAGGCGCAGATCCTCGACCGGGTCTGGAACTACGACTTCGGCGGCCAGGCCAACGTCGTCGAGCTCTACATCTCCTACCTGCGCAAGAAGATCGACGCCGGCCGCGACCCGATGATCCACACGATGCGCGGCGTGGGCTACGTGCTCAAGCCCACTGACTGATCGGGCAGGCTGACCGGATGCCGTCCCCTCCCTCCCGCTGGACGCTGCGGGCCAAGCTGCTCGCCTCGATGCTGGCGCTGTTCTCCGTCATCATGCTGGCGACCGGCGCGCTGACCCTGCTCGAGACCCAGCGCTACCTCGAGCGGGGCCTGGTCTCCGACCTGTCGACCGTCCTCTCTCGTGTCGACGTCGACCCCGACCGCGACGGCCGCACCCTCGGACCACGGGGCCGGGGCGATGGACCGGCGGGGGCACCCGGCGGTGGGGACGTGCTCGTGCTGGGACTGAACGCCGACGGCACCGTCGCGACAACGGCATCCGGGGTCGCCATCAACGCCGTGGTCAACGAGGACCGTCAGGACGACGTGCTCGACAGCAACCAGGTCCGCCGCATCGCGCAGGCTGACGTCGGCACGCAGCCGCGCCGGGTCCAGATCGGTGGGGACGTCGGCACGTACCTGTTGAAGGCCGACACGCTCCCCGGTGGGAGCCGCCTGATCGTCGGGGTGTCCACGCACCCGGTCGACGAGCTGCTGGCGAAGCTGCTCGCCCTCGTGGCGGGTGGCACCGTGCTCGGGCTCGTCGCGGTGGGCGTCGGCGGCACCGTGCTGATCCGGCGCAGCCTGGCCCCCCTCGACCGGGTTGCCGCCACCGCGCGACGCGTCTCGGCGCTCAAGCTCGACTCGGGTGACGTGGCGCTGGCCGAGCGCGTCCCCGCCGCGGATGCCGACCCGCGCACCGAGGTCGGGCAGGTCGGCCTCGCCCTGAACACCATGCTCGACAACGTCGAGTCGGCGCTGCACGCGCGGCAGGAGAGCGAGACGCAGGTTCGCCAGTTCGTCGCGGACGCCAGCCACGAGCTGCGCACCCCGCTGGCGTCCATCCGTGGGTACGCCGAGCTGACCCGTCGCGAGAGCGACCCGGTGCCGCCGACCGTCACCCACGCCATCGGGCGGGTGGAGTCGGAGGCCCTTCGGATGCAGGTGCTCGTCGAGGACCTGCTGCTCCTCGCCAGGCTGGATGCCGGGCGGCCCCTCGAGCGCGAACCCGTCGACCTGTCGCTGCTCGCCGTCAACGCGGTCAGTGACGCGCACGCGGCGTCCCCCGATCACGTCTGGGAGCTCGACCTGCCCGAGGAGCCGGTCGAGGTGCCCGGTGACCAGGCACGGCTGCACCAGATCCTCGCCAACCTGCTCGCCAACGCCCGCACCCACACCCCGGCGGGGACGCGCGTGGTCACGCGGGTGCGCCCCGAGGGTGAGCTCGTGCGGATCTCGGTGACCGACGACGGCCCCGGCGTGCCCGAGTCGGTGCAGGCCACCGTGTTCGAGCGCTTCACCCGCGGGGACGACGCCCGCACCCGGGGCGGCGGCTCGACCGGGCTGGGCCTCAGCATCGTCGCAGCGGTCGGCCAGGCCCACGGTGGACGCGTCGAGATGTCGAGCCGGCCGGGGGACACGACCTTCTCGGTGCTCCTCCCCGCCAGCTGAGCCCTTCGTCGGTCGTGAGTGCGGAAGTGGTTGCCCCAGCCGCCACTTCCGCACTCACGGCGTGATCAGGTGAGCGGCAGCTCGTAGGCGATGAGCTGGATGCCGCGGCCCGGGGTCCAGTCGCGCTCGGGAAGCCGCACGAACCCGAGCCGCTCGTAGAGCCGGTGCGCCGCCCGCATGGTCGTCGACGACGACAGCACCACCGACCCGAAGCCACCATCGCGGGCGAGGTCGATCATCGCCCGGGTCAGCGCCTCCCCGATGCCCTCACCGCTCGCGGCGGGGGCGACGGCCAGGGTGCGGATCTCGGCCTCACCCTGTCTGGCGACCTCGGCCAACGGTGACCCGGGCTCGACGTAGGTGACCGTGCCGACGATTCCCCGATCGTCCACGGCAACCCACACCTGGGCGTCCGAGGCCCGCGCACCGGCATCCGAGAGGAACGACAGGTACGGTGACCCGGACTCGATGACGCCACCCGAGACGTAGGCGTCGACGGTGAGTAGCCCCACGGCATCCAACTCGTCGGGGCGGGCGCGGCGGATCGTCAGGGGCACGGGGGACATCCTCGCAAACCGGACCCACGGGGCCGCGCTCAGAGCTCGAGGACGACGAAGCTGCCCTTGGCATCCTCGAAGAAGACGACACCGGTCCACGGGTAGGTGTCGACCTTGGCCGTGCAGACCACCGTCGTCGAGGGGCGCACAGATGCCGTGTCCGGGCAGGTGAGCCCGTCGACCTCGTCGTAGTAGTCGAGCAGGACGTTGCCCAGGGCTGCCTCGAGGCGATCGCCACTGAGGGCCGAGCCCTCGGGCAGCGCGACGACCTCGCCCCGGAGCGACTCGTAGAACCCGCTGTCGTCGAGGAACGGATCGGAGACGACGGCGCCGACGACCATGGCGACGACCGCGGTCAGCAGGGCCAGGCCTGCGGCGACTGCGGCGCCGATGGCCCAGCCGAGTGCGGTGCGGGCCTTGCGCAGGGCGACCTGTCCGTCCGGCTCGCCGCCGGGCTGCGGCTGCGCCCAGCCGCTGTACGCGGGAGGCGGCTGGTCCAAGGTCGACGCGCCGTACCGGTAGCCGCCGGGACCAGGAGGGGTGGCCGGAGTGGTCGGGCTGGAAGGAGTCGGTGGGACCAAGGGGGGTCCGTCGGGGCTGCTCACGGCATCATCATGTCTTCGCCCGGAACGACAACGGCCTCGAACTCGCCCGTCGCGTCGGTGAACCTCACGATGACCCAGCCCTCGCCGGCGCCGGCCCGGCACAGGACGCTCACGTCGGCGCTGACGGGGGGCGCAGGGTCACAGGTGATGTTCTCGATGGGCGGCAGGAACGGGTCGTCCGGCCCGATGAGATCACGCACCGCTCGGGTGAGGACGGGGCCGGTCACCGTGCGGTCGGCTGCCAGCTTGGCCTGGCCGTTGCCGATCGTGACCACCCCGGACGACCCGAACCCCTCGTCGAAGTCGTCGGTGAAGCCGAAGAGGCCGAAGAATCCGAAGAACAACATCGGCAGCACCATCGTGGCGAGTTGCCCGAGGATCGCAAGCCCTGCGACCACGAGCGCCACGATGGCGATGGTGCGCGTCGAGTCCTGCTTCGGGGCGGGTGGTGCCGCCTGCGGAGGGACAGGTGCCGCGGTCTGCTGATGGACAGGTGGCGATGTCGGTCCTGCTGGATCCCCCGTGTGGCTCATGGCTGGAGTCTGGCAGCAACCGTGGCTGACGGCAGGTCGAAAACGAGACCAGGACCGGGTCGCTTTGCCCGCCGGGTGCCCGGCCAGTTACCCTGTGCGACGTTGGAGGCGTCGCCTAGTCCGGTCTATGGCGCCGCACTGCTAATGCGGTTTGGGTCTCAAGCCCATCGAGGGTTCAAATCCCTCCGCCTCCGCCGACAGATGACCCCGGGAGCTTGCGACCGGGGTCTTTCTGTCTGCGGTGGCGGAGGGATGCCGGGAAGCGGTCGCAGGGAGCGACCAAGGAGCTCGCTCGACCGCTGGCTCCCTCCGCCTCCCTCGGCACTTCGCAGGACAAGCCCGAGGTTCACAAGGGAAGGCATCCCTTGCGAACCTCGGCCTTCCCTCATGGGGAGGAAAAGTCGGGCGGGGATGCGGCTGCGGGGGTGCCGGTCGGTGGGGCGTAGTTGACTGAGGACATGAAGTCACGCATCGCCCTGCTCGTCGCCGCCCTCCTCGTGCTCGTCGCGGGGGCCGGCGGAGTGTGGTGGTGGCGCCAGCAGGGGGCCGAGCAGGATGCCGCGGCGAAGGCGGCGCTCTCGGCCTTCGCGGCCGCGTGGGTCGCCAAGGACGTCAGCACCGTCCCGTTCGCGGACACCGCGGTGCGCGACGCCTTCCCCGACGTGGTCAAGGACCTCGGCACGTCCCCTGTCGAGGTGACCGTGGGCGACAGCGCGCGTGACGGCGACACGGCATCCGCCGGTCTTGCGGTGCGGTGGACCCTTCCGGGAGGGGTGGCCTGGTCGTACGACGTGCCCACCACGGTGAGCCGCTCGGGTGACGCGTGGCAGGTGGCCACGCCGGGTGCCGGCACCCCGTGGCATCCCGACCTGCCGCCGGGCGAGACCTTCTCGATGGAGCGCACCACCGGGGAACGCGGCGACCTCGTCGACCGAGCCGGCGACCCACTCATGCCCCTCGGCACGGTGCACAACGTGGCGATCGACCCGGTGAACGCCACTCCCGAGGCGGTGGCCGCTCTCGAGCCGATCGTCGGCGCGGATGCCGGGTCGCTCACCGCCGCGCTGGCCAAGGCCACCGCCTCGGGCTCCAAGGCCCCGATCCCCGTCATCAGCTACCGCGACGCCGACTGGGAGCCGCGGGCGGCGAAGATCACGGCGCTGGCGCCGAGCGTCATCGCCCCGACGTCGCAGCAGCCGCTCGCCGTCACCCGAACCTTCGGCCAACCGCTGCTCGGCACCGTCGGCGAGGTCACGGCAGAGGTGGTCGACAAGAGCGCGGGCCGCTACGTCGCCGGTGATCGGGCCGGGCTGAGCGGCCTGCAGGCGCAGTACGACCAGCAACTGGCTGGCGACGTCGGCCTCAGGGTCGAGACCAGTGGTGGCGTCGTGCTCTTCGAGCAGGCCGCCACCGACGGCACCGACGTCGTCACGACCCTCGACCCCGGCATCCAGAGTGCCGCCGAGGAGTCGCTGGCCGCGGCCGAGCTGAAGGTCCCCGGGGCGATCGTCGCGGTGCACGTCCCGACCGGCGAGGTGCTCGCGGCGGCCAACAGCCCGAGCAACGGCTTCGACCGTGCGCTGACCGGTCGCTACCCGCCGGGCTCGACGTTCAAGGTGGCGACGACCTACGCGTACCTCACCAAGGGCATCACCACGCCCACCGCGCCGGTGCCCTGCCCCAAGACCATCACCGTCGACGGGCTGGAGTTCGGCAACTTCGGGGGCAGCTCTCTGCCCGGCAGTCCGCCGTTCTCCAAGAACTTCGCCGAATCGTGCAACACCGCCTTCGTGAGCCTCGCGGACTCGCTGCAGGCCGATGACCTCACCACCGCCGCGAAGACGCTGGGGATCGGGGCCGGGTGGGCCGACACCCTCGGCGTCGCCGGCGCCTTCGACGGCAGCGTGCCGGCGACCACCGGCGGCACCGACGCCGCGGCGGCATCCATCGGTCAGGGCAGGGTCGAGGTCTCGCCGCTGGCACTGGCCGTCATGTCCGGCAGCATCGGGCGCGGCACCTTCCTCGCCCCGGTCCTCGTGAAGGTCCCGGAGGCGACCTCGCCGCGACCGCGCCCCATCGACGGGAAGGCCGTCGCCGATCTGCGCGCGATGATGTTGGCGGTCGTCGCCGGCGGGTCGGGCTCGGAGGCCAGCGGCGCACCCGGGGGCCAGGTGCGGGGCAAGACCGGAACTGCCGAGTACGGCAGCGACCCGGACGCGCCACCACGGGTGTGGTTCACCGGCTACCAGGGGGACGTCGCCTTCGCCGTGCTGGTCGAGGAGGGCACGAGCGGGGGAACCGTGGCCGCCCCGATCGCCAAGGACTTCCTGACCCGCGTCGCAGCCCTGTAGGCCGACAGCGAAAGGCCCCGCCCGGATGCCGGGCGGGGCCTTTCGTGAAGACTCGGGGGTTTCCGGGTCAGATGGGGCGGACCTGGTCTGCCTGCGGACCCTTGGGGCCCTGCGTGACCTCGAACTCGACCCGCTGGGCCTCGTCGAGGCTGCGGTAACCCTGGGTGTCGATCGCGGAGTAGTGGACGAAGACGTCGGGGCCGCCACCGTCCTGGGCGATGAATCCAAAGCCCTTCTCAGCGTTGAACCACTTCACGGTGCCCTGTGCCATATCTGGGGTGACTCTTTCTGTGTGTAGCACTCGGTCGGCACACGTCGCACCGACCGCGGATGCGAACTCCAGTTCCCCTTGAGGCACGCGGTGAATCGACTGCCAGGAAGTGCTGTTGCTGCAACCGAGGCCGAAACTAGCACCAACTGTGGTTGCGCGCGCGTCTCGAAAACACCCGATCAGCCAGCGGACACACCGGGATTCGCACTGCCTGGGAGTTCGCGCTTCGGTTTCGCGACCCTGCCGTGCCGGGCACCATTCATCACGTCGGACAACACCCGTGGAGGGCATGGGATTCGTACGAGCGGAGGGCTGGTGTCTGGACGAGCGGAGGGCGTGGGAACCGTCAGGGCTCGTTCCTCGCCCTTCCTCCCGAATCCCGCGTGCTCAATGCACAGGAACCGGGCAGGCCTCGTTCCTCGGCCCGCCCGAACCCTGTGCGCGGAGGGCGTGGGATTCGAACCCACGATGACGTTGCCGCCATAGCGGTTTTCAAGACCGCCGCACTAGGCCACTATGCGAGCCCTCCAAGACTGCAGAGCCATTGTGCAGCACGACGGCGTGATGGGCGTCGGCGGCGCTCGACGGCATCCGGTCACCATCGGCAGGTAGGGTCTGAGGCCGACGAAAGGATCACCGATGGCGAAGCTCACCTTCATCGCGGGCCTGGCCGCCGGATACGTCCTCGGCACCCGCGCTGGTCGGCAGCGGTACGAGCAGATTGCCCGCACGTCCGGCAAGGTCTGGCACTCAAAGCCGGTCCAGAAGCAGGTGGCCAACGCCAAGGAGGCCGCGCGCACCAAGGCGGCCCCGGCGGTGGCCGACATCGTCGCGGATGCCGCCCGCGCCACCGGGCAGCGCCTGCGCGCCAGTCGCACCATCACGGCGGAGACGATCACGGCGACCCCCGAACCGCAACCGGGCCACACGGCATCCCCCACGACACCGACGGCTCAACAGAACCACTGGGCGGGCGCGACGCCGCGCCCCGACGACGCCGCCTGAGCCCCTCCACTCACGCGGGCCCGGCCGGAGCGCGACGCCCGACGTCGCCCTCCGGGATTCCCGTGCCGGCGTGGTCCGCCAGCGGAGGGGCGGTGTCGGCCCTCGCGGGACGGGCCCCGGAAGGGTCCGTCATGGTGGAGGAGCAGCGTCACCCCGCGGTGATACCTCCCGAGACGATGAATTTTCCCGACACCGGTGTATCAGCACCGGCCGTTCGGCCTCCTGTGCAGTGACGAGCACTCTCACTACGCTGGAACGAGCGCGTTCACGCCCCGGACCGGCCCCCTCAGGAGAACCGCATGAGCGAGACCACCCCTGACGACCCCGCTGGCCGAGGGGCTGGCGGCGCGGGCCACCCGACACCTGTCTTCGGTGTCCCCGCCTCGGCGTTTCGCCGGTTCCGGGCGACGGTGCTCTCCCCCGACGATGCCGTTCGGCGCGGCGCCGAGCCGCCCGTGCACCCCACGGCATACCGACCCGACCGGCTGATCCTTCCCGGCCTGCCCGGTGGCGACACCATCGCCGGGCCGCTCGCCGAGCTGAAGCGCCTCGGTGAGGACATGGGCTTCACCCCCGTCGTGCTCAACGACGCACCGGACGCCCGGGCCGCCGACGGCGCTGAGGTGGACGTGAAGCGGGTGCCGCGCCAGCCGTCGGTCGCCGAGCTGGCTCGCGCCCTGGACCTGGCCGGCGAGCTCGACGCGGTGGCCCGCACCATCGTGGAACTGCGCCCGGATGCCGGTCGGCTGGCAGCGCCGATCGACGCCTGGGACGTGCTCCAGCGCGCCCGTCAGGACACCGACGAGACGGCCTCGCAGGTGTCTCGGTGGAGCCTCAGCCACATCCTCATGAGCGCGGGGTACCACTCCGGCGTCGGCTACCACTCAGGGGTCGGCTACCACTCAGGGGTCGGCTACCACTCCGGGGTCGGCTACCACTCCGGGGTCGGCACCCCCGGAACGGCCGACGGGCGCACACCGGTGGCAGTGGCCAGTTCACCGGGAGAGCCCTCCGGGCGTCGCTCCCCCGTCGTGGCGATCCTGGACACCGGTCTGGGCGCCCACCCGTGGTTCCCGAAGGGGTCACCCCTGGTCGACCACGACCCGACGATCGAGGACCCGAAGACGGGCAGGCCCGTGCCGGTCGGCCTGCGCTTCCCGGCCGCCGCGGACCCCGAGCACCGTGGCGTGTCCGTCGACACCCTCAACGCAACCCTGGACGCCATGGCCGGCCACGGCACGTTCGTCGCCGGCGTCGTGCGCCAGCACAGCGCTGACGCGACCCTCGTCATCGTGCCCGTGATGTACGGCGACGGTGCAGCCGACGAGACCGACGTCATCGAGGCCCTCGAGAAGCTCTTCCTGTGGAACCGTCTGCGCCTGCAGGGCCGGGTGGACGGGACCCCACTCGACGTCGTGTCCCTGTCCTTCGGGTACTACCACGAGACGCCCGGGTCGGTCGATGACGAGGCAGGCCTGTTCGCCGCCCTGCGCGCCCTGCAACGCGACGGGGTGTGCATCGTCGCCGCCGCGGGTAACGGGGCCACGACCCTGCCGTTCTGGCCGGCCGCACTCAGCCCGCTTCCCGTCACCGACGACACCAGAGCCCCCGTCATGGCCGCACCCCTGGTGAGCGTCGGAGCGACCAACCCCGGCGACCCCACGGCGATCGACCAGGCCACCGTCGCCGCCTTCTCGAACACCGGGCCATGGGTACGCGTGTACCGCTGCGGTGTCGCCGTCGTGAGCACGATGCCGACCACCCTGAACAGTTCGCAGCGCCCCGATCTGCACGTCGACGCTCGACCGGGGATCCCGGCGCGCGGCACCCCTGACCCCGACGACTACGCCTGCGGGTTCGGGGTCTGGAGCGGCAGCTCGTTCTCCGCCCCCGCCTTCGCCGGCCAGGTCGCAGCGGCTCTGGCCGGGATGACCGCCGAAGCCGATGCGGCTGGCCGCGTCGCCCAGGCGTCCAAGGTCGTCGACTCCCTGCCTCCGGGGCCGCGGGGGGTGATCTCGTGATGCACACGGATGCCGGCGCCGACTCTCTCGCGATCCGCGCCGCCGATGCGTTCCGCGCCTACCGGTCCGGTCAGTCCGCGGGGATGGCGACCCTCGTGGAGGACGTGACCCCGTTGCTGTGGCACCTCGCCCGGCAGCAGGGGCTGAGCCACCAGGGCGCCGAGGACGTGGTCCAGAACACCTGGCTCAAGCTCGTCGAGCACGCGCCGTCCATCGCCGACCCGCAGTCGGTGCTCAAGTGGCTCATCACGACGACCAAGCGGGAGTCCTGGGCGGTGGTCGCCCGGCGGCAGCGCGACGAGCCGTCCCCCTACGTCGACGTCCGCGAGCAGGAACCGGACACCACGGCACCCTCGCCGGAGGATTCGCTGCTGACCGACCTCGAGAGCCAGCTGGTGTGGCAGCACTTCACCACCCTGCCCGAACGGTGCAAGACCCTGCTGCGGGTCATCGCATTCGCCGAGAAGCCGGACTACGCCGCGATCGCCGCGGCCCTCGGGATGCCGGTCGGCAGCATCGGCCCCACGCGGGGGCGCTGCCTGGCCAAGTTGCGCGCGGCCCTGGAGACCGACCCCCACTGGGAGATGACCTCATGAACACCACCCCGGACCCCGAGACCACCCTGGCCGCAGGCCCGATCGACGACGTCGACGCCTTCGTCCTGACGCAGATCCGCCACCTGCACGAGGTGCTGGACCCGCCGCCGGTCGACCTCACGGACCGCATCACCTTCGCGATGAGCGTGGCGGCCCTCGAGGCGGAGGTCGCCGAGATCGTCTCCAGCGCCACCTTGGAGACGGTGCGCAGCACCCAGTACGACCGCGCCGACACGGTGACGTTCGCCAGCGACGGGCTCAGCGTCATGGTGAGCATCGAGCCCGGCGCCACCCTCACTGTCGACATCGCCGGCTGGGTCAGCGAACCTGACGTCGAGGTCGAGTTGCGCGAACGTGGTCGAACCCGCACCGTGACCACTGACGCCGACGGTAGGTTCACCTTCGCCGCAGTCGAGCGTGGACTGGTCAGTTTCGTGCTGCGGCGGCGTGCCGACCCCTCGGCACCGCCGATCATCACCCCGGCCATCGAGGTGTAGGAGCCACCCATCGAGGACCTGAGCGAAGGACCCAGCGCGGACCCGGTCGCTCGCGCGGACTCGTTCCTGACGGCGGCCCGCCACGACAACGAGGTGGGCCGGTTCGAGGATGCCGTCGCCAACCTCGGGCGCGCCCTCGCCTCCCTGGACGGTGTCCCCGGTCTCGACCCGGAGCGCCTGCGCATCAGGATCCTCATCACCGGCGCCTGGACCGAGCTCGAGGTCAACGGTCTGGACCGGGCCCTGGACGCACTCGAGAGTGCTCGGCGCCGGGCACAGGCCATCGACGACCGGTTCCTCCTCGCCCTCAGCTACGTCCAGGAAGGAGTCATCCTCGGACGTGGGGGGGCGTGGGCCCAGTCCCTGGCAGTGTTGGATCGCGTCGGCGCGGATGTCGTCGAACTCAACCCGAGCCAGCGCTGCGCGCTGCACATCAACCGCGGCCTGGCCAACCTCAGCCTCGGCCACGTCGCGGCGGCCCGGGGAGATCTCGAACGCGCCGTTGCCACCGCGGCGGAGCACGGCCTGGCCGACCAGGAGTTCAAGGCGCGGCACAACCTCGCCTGCCTGGCCTTCGTCGACGGCGACCTCACACGGGCGCTGGTGCTCATGCGGCAGGCCGATGCCATGGACGTCGCGGTGTCCCGCGACAGGGCCCGGCTCGACCAGGCCGAGGTGCTGCTCGAAGCCGGGCTCGTCGACGGCGCCCGGGCAGCACTCGCCCAGGCCCTCACCTCCGCCCGCAGCGACGGTCACCGTCTCGAGGAGGGTGAGATCAGCTTGCGCCTGGCCCGCTGCGACCTGCTCCTCGGTGACCTCGACGGGGCCCGCCGGCACGTGCGACAGGCCACCGCGGCGTATCGCACGCGCCAGGCCGTCGACCTCGTCCGTGAGGCCGAGCTCGTGCGGGCCACGATCGACGTCGCCGCCGGCCACGACCTGCCGGCCGTGGTCGCCGCGATGGCCCGACGTGTCCCGGGCACCGACCCGAGCGGCTCGGCCACCCCCACGGATCGCGCCGCGGTACGGCTCGAGGCCGAGGCGCGCCTGCTGCTGGGGGACCTCGACGGGGCGCAGGCCCGACTGGACATCCTCGGTCGTTCCCACCGCGAGTCCCTGCCGTCGAGACTGCACGACGCCCTCGTGCGAGCCCGGCTGGCTGCGGCCAGCGGCCAACCCGTCGAGGCCGAGCGGCGGATCACCACCGGCAACCGACTGCTCGCCGCGCACCAGTTCCAGTCCTCCAGCCTGGACGTGCGGGCCGCGCTGGCCCTGCACGGCCGGCGTCTGGCGGTGTTCGACGTCGAGCGCGCGATCGCCGAGGGTGACGCGGACGGCATCCTCACCAGTGTCGAGCGCTGGCGGGCGATCTCGCACCGCATCAACCCGGTCACGACGTCCACCGACCCCGAGCTCGCGACGCTGACCCGCGAGTTGCGACGCCTGCGCCGGCTCGTGTCCGACCACGACGGGCAGCCACCCGCCGACCTCGTCGCGCAGGTCGCCCGGCTCGAGGACGAGGTCGCGCACCGCGAGTGGACCCTCACCGTCGGGGGGTCAGCCGTGACGACGGCACCGCCCGTCGACTCGGACGAGGCGCGCGGCGCGGCAGCCGACCGGGGCGCCACCATCGTGGAGTTCTTCGAGCACGCCGGCTACCTGTGGACCATCGTCCTCGAGGACGGCCGGCTCGACGTGACCCGGATGGCGTCCGTCGACACCGTGCGCGAGCAGGTCACCCGGCTGCGCCGCGACCTGCGGGCGCGGGCGATGCTGACCCCCGACTCCCCCATGGGTGCCGTGCTCGCGCGCGCCACCGCATCCTCGCTCGCGGCGGTCGACACCACCCTCAACCCGAGCGGGCGAGCCAGCGCCCGCGTCGTCATCATCCCCTCGCGCAGCCTCGCGGCCGTGCCGTGGAGCCTGCTCCCCAGCCTCGCCGGGCGCCCGGTCACGGTCTCGCCCTCCCTCACCCGCTGGGTTCGGGGGGCAACCCGCGGGGAGGCAACAGCGGCAGACCCCACCCGCCTCGCGCCGGTGGCGGCGCTGTACGGCCCGGGGCTCGCGCGGACCGGCCCCGAGATCGACGCCGTGCGGGCCGCCTGGTCAGACGGGGTGACGGGGCCGACGGGGACGCCCACCGTCGCGACGAGCGATGACGTCTTCCGCGCCCTCGACGGGGCCCGGGTCGTGCACCTGGCCGCCCACGGCACCCACGAGGCCCAGAGCCCGCTGTTCTCCTGCGTGCAGATGGCCGACGGGCCGGTGTTCGCTCACGAGTTCCCCCGACCGGTGACCGCGGAACACGTCGCGCTCTCGGCCTGCGACGTCGGGCAGTTCTCCACCCGGGCCGGTGACGAACCGCTCGGGCTGGCCACGGCGCTGCTCTCACTCGGCGCGACGAGTGTGCTCGCGGCCGTCGCTCCGGTCGCCGACCACGTCGCCGCCGACGCCATGGTCGCCTACCACCGGGTGCTGGCCACCGGTGAGGATGCCGCGACCGCGTGGGCGGGGGCCGTTTCGGCCCATCCCGGTGCCGGGGTCTTCTGCCTCTACGGCTCGGACTGGCGGGTGCTCAGATGAACAGGGCCGGCTCGGCGAACAACGCCTCGTAGGGGTCCTCACCAGGGCTCCCCGGCATCCGGATCTGAGCCGGGATGCCGGTCGCGACCGCGCCGGCGGGCACGGGCTTCACGACGACCGAGTTGGCGCCGATCTGCACGTCGTCCCCGATCTCGATGTCGCCGAGCACGCGGGCCCCGGCGCCGATCGTGACCCGGTCCCCCACGGTCGGATGCCGTTTGGTGCCGCGGGCGAGCGAGCGGCCTCCCAGCGTGACCCCGTGGTAGAGCATGACGTCGTCGCCCACGACCGCGGTCGCGCCGATGACGACACCCATGCCGTGGTCGATGAAGAAGCGGCGACCGATCTGCGCACCCGGGTGGATCTCGACCCCGGTGAGGGCTCGGGCGACGGTGGAGAGGATGCGCGCCGCAGGGCGGGCCGCGGGGTTTCGCCACAGGCGGTGAGCCGCCCGGTGGATCCAGATGGCGTGCAGCCCGGGTGAGTTCACGGCGAGGTCGGCGCGCGACTGGGCTGCGGGGTCACGCAGCATCGCGGCGTCGAGGTCTTCCGAGATCATCGCCCGGGCGGCACGGATCCAGCTCATGTCAGTCGACGAGGCCGTCGAACAGGATGGTCGAGAGGTAGCGCTCGCCGAAGCTGGGGATGATGACGACGATCGTCTTTCCGGCGTTCTCGGGGCGCGCGGCGACCTGGGCGGCGGCGGCCAGCGCGGCGCCCGAGGACAGGCCGACGAGCAGGCCCTCCTCGGTGGCGGCCCGACGGGCCCACTGCACGGCCGTGGCGGCGTTGACGTCGATGACCTCGTCGTAGACGGCGGTGTCGAGGACCTCGGGCACGAAGTTGGCGCCGATGCCCTGGATCTTGTGCGGGCCGGGGGTGCCACCGTTGAGGATCGGCGACTCCTCGGGCTCGACGGCGACGATCTGCACGCTGGGCTTGCGCTCCTTGAGCACCTGGCCGACGCCGGTGATGGTGCCGCCCGTGCCGATGCCGGCGATGACGATGTCGACGGCGCCGTCGGTGTCGTTCCAGATCTCCTCGGCCGTGGTGCGGCGGTGGACCTCGGGGTTCGCGGCGTTGGCGAACTGGCGGGCCAGCACGGCGCCTTCGCGCTCGGCGACGATCTCCTCGGCCTTGGCGACCGCGCCCTTCATGCCCAGCGCGGGGTCGGTGAGCACGAGCTCGGCACCGAACGCGCGCAGCAGGGCGCGGCGCTCCTTGCTCATCGACTCGGGCATCGTCAGCACGACGTTGTACCCGCGAGCCGCGCCGACCATGGCGAGCGCGATCCCGGTGTTGCCCGAGGTGCCCTCGACGATCGTGCCGCCGGCCGTGAGCTCACCGCTGGCCTCGGCGGCATCGATGATGGCCACGCCGATGCGGTCCTTGACCGAGGCACCCGGGTTCTGGAACTCCAGCTTCGCGGCGACGGTCACGCCCTCCGCGGCGTCGATGATCCGGTTGATCCGAACGAGGGGGGTGTTGCCGACGGCCTGGGTGACGTCATCGAGGATGGGCATGCGAGATCTCCAATGCGAACGGGGTGTGAAGACTGCAACCTCCGGGCTGCTTATGCGTATTCCAACAGAGCGTTATCAGCAGTCACAAGACGGTCTCGTGAGGGCGCGAACGGGCATCCAACGAGGCTTGACGCCTGTCACAGGTCAGGTGAGCAAGCGCTTACCGCAGATAGGCTGCGCCCATGTCTGCCGTCCTCGCCTCCATGCCGGCGCACCTCGTGGCCAGCGGCATCGTGCCCACGCCCGACGACCGCTTCGGTGGCTTCAGCGCCATCCAGGGCGTCGCGCTCGCCCTGTGCTTCGTCATCCCGCTCATCGGGTGGGCGCTGCTGTTCCGCCAGCTCGGCCGGTTCGTCGCGCTCTACCGCCTCGGGCAGCCGGATGCCGGCCGCACCGGTTCGCCGGGCACGCGCACGTGGACGTTGGCGAAGGAGTTCCTCGGCCACACCCGGATGTCCCGGCTGAAGGTCGTCGCGGTGGCGCACTGGTTCACCGCCTTGGCGTTCCTCATCCTCTTCACCACGCTGGTCAACGCGTTCTTCCAGCTCGTGCAGCCCGACTACCGGCTGCCGATCATCGGTCACTTCCCGCCGTTCGAGTGGCTCGTCGAGGTGTTCGCGTGGGCGGGGCTCATCGGCATCGCCGTGCTCATCGCCATCCGGCAGAAGAACCACCCGCGCTCGGCGGCCGGTGAGGGTGGGCGGCGCTCGCGCTTCTTCGGCTCGACCTTCTGGCAGGCCTACTACGTCGAGGCCACGATCTTCTTCGTCACGATCTGCATCCTGCTGCTGCGCGGGTTGGAGTCGGCGATGGTGTCGCGCCTGGAGCCGGAGACCTCGTTGGCCCTGCACTTCCCGCTCACCGGGTGGATGTCCGGGCTCTTCTCCGGGGTGTCGCTGCCCGGGCTGGCCACGTGGGTCTACGTCGTCGCGACGATCAAGATCCTCATCTCGTTCGCGTGGATGATCACCATCTCGCTCCAGCCGACGATGGGTGTCGCCTGGCACCGCTTCCTCGCGTTCCCGAACATCTGGTTCAAGCGCGAGGCCTCCGGGCGCACCGCCCTTGGTGCCGCCAAGCCGCTGACGATCGGCGGCAAGCCCTTCGACATGGAGGCCATGGAGGAGCTCGAGGAGGGTGACACCCTCGGCGTCGGCAAGGTCGAGGACTTCACCTGGAAGGGCCTGCTCGACTTCTCGACGTGCACCGAGTGCGGCCGCTGCCAGTCGCAGTGCCCCGCCTGGAACACCGACAAGCCGCTGTCGCCGAAGCTGCTCATGATGACCCTGCGCGACCACGCAGACGCCAAGGCTCCGTTCCTCAAGGCCGCCAAGGCGGGGGCGACGGTCGGTGCGCCGGGGGCGGGAGCCGGCGCGACGGCATCCGAGGGGTCGGTCATCGACTGGGCGTCCATGGCGCTCGTCGGCGAGACCGGGTACACCGCCGACTCGCCGCTGTCGGCGTACAACCCGCACGGCCCGGATGCCGTGATCGACCAGGACGTGCTGTGGTCGTGCACGACGTGTGGCGCGTGCGTCGAGCAGTGCCCGGTCGACATCGAGCACGTCGACCACATCATCGACATGCGGCGCTACGCCACGTTGATCGAGTCGGCGTTCCCGTCGGAGCTCGGGGGGCTGTTCAAGAACCTCGAGAGCAAGGGCAACCCGTGGGGCATGGGCGCGCGGGC
>JAGNQK010000082.1 GCA_017989115.1 Dermatophilaceae bacterium | reverse complement strand
CCCAGATCTTCAGCGCGTCGACCGGGTTGCCGCCCTCACCCCAGTAGGGGTCAGGGGTGGTGATGACGTGGTAGATCCGGCCGCCGACGATGCCGAACGGCACGGCATACGCAGCCACGTCGAGCGCCTGCCCAGCCTCGTAGCCCCGGTCGACGAGGCGTCGGCCGGTGAGCCACACCGCGACCACGATCCCGAGCAGGATGCACACGGCGTACATCCGCAGCGGGAACGGACCCAGGTGCCACACCCCGACCGTGGGGCTGGGCAGGGAGGCGATCACTTGCCGGCAGCCTCGAGCGCCGCGACGAGCTTGGCCGGGTCGAAGGCCGTGCCCTCGGCGTTGACCAGGGTGCCGGTGTCGAGATCCTCGCCGTTCACCTTGACGGTGGGCGTGCCCTTGACGCCATCGGCGAACGACTGCTTCTCGACCGAGTTCACGTAGTCGGTGTACTTGCCTGCGGCGACGCAGGACTCCCAGGTCGTCAGGTCCGCGCCGCTCAGACCGGCGGTCTCGGCGAATGCCTTGAGCTGGGCATCGGTCCAGCCATCACCCTCGCGCTCGGGCTGACCGGGGAAGAGCTGGTCACTGTACTCCTGGAACTTGCCGGCGTCCGAGGCGCAGAAGGCCCCGTTCGCGGAGCGCGTGGAGCTGTCGTTCCTGAGGTTGTCGTCGAGGAAGTTCTTCACGTGGTAGACCAGCTTGATCTTGCCGTCGGCGGCCTGCTCGCTCAGCGTCGGCCCGAAGGCCTGCTCGAACATGGCGCACGCCGGGCACTGGTAGTCGACGTAGAGGTCGACGGTGGGTGCACCGTCGACGGGCGTGACGTCCTGGAAGGCCGGGTACCCCTCGCCCAGCTCGCTGACCCCCGCGGGAAGGGCGTTGCCCCCTCCGGTGACGTCGTTCTCCTTCGACATCTGGCTCCAGACGACGCCACCCACCGTGGCGATGATCGCGACGATCGCGACGACCGTGGCGACGACGATCTTGTTCGCCCCGCCCCCGGCGGACTTCTGGGCAGCCTGGATCTTTGCCGCGCGCGCGTTGGCGGCACCCCGATCCGGGGCCTTGGCGGAGTTCTTCGCCATGGTGGTCAGTCTCCTCGTGGTTTAGCGGAACAGCAGACGGTCAAGGGAGGCCAGGGAGCGCGGGCGCCACCACAGCCAGGCCCCGGCAAGGGCGAAGGTCGCATCGCGGGCGATGTCGGTGCCGTACTTCGTCTCACCCGCGGCCACCTGCCCGCCGCCACCGAAGCATCCGCAGTCGATGGTCAGGCCCCTCGCCCACGCCTGGGCGATGCCGATGATGAAGGCGACCATGAGCAGGGTCGAGACGATGGCCACCGGCCGGGTGAACAGGCCCAGGATGAGCAGCGCACCCAGCAGGATCTCGACGAAGGGCAGGGCCAGGCCGATGTAGCCGGCGAGGTCCGTGGGGAAGATCTCGAAGGCCTGCACGGCGCGCTCGGACGTCAGCGGCTTGCCGACCTTGACCGCGCCGGCGTAGATGAGGACGGCGCCCAGGAAGAGGCGGGCCAGCAGGCCGATGACGTCCTTGAGCCGCTCACCGCGCTCGGGCGTCGGCGACACCTCGTGGAGGGTGGGGTCGGTGGCCGTGCTCATCCGCGACCACCCCTCACACCGTCAGCCAGTTCCTTCGTCAGAGCGCGCAACGCCTCGAGCCGGTCACAGAGTTCCCCCGGCCCGGTGAGCGTGCGGACGAGGGCGGAGCCGACGATGACCCCGTCGGCGTACGCGGCGAGCTCGGCGGCCTGGGCGCCGGTGGAGACACCGAGCCCCACGCAGACCGGCAGGTCGGTGACGGACCGGGTGCGCTCGACGAGCCCACGGGCGTCGGAGTCGACACTCGTGCGGGCGCCGGTGACGCCCATCGTCGACGCGGCGTAGACGAAGCCGCGGCAGGCGCCGGTGACCGCACTGAGTCGCTCGGGCGTCGACGACGGTGCCACGAGGAAGACCCGGTCGAGCCCGTGCGCATCGCTCGCGGCGATCCACTCGCCCGCCTCGTCGGGGATGAGGTCGGGCGTGATGAGACCAGCGCCTCCGGAGGATGCCAGGTCGGCGGCGAAGCGCTCCACCCCGCGGCGCAGCACGAGGTTCCAGTACGTCATGACCAGGGCGGCGCCACCGGCATCCCTCACCGCCTGCGTGGCACGGAAGACGTCGTCGACGCGGGCCCCGCCTGCGAGCGCGGTGCTCGCCGCGTGCTGGATGACCGGCCCGTCCATGAGGGGGTCGCTGTACGGCACACCGACCTCGACGATGTCGCAGCCGGCCTCCACGAGGACGCGCATCGCCTCGAGCGAGCCCTCGACGGTGGGGAAGCCCACCGGCAGGTACCCGACGAGCGCCGCGCGCCCTTCCTCGCGGCAGCGCTGGAGGATCTCACCGACACCGTTCACGACCGTGCTCATGCCCGCTCCCCGTCGAGCAGCCCGAAGTACCGCGCGGCGGTCTCCATGTCCTTGTCGCCGCGGCCTGAGAGGTTGACGAGCAGCAGCGCGTCGGGCCCCAGCTCCCGGCCGACCTCCATGGCCCCCACGAGGGCGTGGGCGGACTCGATGGCCGGGATGATGCCCTCGGTGCGGCTGAGCAGCGAGAAGGCCTCCATGACCCGGTCGTCGGTGGCGTAGCGGTACTCGGCCCGCCCGCTGTCCCGCAGGAAGGAGTGCTCCGGTCCCACGCTCGGGTAGTCCAGCCCCGCGGAGATCGAGTGCGACTCCACGGTCTGGCCGTCGTCGTCCTGCATGAGGTAGCTCATCGCGCCGTGCAGCACCCCGGGCGACGCCGAGGCGAAGCGGGCGGCGTGCCGCCCGGACTCGATCCCCTCTCCCCCGGCCTCGATCCCGATCAGGCGCACCCCGGCATCCTCGATGAAGCGGTGGAAGATGCCCATGGCGTTCGATCCGCCGCCGACGCACGCGATCACGGCATCCGGCAGACGCCCGGTGAGGTCGAGAACCTGCGCTCGCGCCTCCTCGCCGATGATCTTGTGGAAGTCGCGCACCATCTCGGGGAACGGGTGCGGGCCGGTGACGGTGCCGATGAGGTAGTGCGTGGACTGCACGTTGGTGACCCAGTCGCGCAACGCCTCGTTGATGGCGTCCTTGAGGGTGGCGCTGCCGTGCTCGACGGGGATGACCTCCGCGCCCAGGATGCGCATGCGGGCGACGTTGAGCGCCTGGCGCTCGGTGTCGACCTTGCCCATGTAGACGGTGCACTCCAGCCCCAGCAGGGCGGCGGCCGTGGCCGTGGCGACACCGTGCTGCCCGGCGCCGGTCTCGGCGATGACCCGGGTCTTGCCCATGCGTTTGGTCAGCAGGGCCTGGCCGAGGACGTTGTTGATCTTGTGGGACCCGGTGTGGTTGAGGTCCTCACGCTTGAGGATGACCCGTGCCCCACCACAGTGCGCCGCGAACCGCGGGACCTCCGTGATGATGCTCGGTCGCCCGGTGTAGGTGGCGTGCAGGTGAGCCAGCTCGGCCTGGAACTCGGGGTCGACAGCCGCCTTCTGGCGGGCCTCGTCGAGCTGGTCGAGCGCCGGGACCAGCGCCTCGGGGACGTAGCGACCACCGAACTCGCCGAACCGGCCGGGTCGCGGCAGCTCGTGCGGGGTGAGGTCGCGGATGCCGTCGTCGGTCTGGGTGTCGGTCACTGCTCGGCCTCTCGGTCGATGATGGCGCCCGCTGCGACCATCGCGGCGGCACCACCGCGCGGGTCACCGGTGCGCACGAGCGCCTCGCCGACCAGCACGGCGTCCGCGCCCTGGCGGGCGTAGGCGCCGGCGTCAGCGGCGTCGGCGATTCCGGACTCGGCCACGGTGACGCAGCCGGGAGGGATGAGGGGGACGAGCCGCGAGAACGTCTCGGGGTGGATGTCCAGGGTCTTGAGGTTGCGGGCGTTGACACCGATGACGCTGGCGCCGGCATCGACGGCCCGCTGGGTCTCGGCCTCGTCGTGCACCTCGACCAGCGCCGTCATCCCGAGTTCGCGCACCCGCGACAGCAGGGCCCTGAGCTGCTCGTCGCTGAGGGCAGCGACGATGAGCAGGACGACGTCGGCCCCGTGGGCGCGGGCCTCCCACACCTGGTAGTCGGTGACCACGAAGTCCTTGCGCAGCACCGGGATCGTGACCGCGGCGCGCACGGCATCGAGGTCGGCGAGGCTGCCACCGAACCGGCGTGCCTCGGTGAGCACCGAGACCACGCAGGCACCCCCGGCCTGGTAGGCGGCGGCGAGTGCGGCCGGGTCGGGGATGTCGGAGAGCTCACCCTTGCTCGGGCTGGCCCGCTTGACCTCGGCGATCAGGGACAGGCCGGGCCGGCGCAGGGCCTCCTCGGCGTCGAGGGCCGGCGGTGCGGCCAGGGCGTCCCGCTCGACGTCGGCCTGCGGACGGGCCGCCTCGCGAACGGCGAGGTCCTCACGCACCCCCGCGATGATCGCGTCGAGCACGGTGCCCGCAGTGGCGTCACCCATCAGTGGATCGAGGGTGCCTGTTCGGGGTCGCGCGCGGCAGCGCCGTAACCAGCCATGGACAGCACCTTCCCCGCGACGACACCGACGACGGCCAGGACGACACCACCGACGAACAGCCAGCGGTTCGGGAACACCACCGCGAGCGACATGATCGCCGAAGCGATGATGCAGATGATCACTGCCGTCCAGGCGGCGACGCTGTGCCCGTGGTCCTCGTGCTCGTCCATGTCGTCTCCATTCGTGCGGGATTCGTGCGGGGCCCACACTCGGGGCCCGGTGGCTCACCGGTGATTCTGTCAGGTCCGCTGGTCGGGACCCACATCGGTGGGGTCGCGCCCCGCGCTGAGCTCGTCCCAGGCGCTCGCGACGCGCTCGCCGCGCGGACCGGCGACCGGGCCACCGGCATCCGCCACCTCGTAGCGCGAGGACGGCCCGCCCCAGACCCGCAGGCCGCGCACCGCGCCGACCAGGCCCAGGAGGGCGACGGCGCAGGCGGCGAGAGCCACCCAGGGCCACACCGTGGGGTCGGCGACGTTCTCGATGCTGCCGGTGCGGCCGACGCGTGAGGCGGCGACCGGACCGAGCACGGCCTCGGGGTCCCGAAGGACCCGCACCGTGAGGATCACGGCGATGACGACCGAGGCCGCATAGGCGACCAGGGCGACCACCCGCGCGATGCGGCCGGCAGCGACGGCGGCGATGGCCGCGGCCGCGATCGACAGGGCGACGGCGCTCAGGCCCGGGGCCACCTCCGCGCCGGTGGCGCTGATGCGGGTCGCCCCGAGGACGGCGTCGTCGACGGCCCCGGTCACCCACGGACGGAAGCCGCTGACGAGCAGACCACCGGCACCGAGCAGGGCGAGGAGGACGACGACGCCCTTGCTGGACAGCCGGCTCATGTCACGGTCCGCATCGCCGCGGCCGTCGCGACCGCACGCAGGGCCGCAGTCGCCTTGTGGACGCACTCCTCGTGCTCGCGGGCCGGGACCGAGTCGGCCACGATGCCGGCGCCGGCCTGCACGTGGGCGACACCGTCCTTGACGACGGCGGTGCGGATGGCGATGGCCATGTCGAGGTCACCGTGGAAGTCGAGGTAGCCGACGACGCCACCGTAGACGCCTCGCCGCGAGGGTTCGTACTGCTCGATGAGCGCCAGGGCGCGCGGCTTCGGCGCACCCGAGAGGGTGCCGGCGGGGAAGGTCGACACCAGCACGTCGTAGGCGCTGACCCCCGGGCGGGTGTCCCCCACGACGGTGGACTCGATGTGCATGACGTGGCTGTAGCGCCGCACGTCCATGAACTCGACGACGTCGACCGTGCCGGGGCGGCAGACCCGCTGGAGGTCGTTGCGGCCGAGGTCGACGAGCATGACGTGCTCGGAGCGCTCCTTGGGGTCGGCGAGCAGCTCGTCGGCCAGGCGCACGTCGTCCTCGGGGGTCTTGCCGCGCGGGCGCGATCCGGCGATCGGGTGGGTGATCGCCCGGTCGCCTGTGACGCGCACGAGGGCCTCGGGGCTGCTGCCGACGACGGCGTACGAGGAGCCGTCGGGGTGCGGCAGTCGGAACAGGTACATGTACGGGCTGGGGTTGCTCGCCCGCAGGGCCCGGTAGACGTCGAGCGGATCTGCCGCGCAGTCGAGGCTGAACCGCTGGCTGATGACGACCTGGAAGACCTCGCCGGCGCGGATGTCCTCCTTGGCGAGCTCGACGACCTCCTCGTAGCGCTCACGGGTGGTGTTCGAGGTGACCGTGGCCATCGCCGCGTCCACGGATGCCGTGTCGACGACGGCGACCGTGCTCGGCGCGGGGGCCGCGAGGGCGCGCGTCATGTCGTCCAGGCGAGCCACGGCATCCGCCCACGCCTGTTCGACCCGCTCGTCGGTGCCGTCGTAGTTGATCGCGTTGGCCACGAGCAGGATCGACCCGTCGGCGTGGTCGAGAACCGCCAGGTCGGTCGCGAGCATGAGGGCCAGCTCAGGCAGGTCGAGCTCGTCAGGGGCGGTGGCGGGCACGCGCTCCCAGCGACGCACGGCGTCGTAGGTGATGGCGCCGACCATGCCCCCGGTGAGCGGCGGCAGACCCGCGATGGGCTCGGTCGCGAGAACCCGCATCGTCTCGGCCAGGGCGTCAGTGGCCAGTCCGGAGGTCGGCACGCCGACCGGTGGTTCACCGATCCAGTGGGCCGCACCGTCGCGCTCGGTGAGCGTGGCCCGGCTCGCGGCGCCGACGATCGACCAGCGCGACCACACTCCCCCGTGCTCGGCCGACTCCAGGAGGAAGGTGCCCGGCCGGTCCCCCGCGAGCTTGCGGTACACGCCGACCGGGGTCTCGGCATCGCCCATGAGGCGGCGCACGACGGGGATGACCCGGCGGTCGCGGGCGAGCACGCCGAAGACGTCGAGGTTGGGCCAGGTCTGGCCGTAGGCGAGGTCCGGGGTCGTGGCGCGGCGCCCGGGACCGCTCTCGGATGCCGTGCTCACGCGCCGTCCCCGACCACGGCACCGAGGTCTGCGGCGTCGAAGCAGGTGTGGTCCCCGGTGTGGCAGGCCGCGCCGACCTGGTCGACGCGCACGAGGAGCGCGTCGCCGTCGCAGTCCAGTGCGACCGACCGGACGTGCTGGACGTGGCCGGAGGTGTCGCCCTTGCGCCAGTACTCGCTGCGGCTGCGCGACCAGAACGTGACCCGCCCCTGGGTCAGGGTGCGGTGCAGGGCCTCGTCGTCCATCCATCCGAGCATGAGCACCTCACCGGTGTCGTGCTGCTGCACGATCGCCGCCACGAGGCCGTCGGCGTCGCGCGTGAGGCGGGCGGCGATGGCGGGGTCGAGGTCACTGTCGAGAAAGGGGGGCGTGCGCACCCGCTCATTGTGCCGTGGTGGGTGGGCCTCCCGGTGCGGCGGCCGGGTCGCGGACCGGTGCGGACGGCATCCGGCGATCCAGCGCGGACAGGGCGCAGGCGAGCGCGACGATCAGGACGGTGACGGCGGCGCAGGTGGCGGCGACCGCGGGCGCGCCCTCGGTGCCGACGTTCAGGAAGGGGTAGGGGTACCAGCCGGTGCCGGCGCCGACGGCCAGGGTCCAGGCCAGCCACGCGACCGGCCAGACCAGCGCCGTGAGGGCGGTGCGCCACGGGGCGCGCGGGCGGGGTCCGGCGACGAGCCACGCCGCGATCGCGAGCACGGGCACCACCATGTGCAGCATCTTGTCGGCGGCCCAGTTCGCCCCCTCGAGGTCCAGCAGCGGCCGCAGGAGCAGGAAGTGGACGAGCCCGGTGACGGTGATGCCCACGACGGCGGCCACCCGCACGACCCTCCACAGTGCGCCGCCGCGCGCCGGGTCGCGGGCCAGCTGCACGGCAGTGACCGCCACGAGGAGGTTGCTCTGGATGGTGAAGTAGGAGACGAGCCGGCCCAGACGGGTCGCGAGCGGGGGCACCTCGGTCTCGGCGTGCACCGACGCGCCGGACACCACGAGGGCGGTCTGCAGCGCCAGAGCCGAGACAGCGGTCACGGCGACGACCGTGTGCACGGCGCGGGCCCGGGACGATGTCACCCGGCGAAGCCTAGGTCGCTCGGGCGGCTCCGGGCAGGACAGCGGACAACCTTCGACGACCGGACCGGGGGCGTCGCGCCGGGGACGCGGGACCGTGGTCGACAATGGCCGTCATGACGTCGGAAACCCATCTGCCGGTGGTGCAGGCCGAGCGCGAGGCCCTGTGCGACACCTTCCTCGAGCTCGGTGCGGACGCGCCCACCCTCTGCGACCCGTGGCGTGCCCGCGACCTCGCCGCGCACCTCGTCGTGCGAGAGCGCCGCCCCGACCTCGCGCCCGGCATCATGCTCCCGGCCCTGGCCGGACGGCTGGAGCGGGGTCAGCGGGCTGTGGCGGAGGGCGACTGGGAATCGCTGGTCGCCACCGTGCGCTCCGGGCCGCCGTGGTGGTCGCCGACGCGGATCGAGCGGGTCGACGCGCTCGTCAACACCGTCGAGCTCGTCGTGCACCACGAGGACGTCCTGCGTGGTGACGGGACGGTCGGCCCACGCCGGGAGGTGCCCGAGCGCACCGAGCGGGCGGTCCACGCGGCGCTGCGGAAGTCGGCGCGCCTGATGTTCCGCCGCTCCCCCGTGGGCGTGCGCCTCGTCGCGCCCGGCGCGGAGCCGATCATCGCGGGGCCCGACGCGCCGGTCGTCACGGTGACAGGGGCTCCGGTCGAGCTGCTGCTCCTCGCCTACGGACGGATCCGGGTGGCTTCCGTCGACATCGACGGCACACCCGCCGACGTCGAGGCCCTGCGCACCGCCATGCTCGGCATCAGCTGAGCGACTCTGCTCGGGTCAGCTGCGTGGCATGCAGAGCCGGCGCTCGGCCGGGGGCAGTGACATGTCGTCGAGCAACTCGCGAACCGTCGTGCTCAAGGGGTCGGTGCCGGTCGGCGGCAGGGGGTGGTCCGCCGAGTTCCGGCGCACCGTGACCTGCGTTGCCGTTGCCGTTGCCCTGCGACGGGGCGTCCGGCACGGGGCTGGTGGTGAGCACCTCGACGGTCGTGGCCGGCACCTGACAGGAAGAGAGACTCTGGCCCGTCGAACCCGTGACCACCCCGGTGTCCGACACGAACGCGGCGGCGCCCTGCAGCGGCTGGGTACCCCACCGCCTCAGCACGACCCCCGCAGTGGCGTCA
Organism: Dermatophilaceae bacterium; assembly: GCA_017989115.1. Classification (GTDB taxonomy): domain Bacteria; phylum Actinomycetota; class Actinomycetes; order Actinomycetales; family Dermatophilaceae; genus Fodinibacter. The sequence goes on along the minus strand of JAGNQK010000082.1, from coordinate 627 downwards.
CCAGGTGCCGTCTGCGAGGTCTCCCGGCAGACGGTGCGCTCGCCTGCGGGCAGGTGCACCTCCCCGACGAGGAGCAGTGCCAACCGAGCCGCCTCGCTGCCGTCACCGAGCCAGGCCGAGCCGCGGGCGCCGATGACCTCCATCCGTTCGAAGTCCGCTCCCTCTTGTGCCGGCTCTGTGGCACCGGGCTCGAGGTCGACGACGGCTGCTCCGCCGAGGTCGCGGAGAAACGCCGCATCGAGCATGCAGCCAACGGGGTCGTTGCCGTCCTGTTCGCCGAGCAGACCCGTCAGCACCCCGTCGGCGTCGACGGAGAGCACGTCCTGGCTCCCCTGACCGTGCATGAACTCCACCCGGACCGGCAGCCCGTCGGCCGGGTCGACCGGTGGTGTCGCACAGGCCGCGAGGACCAGCGACAGCACCAATACTGAAATCTTCGACGTTGCTCTGCGAGTCACGGTCATCTCCGGCAGACGTCGCCCGGCGATCGCCGGTTCCCGGTGGTGCCGGTCAGCGGACGGGAAGCCCGTCGGCGCGCAGGGCGTCCTTGACCTGGCCGATGGTCAGCTCACCGAAGTGGAAGACGCTGGCCGCGAGCACGGCATCCGCCCCGGCCCGCACCGCGGG
>JAGNQK010000318.1 GCA_017989115.1 Dermatophilaceae bacterium | reverse complement strand
GCCCGCCGTAATGCTCCCCGCCGTCCTGGTAGGAGCGGAGCCCGAAGTACGGCGGGGACGTGACGATGAGGTCGACGGTTGAGTCGTCGAGCGGCAGGGCCAGCGCGTTGCCCCGGACGATGCGAGCAGAGCCAGTCACAGTGTCTCCTCCAGGTGGGTCACGGGTGTTGTCCTATAATCTACCTTATCGGTCACGGTCGGCGAAGGGTGAGGGTAGAGCGAGGGTGTGACGCGGCTCACACCCCTCTCTCTCTTGCGTTACCGTAGTGAGTACGGTAATGTAGTTCTCAGAAGGGCAGGACGGACCGGCCCGAGAGAGGCAGACATGACCACCTACACGATCACCGACACCACCACCGGCACGACCGCGACCATCGAGACCGACGCCATCGCCGCCACCGTCATCGGTTGGTGCCCCGACGCTCCCGCCGACGTGGTCGCAGCGGCGACCAGCCTGGAGCAGGCCATCCGCAACGGTGACCCCGCCGACGAGTTCGCCGTGCTCCTGGCCGTCACGGTCGACCGCTCTCCTGCCATCACCGCCGAGATCGTTGACTTGAACGACGTCATTGTCGTTGATGACCGTGAGGTCTCCTTCGACACGGTCGAGGTTCGGCGCGGTGACGTGGTGCTCGCGACGATCCGTGTCGAGTCCTCGGAGGATGAGGCCCCCTACGACGCCGCCGTGGCCGAGTTCGGCGACGTGACGTGGCTGTGAGTGACGGCCCTCTCACCGTGGCCCAGGTTGCCGAGTACCTGGGCCTGTCAGTCCGCACCGTGGAGACCTACCGCGCCGATGGGCGGCTGCCGAAACCGACGATGGTCGGCCGGACCCCGACGTGGACTCGCGCGCAGATCGACCAGTGGCAGGCCAACCGGCCGGGCCGGGGCGCGCGGACGGACCTGAGGGGCCGCGATTGACGAGCGGGAACGATGTGTGTAGCGTGGGCGGTGCTTGGGGCCCGCCTACGCGGCCCTGAACGGCGGGACGTTTAGGCGTCCCGCCGTTCGCTTTGCCCGCCCCCAACGCCAAAAGCGCCCCCGCCGACCGAAGTCAGCGGGGGCGCGGTGGTGTGCGGGTTGGGTCAGGGCGTGGCGGCTGCCCTCGCGACGATCGTGAACGTCCGCCCGGGCGTGACGGTGGTCCCGATGGTGATCCGGGGCTCGCAGACGTGGGTCCCGGCCGCGAGGACTGTCAGCCCAGGCGCGGCCGTCACGGCAGCCCCGGCGAACGCCGTCTGCGTGTGTGCGGTCCGGCGCCAGGTCGTGACCTCCTGACGAGCGGTGCCGTCCCAGCGGGTCTCACTGGTCGCTGGCCCGTCCCAGTCCATCGGGTATGCCGTCCCGTCCACGTCCATGACGATGGTCGCCGAGCTCGGGTCGGTGTTGGTCACGGCGTCGTAGTAGAGCGCGCTCACCTTGTCGTCGTCCCAGGTCATGAGGGGGCTCCTGTCAGGGTCGGGGTGTATGCCGCGCCAGTGAGTGGGGCGGTGTAGGCGGTGCCGGTGAGGGTGGGCGCCCACGGGGTGCCGGTGGTCGGTGCGGTGCGTGGCGTGCCCGTCAGCGTCGGAGCCCACGGGGTGCCGGCGATAGTGACGCGGGCGGGCGTGAAGGGCGCCACGGCGTCGACCCGGCCTGCGGCAGCGCCTGCGACCGAGAGCGCACCCGCTGCCGTCGTTGCGGAGCCGACTTGACCAGCCGATGAGGCGGTGACCGTCGTGGCGCCCGATGCGGCACCGACCCCGGCGACGACACCAGCGGCCGACCCGGTGATGCCCGTCGAGCTGGTCGCGGTCGTCACCTTGCCGACCTGGCCTGCGCTGGTCCCAGGGACGGTGGTGGTGGATGACGCAGACCCGCTGGCAGCTACGGACCCGGCTGCCGCCCCGGTGACGGTAGTCGCTCCTGTGGCTCCGCTGCCGCCTGCCGTGCCGACGCTACCTGCGGCGGTCGCGGTGATGCTGGTCGCATGAGAGGCGGTCGCGGCGGTGCCGGCCTGTCCGGCTGCCGCGCCAGTGATGGACTCGGCACCGGTGGCACCGGTGGATCGTCCGACGACGCCTACTGCGGTCCCAGTGATGGTCAGGCTGGAAGCGCTGGACCCGGTGAGTCCGACTGAGCCAGTCGCGGTTCCGGTGAGGGTGGTCGCGCTGGTTGCCCCGGTGGCGGTGTCGACGCGGCCCGATGCAGTGCCCGCGAGGGTCGATGCACCGGTGGCTGCGGAGGTGCGGCCGACCTGCCCGGTGGCGGCACCGGTGACGCTCGTGGTCCCGGTAGCGGTTCCGCTGTATCCAGTGCCGACCGTGCCAGCCGCGGCGACGGAGATGCCGACTGATCCGGCAGCGCCCGACGCGACCCCGGATGCGCCGGCTGCGGTGGCCGTGATGGTGGTCGAGCTGGTCGCGCCCTGGCTCGTGGCGACGACGCCTGCCGCGACGCCTGCGAGCGCGATAGCTGCGGTCGCGGCGGCGGCCAGACCCTTGACGCCACCAGCGGAACCGCTGACAGTGGCCGACGTGGAGGCGGCGCCGTCGAAGGAACCTGCGCTCTGCTCCATGAGGCGGACGAGTACCGTCGGCCCATAGACGTTGGTGGTGGTGCCGCCGACTGTGGCGGCCACAGTGGCTGTCCCCGAGCATCCGCCCGGAGGGTCGCCCACGGTGATCCATCGTGCG
>JAGNQK010000317.1 GCA_017989115.1 Dermatophilaceae bacterium | reverse complement strand
GGCATACTGGCGAAACCGCTTACACCGATGTGGGCGGGAGCAACACCTTTACAACGGATCGTCCGGCACGTTCCTGCCGGTGAAGGAAAGGCAAAGACGCCCATGGCAACCGTGAAGTTCGACAACGCCACCCGGATCTACCCCGGCAACGACACCCCCTCCGTCGACAAGCTGAACATCGACGTCGAGGACGGCGAGTTCCTGGTTCTCGTCGGCCCCTCCGGGTGTGGCAAGTCCACCTCGCTGCGCATGCTCGCCGGCCTCGAAGAGGTCAACGGCGGCAAGATCTGGATCGGTGACCGTGACGTCACCGACCTCTCGCCCAAGGACCGCGACGTCGCAATGGTCTTCCAGAACTACGCGCTCTACCCGCACATGACGGTCGCCGACAACATGGGCTTCGCCCTGAAGATCGCCGGCGTCGACAAGGGCGAGATCCGCAAGCGCGTCGAGGAGGCAGCCGCCATCCTCGACCTCACCACCTACCTCGAGCGCAAGCCGAAGGCCCTCTCCGGTGGCCAGCGCCAGCGCGTCGCCATGGGCCGGGCCATCGTCCGCTCCCCCCAGGTCTTCCTCATGGACGAGCCGCTGTCCAACCTCGACGCCAAGCTGCGCGTGCAGACCCGCACCCAGATCGCGTCGCTGCAGCGCCGGCTCGGCGTCACCACGGTCTACGTCACGCACGACCAGATCGAGGCCATGACCATGGGTGACCGCATCGCCCTGCTCAAGGACGGCATCCTCCAGCAGTGCGCCAGCCCGCGCGAGATGTACGACAAGCCGAACAACGTGTTCGTCGCCGGCTTCATCGGCTCCCCCGCGATGAACCTCGTCTCGGTGCCGGTCACCGAGGACGGCGTCCAGTTCGGCAGCCACCGCCTGCCCGTCGAACGCTCGCTGCTCGGTGCCGCCGGGTCGCACGTGATCGTCGGCATGCGCCCCGAGGACGTCGAGGTCACCACCGACCGTGACGGGCTCGAGCTCGTGGTCGACGTCGTCGAGGAGCTCGGCGCCGACGCCTACGTCTACGCCACCCCGGCCAACCCCGACGTCAAGCTCGAGGGCGGTGGCGACGACGCCCTCGCCAAGCCGTTCATCGCGCGGGTCGACGGCCGCAACGTGCCCGACAAGGGCTCGAAGATCTACGTCTACCCGAACCCGAACCACATGCACGTGTTCAACAAGGAGACCGGCCAGCGCATGGGCTGACGCCTCACTGGCACCGGGACCGCCCGCGACGCCCCGGACGAGCACTCGTCCGGGGCGTCGCGCGTACCCGCCGCACCCGGCATCCCTGCTTCCCCCCGCGCGACCTCGCACTCACCACCCTCCCGCACGCAAAGGCTCGCCCCTCATGGCCCTGGAGATCACCGCCGCCCGTCCGGACCCTGCCCTGCTGGACCTGCCATGGCGCATCCCGCTCGAGGAATGGCCCGAAGAGCTGCTGGCCGCCCTGCCCCGCGGCATCTCCCGGCACGTCGTGCGCTTCGTGCGCCTCTCGGGCCGAGTGCTGGCGGTCAAGGAGATCAAGGCCGACATCGCGCAGCGCGAGTACGAGATGCTGCGCAACCTCAATCGCATGGACATGCCCTGTGTCGAGCCCTTCGCGGTGGTGAGCGGGCGCGTCGCCGAGGACGGCACCGAGCTCGACGCCTGCCTCATCACCATCCACCTGCAGTTCTCGCTGCCGTACCGCGCGCTCTACAGCCAGTCGCTGCGCAAGGGCACCGCCACGCGTCTCATCGACGCCCTCGCCGTGCTCCTGGTGCGCCTGCACCTGGCCGGGTTCTGGTGGGGTGACGTCTCACTGTCCAACACCCTGTTCCGGCGCGATGCCGGGGCGTTCGCCGCCTACCTCGTCGACGCCGAGACCGGCGAGCTGCGTCCCAAGCTCAGCGACGGGCAGCGCGAGCACGACCTCGAGATCGCCCGGGTCAACATCGCCGGCGAGCTGATGGACCTCGAGGCCGGTGGGTTGCTCCAGGAGGACCGCGACCCCATCGAGGTCAGCGCCCGCATCGTCTCGCGGTACCGCGAGCTGTGGGATGCCCTGACCGGAAGCCAACTCATCGCTGACCAGGAGCGCTGGCGCGTCGATGATCGCATCCGCTCGCTCAACGCCCTCGGGTTCGACGTCGACGAACTGGCCATCACCACCGACATCGACGGCACGTCCATCCAGATCCAGCCCAAGGTCGTCGACTCGGGCCACCATTCGCGGCGCCTGCTGCGCCTCACCGGTCTCGACGTCCGAGAGAACCAGGCCCGCCGCCTGCTCAACGACCTCGACGCCTACACGGCCGGCACCGGACGCCAGGGCGAGGACGAGACGATCGTGGCCCACGACTGGCTGACCCACGTCTACGAGCCGGTGACCCGCCGGGTGCCGCGCGAGCTGGTCACCAAGCTCGAACCCGCCGAGGTCTTCCACGAGGTGCTGGAGCACCGCTGGTACATGGCCGAGCGCGCGCAGCACGACATCCCCATCGAGGACGCGATCGACGACTACGTCCGATCGATCCTGCCGGGCAAGCCGGACGAGCAGGCGGTCCTGGGCATCGACACCCAGCAGTTGCCCGTCATCGCGAAGTCCAAGGGGCGTGGCTGACCGCAGGGCACCCCAGCCCGGACGTAGGGTCGATGCCATGAGTGAGCAGACCCCCCAGCCCTACGGCC
>JAGNQK010000316.1 GCA_017989115.1 Dermatophilaceae bacterium | reverse complement strand
GCGACATCCTGCTCGCGAGCGGGGTGCCGACGGCGGTGCTCCAGGCGGCGGTGATCCTGGGCTCGGGCTCGGCATCGTTCGAGATGCTGCGCCACCTGACGACCCGCCTGCCGGCGATGATCACGCCGAAGTGGCTCGACAACCGCATCCAGCCGATCGCCGTGCGCGACGTCCTGCACCTGCTCGTCGCGGCCGCGGACCTGCCACCAGAGGAGAACCGCACCTTCGACATCGGCGGCCCGGACGTGCTGACCTACCGCGAGATGATCAACCGGTTCGCCACGATTGCCGGCCTGCGCCCGCGGCTCATCGTCTCCGTGCCGGTGCTCACCCCCTACCTCGCGAGCCAGTGGGTGGGGCTCGTGACGCCGGTGCCCACGGGCGTCGCGAAGCCGCTCGTCGGCAGCCTGCTCCACGAGGTCGTGTGCACCGAGCACGACATCGACGACCTGGTCGGTGCCCCGCCCCAGGGCTACCTCGACTACGACCGGGCCGTCGCCGACGCCCTCGCCGGTGACGGGGTCGACCCGCGCCCCGAACCGGGCACCGCCGACCCCGCGCGCATCACCGCCGCAGACCCCGACTGGGCCGGGGGACGCCGCCCGCGCCGTCAGTCGTGAACGTCGTCGCCGAGTTCCGGGCGTTCCTGCGTGCCGCCCTCGTGACGCCCGTGGAGCGTGACCACACCGAGAGCGATGCCGCCTTCCGCCGTCGCCGGGTCGTCGCCGCCGTCACGCTGGTCATCGGGGCGGTGATCCTGGCGTTCGCGCTGCGCATCGAGCCCGGTGACCCGCGGTTCTACGGGGCCACCTTCGCACTGGCCGGTGTCTGGGCGGGTGGAGCCTTCCTCTCCGGCCCGCTGCACCTCGGCCGTGCCCACACCCGAGGCGGCTCGGGGTCCAGCCGTGCCGTCGTGCAGTCGCTCGCCCTCGGGGTGATGCTCCTGGCGCTGTTCATGGTCGGGGCCCTGGTCGTGGCCCGCATCCCGGTGCTTCGTGAACCCGTCCAGGAACTGCTCGACCACGCGCGGGTCGGTTCGCTGCCCCTGGTCGCCCTGATCACCGTCGTCAACGGCATCGCCGAGGAGCTCTACTTCCGCGGAGCCCTCTACGCCGCCGTCGGGCGCAGGCACGCGGTGGCGGTGACCACGGTGGTCTACGCCCTCGTGACCGCCGCGGCCGGCATCCCCCTGCTCGTGCTCGCCGCGGCCCTCGTCGGGCTCGTCGTCGCCTTCCAGCGGCGGGTGACCGGCGGCATCCTCGGCCCCATCGTCACGCACCTGACGTGGTCGCTGGGCATGCTCTTCCTCCTCCCGCCCGTGCTCGACGCCCTGTCGTGAAAGGCCCCGCATGACCGCGATCCTCTGGCTGCGCCGTGACCTGCGCCGCGCCGACCACCCCGCCCTGCTCGCCGCGCGCGAGGCGGCCACGGCATCCGGGGGCGACCTCGTGGTCGCGTTCGTCGTCGACCCGCGCCTGTGGGACGGGGGAGGGGCGGCGAGGCGCGCCTGGCTGGCGGCCACGCTGAAGGCCACCGACGAGGCCTACGACGGAGCCCTGACGCTGCTGCACGGCACCCCTCGAACGGTCATCCCCGAGCTCGCCGCCCGGGTGGGGGCCACCTCGGTGCACGTGTCTCGCGAGACCACCCCGGCCGGGCGACGCCGGGACGAGGTCGTGGCCGGGACGCTGCGATCCGCCGGGGTCGAGTGGGTCGAGACGGGGACGCCGTATGCCGTGGGGCCGGGACTGGTCGTGAGCGGCTCGGGGGACCCGTACAAGGTCTTCACGCCCTTCTCCAAGGCATGGCGCGCCCACGGGTGGCCGGCGCCGGCCCCCACCCCGCGGGTGCTCGCGCTGCGGCGAGTCGACAGCGACCCGCAGGCCATCGCTGCCGTGGCCGCTGCCCTCGAGGCGCCCGGCCTTCCCGAACTGCCCCCCGCCGGGGAGAAGGCGGCCCTCGCGCGGTGGCGCGAGTGGCGGGAACGGGCGCTCACGGCATACGCCGACGACCGCAACCGGCCCGACCTCGACGGCACCTCGCGGCTCTCGCCCTACCTGAAACTCGGTGTCGTGCACCCGCGCACGCTGCTGGTCGACCTGGCGGGGGAGTCGGGCAAGGGGGCGCACACGTACGAGAGCGAGCTCGCCTGGCGCGAGTTCTACGCCGACGTGCTGTGGCACCACCCGCGCACCGCCTGGGAGGACCTGCGCCCCGAGATGTCGGCGATGCGCTACGACGAGCCTCAGGACGCCATCGAGGCGTGGAAGGCGGGGCGCACGGGCTACCCCATCGTCGACGCCGGGATGCGTCAGCTGCTCGCCGAGGGCTGGATGCACAACCGGGTGCGGATGATCGCGGGCAGCTTCCTCACCAAGGACCTGCACGTGTGGTGGCCGCTCGGGGCCCGCCACTTCATGGAGCACCTCATCGACGGCGACATCGCCTCGAACAACCACGGCTGGCAGTGGGTGGCCGGTACGGGCACGGACGCCTCGCCGTACTTCCGGGTGTTCAACCCCGTGACGCAGGGGCTGCGCTTCGATCCCGACGGTGACTACGTGCGGCGCTGGGTGCCCGAGCTCGCGCACGTGCCGGGCGCCGCGACCCACGAGCCCTGGGACGTCGCCGACGGCTACGACCACGGTTACCCGGCGCGGATCGTCGACCACGCGGCGG
>JAGNQK010000315.1 GCA_017989115.1 Dermatophilaceae bacterium | reverse complement strand
GCCGCAGCTCACCGGCCGTGTAGAGCGGGTTGTGCTCGACGACGGTCGCCCCGAGCCGCAGCACGGCGCAGAAGGCGATGACGTTCTGCGGGCAGTTCGGCATGAGGAGGGCGACGCTGTCACCCGGCCCGACGCCGAGACGACGCAGGCCCTCCGCGACGCGCGAGACCTGGTCGGCCATCGCGGCATACGTCGTCTTCCGGCCGAGGAACTCCAGCGCCACCCGCTGCGGGTGCGCGCTGGCGGTCCGCTCGAACCGGTCAACGAGGGTGGTGTCACCGGCCTCGAGGTGCAGCGGCACCCCGGGTCCGTAGGCCGCAGCCCAGCAGGGCTCGGGAGTGCTCATGGCCGATCGTCCTCACCGTCCGCGGTGTCGGGGAGCCCGCGGACGGCCCTCAACCTACTCCGGGGCCGGCGGCGGTGCGGCTGCGGCGGTGAGGCGTCGACGGCATCCGGTGGGCATACGCTGACCGCCATGGGCGCCCGCAGCATTCCCCCTCCCCCGCTGGCCGTGCGACGCGTGCTGCACGTGGCGTGGCCGTTCGTCGGGGTGCTCGTCACCGGGCTGATGGTGCCCGTCATCGTCGCGGGTGCGTTCATGGTGCTCGTCGACCGGCGGGCCCGGCTGTTTCGCGCCTCGTGCCTGGCCGTCGTGCTCATGTGGGTCGACATCCGGATGCTCCTGGGGTGCTGGGCGCTGTGGGCCAAGACCCCCGACCAGTCGTCACCGACGTGGCGCGAGGACCACGAGAAGCTGTTCTCGACCGCGCTGGACTCGCTGATGTACTACGCGCGCCGCTGGGTCGGGCTGGAGGTCGTGCTCGAGGACCGGATGCACTTCGGCTCCGACGACGAGCCCCTGCTCGCCCTGGCCCGGCACGCCGGCCCGGCCGACTCGCTGGCCATCGCGTGGCTGCTGTCGCGCACCGCCGGGCGGTTGCCGCGCATCGTGCTCGCCGAGGCGCTGCGGTGGGACCCGGGCATCGACACGATCCTGTCGCGGCTGCAGTCGTTCTTCATGCCCGCGCAGGCCCACCCCGGTCAGGACCGCGCCGCCGGTCTGGGTGAGATGGCCGCGACGATGCGGGACAACGACGTCTTCGTCATCTTCCCCGAGGGCCAGAACTGGACCCCGACCCGTCGCGCCGGGATGATCCGTCGGCTGCGCGAGCGGGGCGACACGGCCCTGGCCCGCCGCGCCGAGGAGCTGCAGTCGGTGCTGCCCCCGCGCACCAAGGGCGCCTGGGCCGCCCGGTCGGCCCGACCGGCGGCGGACGTCATGGTGCTGGCCCACGTCGGGCTCGACCAGCTCGCCAGCCCGCGGATGATCTGGGACGCCCTGCCCTTCCACGACCGCCCGTTCGTCGTGCGGACCTGGACCTACGCCGCCGACACGGTGCCGACCGAGGCCGAGGCCTTCGAGCAGTGGCTCGGTGACCGGTGGGACGAGGTCGACCAGTGGGTCACCGAGCACGGCGGCACGGCGCGGGCGTAGCGCCACCTCTACCGCGTGACGTCCGGCAGTTTGGTGGCTCTGACCACCGTTCTGCCGGACGCAGGCAAGGGAATCGACTCAGGGACGACCGGTGCGCAACCCCGTCAGCCATTCCCGGGCTGCCGAGAAGTCATCGTCGGCCGTGAGCGGGGCGATCGTGGCCCGCTGCTGGTCCGCGCGCGGGTAGGACCCGAGGAAGCGCACCTCCGAGCAGATCCGCTTCAGGCCCATGAGCGCCTCCCCCACCCGCTCGTCGAGCACGTGCCCCTCGAGGTCGATGGAGAAGCAGTAGGACCCCATCGACTCCTTCGTCGGGCGCGATTCCAACCGGGTCATGTTGATCCCGCGGGCGGCGAACTGCTCGAGCAGCGCGAGCAACCCGCCGGCGTGGTCGTCGCGCTGGAAGAGCACCACGGTCGTCTTGTCGGCCCCGGTGCGCTCGGGCACGACGCCGGGCCGGGCCACGAGCACGAACCGGGTGACGGCGGCCTGCATGTCGCCGATCCCCTCGGCGAGCACCTCGAGCCCGTGGAGCCGAGCGGCGGCGGGGGCGCACACGGCCGCGTCGAACGGCTGCGGCCCCTGCTCCAGGGCCTCCGCCGCGGATGCGGTCGACAGTGTCGGCACGTACACGGCATCCGGGATGTTCTCCCCGATCCACCCGCGAACCTGCGCCCACGCGTGGGAGTGGGTGCCGACGGCGCGCACGGCGTCGCGCGTGGTGCCCGGCGCGGCGGCCAGCACGAAGGTGACGGGCACGAGCACCTCGCCGACGACGACGAGCGGGTCGCCGCTGGCCAGGGCGTCGAGCGTGGCGGAGACCCCGCCCTCGACGGAGTTCTCGATCGGCACCATGGCGGCGTCGATGCTGCCGGCGCGCAGGGCGGTCAGCGCGGCATCCACCGACCCGAACGTGACGCGCTCACCCTGCGCGGACGGGCCCCACGCGTCCAGGGCCATCGACGTGAAGGTGCCCTCGGGGCCGAGGAAGCCGAAGCGCTTGGTGGGGGTCAACGAGGTCGAGGCGGTCACACGCGACAGGCTAGGCCGTCGCGAATCCGGACGCCCGCGCATTCCACCCCGCGGCAAAACTAGGGTGGATGCCGTGCCTCTCGACCTCGCGACCGTCGCCATCGTCTTCGGAACGATCTTCGTGGTCGAACTCCCCGACAAGACGTTCATCGCCACCC
>JAGNQK010000081.1 GCA_017989115.1 Dermatophilaceae bacterium | reverse complement strand
CGGGGCCGGTCATCGGCTCCACGATCACCTACCTCATCCCCGTGGTGTCGGTGCTGCTCGGTGTGCTCGTGCTCGGGGAGCACCTCGGGCCCTGGCAGATCGTCGGCTTCGTGATCGTGCTCGGCGCAGCGTTCGTCATCAACCAGAAGCCCGCAGCCCGACCCGCAACGGACGCCACGGCATCCACGGTGGGCGAGGTGACGACGACGGCCAGGTGAGGTCGACGTCATCTGGTGGGGCAGATTCGACCACGTGGTCAGATCCGCCCCACCACGCCAGGCTCACTCAGCCGGGGCGTGCACCTCGCGGCGCAGGATCTTGCCGGTCGGGCCCTTGGGCAGCTCAGGGACGACCCACACGGTGCGCGGGTACTTGTACGCCGCGATCCGCTCCTTGGCGAAGTCGATGATGTCCTGCGGGGTCGCCGTCGAACCCTCGCGCAGGGCCACCGCTGCACCGACCTGCTCGCCGTAGAGCTCGTCCGGGATGCCGACGACAGCCACCTCGAGCACGTCGGGGTGCTCGTAGATGCACTCCTCGACCTCGCGCGGGTATACGTTCATGCCGCCGCGCAGGATCATGTCCTTCTTGCGGTCGACGATGGTGAAGTAGCCCTCGGAGTCCATGGTCGCGAGGTCACCGGTGCGGAACCAGCCGTCGGGGATGGCCTCCGCGGTGGCCTCGGGCTTGTTCCAGTAGCCCTTCATGACGTTGTCGCCGCGGATGGCGATCTCGCCGACCTCGCCGACGGGCACCTCGTTGCCGTCGAGGTCGACGCACCTCATCTCGCAGCCGGGGATGGCCACGCCGATCGTGCCGGGCTTGCGCTCCATCGTCGGCATGTTGAACGACGCGACGGGCGAGGTCTCGGACAGGCCGTAGCCCTCGAGGATGACGCAGCCGAACTTCTCCTCGAACGAGCGCATCACCTCCAGCGGCATCGCGGAGCCGCCGGACGCGCAGGTGCGCAGCGACGACGCGTCCATGCCGTCGGATGCCGGGTGGTTGAGGATCGCGGCGTACATCGTCGGTACGCCCTGCATGATCGTCACCCGCTCCTTCTCGATGACCTCGATCGCTGCGGCGGGGTCGAAGCGCGGGATGAGGGCGAGCGATGCCCCGGCGATGGTGGCGGCGTTGAGCCCGACGACCAGGCCGAAGACGTGGAACAGCGGCAGGCAGCCCATCACGATGTCGTCGGCCGTCATCTGCTGGATGACCTTGGCCGAGCGCAGCGCGTTGAGGTGGATGTTGGAGTGCGTCAGCTCGGCGCCCTTGGGCCGGCCGGTCGTGCCGGAGGTGTAGAGGATGATCGCGGTGTCGTCGTCGGCGCGCTCGTGCGGGTCGGTGATCGGGTCGCCGCCCTCGAAGGAGCCGGCCACCGGGCCCATCGGGCCGCACTCGATGATCTGCGTGCCGCTGTTCTGGGCGCCCTTGGTGGCCTCGGGCACGAAGTCGGGCCAGACGAAGGCGATCTTCGCGCCGGAGTCGGTGAAGAAGTAGTCGATCTCGCCGGCCTTGAGCAGCGGGTTCATCGGAACGACGATGCCGCCGGCCAGCAGGATGCCCCAGTAGACGACCGGGAAGGCCGGGACGTTGGGGAGGATGATCGCGACCCGGTCGCCGGGCTGGATGCCGTTGGCGCGCAGCGCTCCGGCCACGGCCGCCGCCATGGCGTGCAACTGGGCGTAGGTCACGCCCTGGCCGTTGATCCGCAGCGCATCCTGCTCGGCGTTGGTCGCTGCAGTGCTCGTGAGGTTGGTCGCGAGGTTCGTCATCGGGGCTCCTGGGCTCGGCGGCTCTGTCGGGCTGGCCCATCGTCGCACGCGTTTAGGCTGGTGCGATGGCGAGCTGGCAGATGCGTGCGGTGGCGCTCTACGTTCGCGCCACCCGCAAGAAGCGTTACGCCACCCGCGAGGCCGGCCTGGCGTTCCTCCACTCCGCCAAGGGCCCCTCCGACCCGCCCGCGAAGGCACTCGGTGACAGCCGCGTGAGCACCCACCGGGTGCGGGGCCGCGACGTCCACGTGGTGCGCGGACCCGGCCACACGGCATCCGCTGCAGGGGCGGTCGTCTACCTCCACGGGGGTGCGTACACCAACGAGGTCGTAGACCAGCAGTGGGCGTTCGTGGCTGCGCTGGCGGCGCGCACGGGCGTCGAGGTGCACGTGCCGATCTACGGGCTCGCGCCGCACCACACGGCGTCCGAGGCGGTCGACCTCGTCGCCGAGGTCGTGCACGGTCTCGTCGCCCAGGGGCGTTCGGTGGTGCTGCTCGGCGACTCCGCGGGCGGTGGGCTCGCCCTGGTCGCCGCCCAGCAGGCGGCGCCCGCCGTGCGCCAGCGGGTGGCCGGCCTGCTGCTGATCGCCCCGTGGATCGACCTCACGATGGCCAACCCCGCCGTGGATGCCGTCGAGCCCACGGACCCGTGGCTCACCCGGGCGGGCCTGCACCCGATCGCGCGGTCGTGGGCGGGTGACCTCGCTCTTGACGACCCCGTCGTGAGCCCCCTCTTCGGCGACCTCACCGGCCTGCCGCCGGTCGAGGTCTGGGTCGGGACCCGCGACATCACCGCGCCCGACTGCCGCGAGCTGGAGCGTCGGATGCCGGACGGTGCCGCCTTCGCGCTCCACGTCGAGGACGGTGCGATCCACGACTACCCGCTGCTGCCGACTCCGGAGGGTCGCGCCGCGAGTCGCGAGATCGGCGAGCGCGTCACCGCGCTGCTCACGGCATCCGGCTGACCCTCGGCGGATCGCTCAGATGACGCCGAGCAGCACCATGGCGTCGGCGACCTTGGTGTAGGCCGCGAGGTTGGCGCCCATGACGTAGTTGCCCGGGTCGCCGTACTGCTCGGCCGTCTCGACGCACTGCGCGTGGATGGAGGTCATGATCGCCTCGAGCCGTTCCTCGGTGGCCTCGAAGGTCCACGAGTCGCGGCTGGCGTTCTGCTGCATCTCGAGCGCGCTCGTGGCCACGCCGCCGGCGTTCGACGCCTTGCCCGGGGCGTAGGCGACACCGGCTTCCTGGAGCAGCGCGACCGCCTCCGGGGTGGTGGGCATGTTCGCGCCCTCGGCGACGAGCTCGACGCCGTTGGCGATGAGCGCGCGGGCGCCGCTCTCCGGGAGCTCGTTCTGGGTGGCGCAGGGCAGTGCCACCTGGCAGGGCACGTCCCAGATGGACCCGCCGACGACGTGCCGGGCGGAGCCCCCGCGGGCCTCGGCGTAGTCCGACAGCCGGCCCCGCCGAACCTCCTTGACCTCCTTGAGCAGGGCGAGGTCGATACCGGTCTCGTCGACGACGTAGCCGCCGCTGTCCGAGCAGGCGACGACGGTGCCGCCGAGCTGCGCGACCTTCTCGATCGCGTAGATGGCCACGTTGCCGGAGCCGGAGACGACGACGCGCTTGCCGTCGAAGGACTGGCCGGCCGTCGCAAGCATCTCCCGGGCGAAGTACACCGTGCCGTACCCCGTGGCCTCGGTGCGCACCTGCGAGCCGCCCACGGAGATGCCCTTGCCGGTGAGCACCCCGGACTCGTAGCGGTTGGTGATGCGCTTGTACTGCCCGAACAGGTAGCCGATCTCACGCCCGCCGACGCCGATGTCACCCGCCGGCACGTCGGTGTACTCGCCGATGTGCCGGTAGAGCTCGGTCATGAACGACTGGCAGAAGCGCATGATCTCGGTGTCGGAGCGGCCCTTGGGGTCGAAGTCGGACCCGCCCTTGCCGCCGCCGATCGGCATGCCGGTCAGGGCGTTCTTGTAGACCTGCTCGAAACCGAGGAACTTGATGATCGACAGGTTGACGCTCGGGTGGAAGCGCAGACCGCCCTTGTAGGGGCCCAGCGCCGAGTTGAACTCCACCCGGAAGCCGCGGTTGATCTGCACCCGGCCCTGGTCGTCGAGCCACGGCACGCGGAAGATGATTTGCCGCTCGGGTTCGCACATGCGCGAGAGCACCGACCACTGCGCGTACTCGGGGCGGGTGCCGATCATGGGGGTCAGGCTCGCCATGACCTCGAAGACGGCCTGATGGAACTCCGTCTCACCGGGATTGCGCGAGAGGACCATCTCGAAGTGCGGCTGGACCCGGGGGTGTAGTTTCGCGGTCATGGGCCCACTCTGGCAAACCTCGACCGCTGGTGTCGTGCCGGGTCACCCAGCGGAAGGCCGGCGGGCGTCGCCCGCGGGGCGCGCGAGCCGGTGGCGCACTCCGCGCCCGCAGCCGACCTCGACCGTCGGTGCCCGTCGGTGCCCGTCGGTGCCCGTCGCTACGGTGGCCGGGTGATCACCGTCGACGAACTGCTCGCCTCCTGCGACATCGCCCTGGACGCCTACGCCGAGAGCTGCCGCGCCCTGGGTGACGACCTGCTCAACGTCCGGCTCGACGACGTGCCGGGGAGCAACACGGCATCCGGTCTCGTCGCGCACGTGGTCGGGGTCATGGCCCGGTGGGGCCGCACGGTCAACCGCGGCATCGTCGTGCCCCGCGACCGCGATGCCGAGTTCCGAGCGACCCTCACCGTCGACCAGGCGATCACCATGCTCGAGGCCGGCCGAGCCAGCCTGCACGAAGACGCCCGGGCGGCGGCACCGCACGAGGCGCCGCGCAACCCACCCGCGGGCGACGGCCTCACCCGCCACCGCACGCAGGGTGCCGTGCTGCTCCACGTGTTCGAGGAGCTCACCCAGCACCTGGGGCACCTCGACGTCACGCGCGACGTGCTGCTCGCCCGTCGGCGCCCTGCGGCAGGATGACCGCCGTGAACGCCACGCCGATCGACCCCGCCTCGACGCCACCCACCGACGCCGACGCCGTGCCGGACGAGGCCCGTCACGCCTGGGTCACCCTCGCCGAGCAGGTCCGGGCCCACCAGTTCGCCTACCACGTCAAGGACGCGCCGACGATCAGCGACGGCGAGTACGACGCCCTCATCCGCTCGCTGACGGCGCTCGAGGACGAGCACCCCGCCCTGCGCACCCCGGACAGCCCGACCCAGCAGGTGGGCGGGGCGATCTTCTCCACCGACTTCCAGGCGGTCGACCACCTCGAGCGGATGCTCAGCCTCGACAACGCCTTCGACGCCGACGAGCTGCGCACCTGGGCGGCGCGAGTGGAGCGTGATGCGGGTGGCGCGGCGCACCACTTCCTGTGCGAGCTGAAGATCGACGGGCTCGCGATCAACCTGCTCTACGAGGGCGGCCGGCTCACCCGGGCACTCACCCGCGGCGACGGGCGAACCGGTGAGGACGTCACCCTCAACGTGCGCACCATCGCCGGCATCCCCGAGACGCTGAGCGGTGACGACGTCCCCGAGCTCGTCGAGATCCGCGGTGAGGTCTACTTCCCGCTCGCCGCCTTCGCCGACCTCAACGCGAGCCTCGTCGCCGCGGGCAAGGCGCCGTTCGCCAACCCGCGCAACACCGCTGCGGGGTCGCTGCGCCAGAAGGACCCGCGGGTCACCGCGACCCGCGACCTGCGCATGCTCGTGCACGGCATCGGCGCGCACCGGGGGCTGGAACTGACCCGGCAGAGCGAGGCCTACGACCGGATGCGGGAGTGGGGTCTGCCGGTGTCCGACCAGTTCCGCGTGGTCGAGACCGTCGACGAGGTGCTCGCCTTCATCACGCACACCGGCGAGCACCGGCACGACAACGCCCACGACATCGACGGCGTCGTCGTCAAGGTCGACGAGGTCGCGGTCCAGCGCCAACTCGGCTCGACGTCGAGGGCACCCCGGTGGGCCATCGCCTACAAGTACCCACCGGAGGAGGTCAACACCAAGCTCCTCGACATCCAGGTCAACGTCGGACGCACCGGGCGGGTCACGCCCTACGGGGTCATGAAGGCGGTCGTCGTCGCCGGGTCGACGGTCACCCAGGCGACCCTGCACAACGCCGACGAGGTGCGGCGCAAGGGCGTGCTCATCGGCGACACCATCGTGCTGCGCAAGGCGGGCGACGTCATCCCCGAGATCCTCGGGCCGGTCGTCGACCTGCGCGACGGCACCGAGCGTGAGTTCGTCATGCCGACCCACTGCCCCTCGTGCGGCACCGCACTGGCCCCCGAGAAGGAGGGCGACAAGGACATCCGCTGCCCCAACGCCCGCTCCTGCCCGAGCCAGCTGCGGGAGCGGCTCTTCGCGCTCGCCTCACGCGGTGCGTTCGACATCGAGGCCCTGGGCTGGGAAGGGTCGATCGCCCTGCTGGAGTCGGGCGTCCTCGAGGACCCCGAGCTCGGCGGCCCCACCGAGGCCCGGCTGTTCTCGCTGACCGTGGACGACGTCGCCCGGGTGCCGCTCTACACCCGCACCGCGAAGAAGACCGACCCGCCGCAGGACGTCGTCGACGGCCGCGTGCTCTCGGCGAACGGCCACAAGCTCGTCGCCAACCTCGACTCGGCGAAGGCCCAGCCGCTGTGGCGGGTGCTCGTCGCGCTGTCCATCCGCCACGTGGGCCCGACCGCCGCCCGGGCGCTCGCCTCCCACCTCGGTTCGATGGATGCCGTCTGCGGCGCCTCGCTCGAGGAGCTCGCCGGGGTGGAGGGCGTCGGCCCGGTCATCGCCGAGTCGGTGCGCGACTGGTTCGACAAGCCCGGCAACGAGTGGCACGTCGCGATCGTCGACCGCTGGGCCGCCGACGGTGTGCGCATGGTGGACGAACGGGACGAGTCGGTGGAGCAGACGCTGGCCGGGCTCACGATCGTCGTCACCGGGTCACTCGAGGGGTTCTCACGTGATGAGACCAAGGAGGCCATCCTCAGCCGCGGGGGCAAGGCCTCGGGGTCGGTGTCGAAGAAGACCGACTACGTCGTCGTCGGCGAGAACGCCGGCTCCAAGGAGGACAAGGCCCGCGAGCTCGGGCTGACCATCCTCGACGAGGCCGGCTTCCGCCGCCTGCTCGACACCGGCAACCCCGATCCCGTGTCCTGACCTTCCGGCGGGAACAGTCAGCAAAACACGACCCGGCTGGCCTGGATCGGCGTGGCCAGCCGGGTCGAGTCTGTGGGCGGATCCCCCGAGGCGTCGTGCAGGCGGTCCCGGGTTACCGGCAGTGCGCACTCAGGGAGCGCGTCGCGGGTCGACGGCCCGCGTGGTGATCGACGGGGCGCCGGTCTGCGTCTGGGCACCGTGTGCGGTGTGCACGGCCCGCACCTCCAGCGGACGGTCGGACACGATGTCGAGCACCCCGAGCAGCAGACCCGGGCCGTGGTCGACGGCCTCGTGCAGAGCGCAGCAGTCGTCCATCGTCGCGTGGTTCGCGGGCAGTTCCAGCTTGGCGAACGGCTTGGCCGGCTGGATGTCGGGCTCGCGCCCGATGGTCTTGCCGTCGACCACGAGCGGGGCGAACCGCTTCTCGATGACGGCGGTGCACGTGGACGGGTTGCTGATGAGCACGGCCGTCGCGTACCGGCCGGGCACGACCGCGCAGGGGCCGTCGTCCTTCGTGGGGTGGCCGCCGCCGGGGCCCTCGGGGTGGTCGCCTCGGTCGTCGTGGTCGTCGCGCCCGCGAAGGGGCGGCCGCTCACCGCAGACCACCTCGACGACGTAGTGGTAGCGGCACTTCGGCACCACGACCCGCACCGGCTTGCTCGCGACCACGACGTCGTCGGCGACGACATCGATCGTGCCGGTGAGCTCCTGGTCGCGCTCGGCGCACGCCTTGGTGCCGACCCACACCACCTCGAAGGTCAGCGTGTGCGTCTCGTCGCCGGCGAGCGGACCGTAACCGGCCGCAGGGGTGATCGACTCGACGAACTGGGCCGTGTCGCCAGTCGCCACGAGGTGCACGTTGCCGGTTGACTGCACCGCATCGGCGATGAGGTCGCTGAGCGTCGAGACGATGCTGCCCGGGTCGACGCCGGTGCGGTGCTCCCCGCCGGTGGCGGCCGTGATCCGGGTGGCCTGCCCCGCGGTTCCGTTGGCGGCACAGGTCGGGTAGTCGAAGGATCCGGAGTTCGGGTCGCCGTCGAGGGCGTCGGCGACCCCGGTGGTGGTGCTCACCGCCACGACGGTGATGTTCGCCCCGGTGAGGGCAGCGGTCGCCGTGGCCTCCGTGATCGCCGCAGGCAGGCCGGTGAGGTCGGTGCAGATGGGGTCGTGGCCGGGAGCGTCGCCGAACCACACGATGATCCGCTTGCTGTCGGTGCGCCACCCGATGCTCGTGTTCGTCGCGAGCTCCTGAAGGGCGTAGAGCTGGCCCTCGGGCGTGTCGCCGCCCTCGTCGGCGTTCCACGTCGAGATGGCGCCGGATGCGGCCGCCGTGCTGGTCGTCGGGGCGAGCTGGTGCTGGAAGGCGTAGGAGTTGGGGGCTGGCACCGTGAAGTCGCGGTAGTTGCCGACTCCCCACGCGACGTCGAAGGCTGCCAGGGCGGGGTCGCTGAGGATGGCGTCGGCACCGGCCTTCACGGCGTCGATGACCGGCGCCATGCTGCCCGTGGTGTCTGCCAGTAGGTAGACGTCGGCCTTGGGCGCAGTGCCTGTGGGTGGGATGGTGACGGTGATCTTCTCGCTGCGCCGGTCGCACTGGTCGAGCCGCCAGTCGTTGCGTCGCGGGTTGATCGTCACGGGCCGACGGCGCGGCGGGACGGTGCCGAGCACGGGCGGGTCGAAGTGCGGGATGAACGGGTCGTGGCCCAGGGCTGCCGTGAAGTCGGCGCGCGGTGTGATGGTGCCGTCGGCTGCGGCGACCACGGCCACGACGGCATTGGGCTTCTCGGCCGACACGGCGTGGTACGCGACGAGGCGTTCCCCGCCGGGCAGCTCGGCCTCGGTCTTGCCGGTGGTCTGCGGCGTGGCACCGAGCACCTCGGTGAGGTGTGCGAGCACCGCGGCCGGCAGGCGCGCAGAGGTGCGGTCGTTGTCTGGCATGGCGTTCTCCTTGGAGCGTCGCGGGCCGATCCCCAGTCCATCTGGCCGCTCACCGTGAAGGAGCCGGACTCCCCGTTCCTGATACCCGCTCGTCCGGGTGGTCAGGCTCGGCTGCGCAAGGGGCGCGGAGCGTTCAGGTTGAGCACGACCGCCACGACCCGGGTGACGAAGACGAACCCGACCGCCGCCCAGGCGGTGAGCGTCGTGAGGGCCCCCGCCTCGTGGAGCAGGACGACCAGACCCGCCCCGGCAAGGGCCGGCACGGCATACAGCTCTCGCCGCAGCACCTCGGGCACCTGCCCGGTCAGCACGTCCCGCAAGAGGCCTCCGCCGATCCCGGTGATGCCCCCGATGAGCGTGGCTGCCAGCGCTCCCGCCTGGGCGTCGAGGGCCACGAGGGCCCCGCTGACGGCGAACACTGCCAGCCCCGCGGCATCCAACAGACGCACGGTGAACGAGACCCTGCCCAGACGCGCGTCCGGATGGCGCTCGGCGACCTCCTGCCACGTCCCGTGGAGGAGGAAGACGGCCAGCCCTGCGACCACCGCGGCCGCGAGCAGGCGCCAGTCGCTCACCGCCACCGGCGGGGTGATGCCGAGGAAGACGTCGCGGATGATGCCTCCGCCCAGCCCGGCGATCCAGCCGAGCACGAGCACGCCGAAGACGTCCAGGCCCCGCCGCACGCCGACGATGGCGCCGGTGAGCGCGAACACGAACACGCCGACGAGATCGAGCACGAGCTGTGTCGAGGCGGTGTCCGTGAGCACCGGCCCAGTCTCGCAGCCCGGCGGCGGGCCCATAGACTGGCCCGCATGGCCGACCTCACCCGTGACGACGTGGCGCACCTCGCCGGACTCGCCCGCATCGACCTCTCCGACGCCGAGCTCGACCGCATGGTCGGCGAGCTCGGGGTCATCCTCGAGGCGGTGGCGACCGTGCAGCAGGCACCGATCGCCGACGTCGAGCCGATGAGCCACCCCATGCCGATCGTCAACGTGACCCGCCCCGACGT
>JAGNQK010000313.1 GCA_017989115.1 Dermatophilaceae bacterium | reverse complement strand
CCCGCCCGCACCGACCCCCCACGGCCGGTCACCACGTCGACCAGCTGCTCCGACCCCAACAGCGACCCGCGCAACCTAAGGTCGGGCCAGACCCCTTCCTGGAGCCCCGCCACGCACACCAGCCGCCACTGCCGACCCGCTGCCGCAGCAGGAGTCAACACGGCCACCGTGTCCAGCACCGGCGCCCGCAAGGCCAGCGTGTCACCCGGCACCTCCTCCCCGCGGACGTGGTCGAGGAACGCGTCGGGGCCCGACCCGGGCAACCGGTCGGCATACCGAGCTGCGGCGTCGAACACACCCACGACGGCGTCGAGGTCGCGGTCGGCCCGCGCCCCCCGGCTGCCACCCTCCAGCGCCGCCCGCCGCCACCCAGCGGCCAGCCCGAGCGCCGACCAGATGGCCCACAACACCGTCTCGGCGCTGACCTCGGGTGCCCACCCGTCCCCGTCAGGCGACCGTCTCGCCGCAGCCACCCCGGCAAGGATCGCCCGGGTCAACCGCCGCAGCGGCTCGCCGTCGACGCCGGAACCAGCACTGAGCACCGGGTCCCCCAGCGCCGCCGCCAACAGCTCGTCGCTGGATCGGCGCCCGCCGCCGTCGAGCTCGACGCGTCGCAGCGCCCGCCGCAAGCGCCGCAACGACACCGCGTCGGCCCCGCCCACCGGCGACAGACACAGATCGACGGCCTCGGTCGGGGTGATGAGAGCAGCCGGGTCTCGGGCCAGCCGCACGCACAGGTCGAGCAGCGCCAGGAGCGGACGGACTGCGACCTCGTCACGGACCGGCACCTCACCGTCGGGCGGCGCGAGCGGCACCCCCGCCGCCGCCAACACCCGTCGCAAGGTCCCCGCGCGCCCCCGGCCCCGCACGAGCACGGCCATCTCGCGCCACGGCATACCCCCGTGCAGGTGGGCACGACGCAACGTCGAGGCGATGAAGCCCGCCTCCTGGGCTACCGACCGCAGCAGCGCGACCTGCAGCTCGCCGCCCTCGCGCGCCGGCCGGCTGTCCCGCTGTTCGCCTCCGCCGGTCGCTCCGATCCGTCGCACCACCTCACCCGCCGCCGTGTGCAGCCGGTGCGGCGTCCGGTATGCCGTGCGCAGCACCACTGTGGGAGCGTCACCGAGGGCGGGCCACTGGTCCCACCACAGCAGCCGGGGATCGGCGCCACGGAAGGTCTGGACCGCCGAGTCGGGGTCACCGACCAGGACGATCTGCATTCCGGGATGGGCGATGGTCCTCAGCAGCCGGGCCGCCGCCCAGGTGAGCTCTTGGGCGTCATCGACGACGATCTGGCGCACGTCGTCGCGCAGCCGGGCCAACGCCTCCGGGTCGTCGTCGAGCAGGTCGGCTGCCGCCGTGAGGATCCACGCCGGGTCATATGCGCCAGGTTGCGAGAGCGCGGTCACCTCGTCGTATTCATCCAGGACGGTCGCCGCCGCGACCCACTCGGGTCGGTCATGGAGGTGCCCGAGCTCGGCGAGCCGGGGCGCCTCAACCCCGTGCTCGACGGCCCGCATGAGCAGGTCGCGCAGCTCGGCCCGGAACCCCCGGGTGCCCAGCGCGGCCAGCACCCGATCGGGCCACTGCGGCCCGACGCCCGATGCCGCGTGCCCGGCCAGGAGGTCGCGCAGCACAACATCCTGCTCCGGTCCGCTAAGCAGCCGCGGGGTCGGCGCCCCCCGCAGGGCGGCCTCCCGGCGCAGGATCGCAAAGCCGAACGCCTGATGAGTGCGCGCCAACGGCTCGGTCGACGTGCGCGCCAGCCGGGCAGTGATCCGCTCCCGCAGCCCGGCTGCCGCCAACCGGGTCGGCGCCAGGACGAGACATTGGTCGGGGGTCAACCCGTGCCGGTCGACCCGGTCGACGACGATCTCGACGGCCACGGTCGAGCTGCCCGTCCCCGGCCCGCTGAGCACCCGAACCACGGGCCCCGCCGCCGCCACGGCGGCACGCTGGGTCGCGTCGAGCACGGGAGGCTCGACGACGACTGCCGGGGCGCGCCGCAGGGTGAGCATGGACTCATCCCATCACGGTGCACCGACAGCCGGTCCACCAAGATCCTGGGTGCCGCCACGTGCCCCACGCCACCTCCCCCACCGACACCCACGTCGGCAGCGTGACGTCGCCGCACCCCGCTCAGGTCGCGACCACCTCAACCTCGAAGCCCTGGCCATCGTGCAGATAGGCCGCGTAATGCTCCGGCCCACCGGCATACGGATGTCGGTCGGCAAACAGCAACTCCCACCCATGTGCCGACGCCGCCGCCACGAGAGCGTCGACCTGCTCGCGGGTGCCACCGTGGAAGGCCAGATGGTTGACGCCGGGCCGCGTGCGCTCGTGATCGCCGGCCACCACGTCTGGCCCCGACTCCACGACGAGGTAGACCGGGCCGAGCTCCCAGGCGATCCCGTGCCCCCAGTCGTCACCGAGCACCCAGCCCAACTCCCCCAAAAGCCAGCCCCAACTGGCCCGCGCCGCACCAAGATCGGCGACCCACACCTCCACGTGGTGCAGCCCACCGCGCCCGGATGCCGTCCGCCCACCACCCACACGTCCGCCAGCCGTCTGCCCACCCTGAGTCTGCCCACCCTGAGTCTGCCCACCCGGCCTCTGGCCACCCGGCGACCCCATCGACTCCGGCGACCACCGCGCTCGGCGCAGGTCGACGCGGTAGTCACCACGCGGCATA
>JAGNQK010000314.1 GCA_017989115.1 Dermatophilaceae bacterium | reverse complement strand
AGGCCCCGAGCTTGGGATCCCACGCGCCGAGCACCACCCGCTCGACGCGGGCCAGCATGGCGGCGCCGGCACACATCGGGCACGGCTCCATCGTCACCACGAGGGTGCAGCCGGCCAGGCGCCAGGAGCCCAGCCGTGCGGCCGCGGCCCGGATGGCGACGACCTCGGCGTGGGCGCTCGGGTCACCATCGCGTTCACGCTGGTTCCAGCCCTCCCCGAGCAGCTCCCCGGAACTCGACACGACGACGGCACCGACGGGCACGTCACCCGCCTGCGCCGCGCGCTCCGCGAGGGTGAGCGCATGACGCATCCACGCGGCATCCGAGGGGTGGGGTGGGGGGCTCACGCGCTAAGTTTCACCCATGCGAGTCATCAACCCGGACCACCGGCTCATCGCCCACAAGTTGACCTACCTCCGGGACAAGCGGACGGACTCCCCCACGTTCCGTCGCCTGGCTGAAGAGCTGATGACCCTCCTCGCGTACGAGGCAACCCGTGAGGTCCGTGTCGAGCCCTTCGAGATCGAGACGCCGGTGGGCCCGACGACCGGCATCAAGCTGAGCAACCCCAAGCCGCTCATCGTGCCGATCCTGCGCGCGGGCCTCGGGATGCTCGAGGGCATGGTGCGCCTGCTGCCCAGCGCCGAGGTCGGCTTCCTCGGCATGCAGCGCGACGAGGAGACCCTCGAGGCGATCACCTACGCCAACCGCCTGCCCGACGACCTGTCGGGGCGTCAGGTCTACGTGCTCGACCCGATGCTCGCGACCGGTGGTTCGATGGCCGACGCCATCAAGTTCCTCGTCGACCGTGGGGCGAACGACATCACCGCGGTCACGCTGCTGAGCGCACCCGAGGGCATCGCCCACCTCCAGGCTGCCCTGGCCGACGTCGCCCCGCCGATCACCCTGGTCACCGGGGCGATCGACGAGCGCCTCAACGAGAACGGCTACATCGTGCCGGGGCTCGGCGACGCGGGTGACCGCCTGTACGGCCTGGCCCAGTAGCCCTCGGCCCACGACACGCCCGACGACACGCCTCAGTCGTCACATCCGTCACATCTGACACTATGGCGTCTGCGGCGTGCGCTCGGCACGCCCCACAGCGAAGAGAAGGACGTGACATGCCCCCGGTCAAGAAGATCGTGATGTGGCTCCTTGTCATCTTCCTGCTCTACGCCATCCTCACCTCGCCCAACAGCGCCGCCGACATCTTCAACTCGGTGTGGGACATCATCACCAACGGTGTGGAGAACATCGCGAGGTTCTTCGACTCACTGCTTCGAGGCTGACATGGCGCGGCGGCCGCGGCTCGACCGCGACCTCGACCGCTCCCTCGTACCCGGCGAGCGCGCGATCGTCGCGGTCCGCCACCACTGGTTGTCGCTGTCCCGCGAGATCGGCGCAGCCGTCGCGGCCACCGTCCTCGCGTTCGTCGTCGACGTCAAGGTGCCCACCAGCGAGGGCGGGCCGATGCTGCTGCACAACCTCAGCCTCCTCCTGTGGTGGGGCACCATGGGCTGGCTGGTCTGGACGTGGCTGAACTGGCGCCGCGAGTGGTTCGTCGCCACCGACAAGCGCTTCCTGCTCTTCTACGGCTTCATCCGGCGCAAGGTCGCGATGATGCCGCTCACGAAGGTCACGGACATGACCTTCGACCAGTCTCTGCTCGGCCGGATCGTCGGCTACGGCACGTTCGTCATGGAGTCGGCCGGCCAGGGCCAGGCCCTGTCGGTCGTCGCCTACGTGCCGAACGCACAGGTCCACTACCAGGCGATCTGCTCCGAGCTGTTCGGCACCACGGTCGCTGAGGCCGAGGCGCAGGCGGAGGGTGGTGCAGGGCCAGGCGGCGGCGATGGCTCGGGAGGGCCCGGTGGCGGCGGCTGGGACGGTCCGGGCGGAGGGCACGGCCCCGATGGCGGCCCCCTGGCCGGCGGGAGCGGACCCGCGGCGGTGCATGCCCCGGCGGGGTGGCGCTCCGACCCGACCGCCGACCCGATCCAGCGAAACCCGCAGGAGTCCTGGTACCGCAGCTCGAACCTGGGCGCCCCCTCGAGGCGGCTTCGCGACACCGGTGAGATCCCGGTCGTCGGCGCGGCCGGATCGCAGGGCTCCGCGGGCGGAACTGCCGGGACCGCCCGGGCATCGGGCATCGGGGCCGTCTGGGCGCCGTGGGCGCTCGAGTCCGACGACGGGCAGCCTGAGGCGTCACAGGGCGACCACCGCGCTGCTGGTGACGACGACGCCGACCCGCGTCACGGCATCCGCGGTCGCGATGCTCGCGGCAGCCACGACCGCGACGACGACCGGGGCAGCCATGCGCGCGAGATCCCGCTCTACCCGCCGGCCGAGTGGTCTGAGAGCTGAGCGCGCGGCGGGTTCGAGGTAGTACCTCGACCCGGCGCAACATGACCCTCGCTCTCAGGAAAGCAGCGCCCGAACGTGCTGGTCAGGGGCGGAGCACGGCATCCGCGGCGCCACCGGCGGCCGAGGTCGACACGCCCTCGACGTCCAGCACGGGCACGTGGCGGTGCGGATGCCGCTCGCCCGTCACCCGCTGACCGTTCGCCCCGGTCGACACCGCCAGATCGAGCTCGAGCACCGCCTTGCCGAGACCTTTCTCGGGCAGGGGAACCGGGTACGTCCCGGTGAAGCAGGCCGTGCAGAGCCGATCGGGCGCCTGGTTGGTGGCCTGG
>JAGNQK010000312.1 GCA_017989115.1 Dermatophilaceae bacterium | reverse complement strand
GTTCGGCACTACGAGGACCTCGGGCTCATCTCCCCCGAGCGGCGCGGCACCACCCGGGTCTATCACCGGCGCGACCGCACCCGACTCGGGCTCATCCTGCGCGGGCGGCGGCTCGGCTTCCCGCTCGACGAGATCCGCACGATCATCGATCTCTACGACGTGCCACGCGGGCGGCGCAGCCAGCTCGAGTACGTGCTGGCCCAGATCGGCGAGCGCCGCAGCGACCTCGAGCAGCGGCGCCGGGACCTCGAGTCGGCGCTGGCCGAGCTCTCCGAGTTCGAAGCGCGCTGCCGCGCCGACCTCGACGGGCTGGCCTGACAGGCGGGTCGAACCCCGGCCGCACGCATTCGCGAGCGCCATCACCTCGACCGCGGGGGCGCACCGGGTCAGTGGGACAGGGCTGCCAGGAAGGCGTCGATCTCCGCCCGGGTCGGGGCGGTGTCCGGGCCGCGACGGGTCACCTTGATGGCCCCTGCCGCATTGGCCCGGGCAGCGGCCTCCGGCCACGATGCCCCCGTGGCCCGCTCGGCGAGCAGCACCCCCGTGTGGGTGTCCCCCGCACCGTTGGTGTCCACCGGTCGCTGCGGGTGTCCCGGGCAGTGGGTCGTGCGGCCCGACTCACGCACCGCGCACCCGCGAGCACCGTCGCGAACGATCGTCACGGCATCCGGTGCGAGGAGGGTGGCGACGACCTCAGCGGCCTCGTGCATCCCCCGCACCCCGGTGAGCGCGGCTGCCTCGTC
Organism: Dermatophilaceae bacterium; assembly: GCA_017989115.1. GTDB lineage: Bacteria > Actinomycetota > Actinomycetes > Actinomycetales > Dermatophilaceae > Fodinibacter. The sequence continues at coordinate 1,953 of JAGNQK010000312.1, read as the reverse complement.
GGCGTTGCCGGTCCAGACATCGGTGCGGGCGAGCACCCGGTCACGCAGCGGCTCGGCCAGCCCGGCGAAGGTGGCTCCGGGATCGAGCACGACGACGACACCGTCGGCCAGGGTGTCCAGCCACTCGACGAGCGGGTCACGCGTGCGGCCCACCAGCGAGTAGCCACTGACGCACACGAGGTCTCCGGGCACCGGGTTCGAGGCGGCCAGGGACTGCACCGTGATCTGCCGCTCGGCACCCTGGGTGGTCACGAAGGTGCGCTCGGCACTGGGCTCGACGAGCACGACGCACACACCCGTGTCGAGGTCGGCCACCGGTGGTGCCGACAACGTCACCCCCTCAGCAGCAAGCGCCCCGCGGACGAGGTCACCGTTCGGCCCTGTACCGACGGCCCCTGCATGCACGCACTCGACGCCCGAGCGTGCCGCGGCGAGCAGGATCGTCACCGCTCCCCCGGCATAGCGACGGTACGACGTCGCCATGACGTTGCCGCCCCGCACCGGCAGTGACGGCACCTCCATCACGGCGTCGACGAGGGCCTGAGCGGTGTGGATGACGCGAGGCATGGGCTGAGTATCCCTGCTTGCGTCCGGCAGGTTGGTGCCTTGGGCAGCCAACATGCCGGACGCAAGGGCAGCTCACTCCACGAGGGCGCGCACCGCGTACAGCTCGGGGAAGAACGTGAGGTCCAGGGCCTTGCGCAGGAAGCCGACGCCGCTCGACCCACCGGTGCCCTGCCGGTGCCCGATGGTGCGGGTGACGACCTGGAGGTGGCGGAAGCGCCACTGCTGGAACAGGTCCTCGATGTCGACGAGCTCTTCGCAGGTCTCGTAAACCCCCCAGTGCTCGGACGGCGAGGCGTACACCGCCTCGAACACGGCGACGAGGTCCTCATCGAGCCGGTAGGGCTGGGTGACGTCCCGCTCGAGCACCGCAGAGGGAACCGGGTAGCCGCGCCGGGCGAGGAAGCGCAGGAACTCGTCGTAGATCGTCGGTTCACCGAGCAGGCGCATCAGCTCGGCGTGCTCGTGGGGGCTGTGCTCGAAGACGCGCACCATGTCGGCGTTCTTGTTGCCGAGCAGGAACTCCACGGCCCGGTACTGGTGGCTCTGGAACCCTGAGCTCGTCGCGAGGAAGGGCCTGATCTGGGCGTACTCGCTCGGGGTGAGGGTGGCCAGGACGTCCCACTGCTCGACGAGCTGCTTCTGCACGTGCTTGACCCGGGCCAGCCGCTTCAGCGCCGGGGCGAGCTCATCGGCGGCGATGAGGGCGCGGGCCGAGTGCATCTCGTGCAGCAGCAGCTTGAGCCAGAGCTCGGCGACCTGGTGCTGGATGATGAAGAGCAGCTCGTCGTGCTGCTGTGGCTCACTGCGCGGATGCTGCGCGGAGAGCAACGTGTCGAGGTCCAGGTAGGCGCCGTACGACATCGCCTTGCTGAAGTCGGTGGAGATGCCTTCTTCCAGCACTCGCTGGGCCCGGTCCACGGCGTCATCGCTCATCGGCCCATGATGCCCTCCTGCCGGGCCCCGGGGACACCAGCCGTTCAGGTCAGCGGGTCTCCACGTCGACCAGGGCGGCGTGCCCCGATCCGTCGACGCGAACGGTGGCCACCGCACGACCGGCGCGAACGGCATCCTCGAAGGCCTTGGCGTCAGCCTGCGGCAGGAACCAGCTCTCGATCCCGCACCGCAGCCGCCAGCTGGAGTCGTCGCAGGTCAGGTACAGCCCGTCAGCCGGTGCCGTGCGCACGACCTCGCCACCGACCCAGACCTCTCCCTCCTGACGCAGCGGCACGTAGGCGACGCCGCGCTGGGCGTCCAGGGCCTGCTGCCCCCCGTCGAACTGCTGGCGGGGCAGGTCGGGGTAGTCGAGGTCGACGTAGGCACCACGGAAGGGGCCGATCGGGTCACCCGGCTGCACCCGCACAACGCCCTCGTCACCGGTGACCCGCG
>JAGNQK010000311.1 GCA_017989115.1 Dermatophilaceae bacterium | reverse complement strand
GACCCGGCGACTGGTGGTCGACGCGGGTGGAAGCGGGGCTTCTCTTGCACACCGCGCACGTCGCGGCCCCGGGGGGCGCCACGAGACGCGGTTGGTCAAGGGCCTAGATTACCAGGTGAGAGCCAGTCGTCCGGCCAGTCCGGCGGGACTCGGCAAGGAGGGGACCGATGAACTCACTGGTGGGGAGTGTCGCTACGTTCGCGGGCGGCGCCTGGGGAGGACTTCGGTATGCCGTGTCGGCACGTGCCGCTGCCAGCGTCGCTCTCGCGCGGGGCCTGCACGAGTGGTTGACGGTGCGGCTGATCCCCTACGGCCGCGTCGAGGCCTGACCCCGGCGCCACGCGGGACGCCGATCTGCCGGAGATCTAGCCCGGGAACTAGCCGGGACTCGGCTGCGCCTAGGCGTTTGTTGCCACGGTTGCGCGAGTCGAGAGATGGCGTCGGCGAAGCTGCTCGCCGACGCCCCCGATGACAGCGATAGCAAGCCCGAACAGGGACACCGAGATGAAGCCCCACCCCCAGCCGGCGTGGTCGATGGCATACCCGGCCAATGGCGCGCCGATCGCATGACCGGCCGTCATGGCCGATCCGTGCCAGCCCATCGCTTCGCCGCGAGAGCGTTCCGGCACCAGCCGGGACAAGTGGTCGACGGTGGCCGTGATCGTTGGTGCGCACAACACTCCGCACACGAACAGCAGCACCACCAGCCAGCCCAGCGAGCCGGCCAGGGCGACGGGGATGGTGGACAGCGCGAGGCCACCCAGCAACCAGAACACCGAGATCGACCGGTGCCAAGCGCCATAGACCAGACCGCCCAGCAGCGACCCGGCACCCCAGACGCTGAGCACCCACCCGATGGCGGCAGCGTCGCCCGTGGAGCGCAGAGCTGCCACGATGGCGACATCGGTGCCGGCCAGGACCACCGTGCTTGCTGCCGCGGCGCCGAGAACCGCCACAACGCCAAGCGACACCCATCGCCCAGCCGATTCGGGGTGATCCCGGGAGGAGTCCTCGTCCAGCGCTGACGGGGCGTCGTGGGCCAGGGGGTAGTCAGCCGACGCGGAGCGCATCGGCGGGTCGACGACGTAGACCACCACCGCAGCCAGCAGGCTCAACACAGCCAGGGTGAACAGGACCCACCGGGTGTCATAGGTAGCCGCCGCCCAAACCGCCACTGCGGGAGCAATCATGAACGACAGTTCGACGAGCACTGAGTCGAGGGACAGGGCCGTCCGCCGCCGTTCGTCAGGCACCGCGGCGATGAGCGCCTGGCGCAGGATCGAGAAGGTGGGCACGGCGAAAAGCCCCCCGAGGACGCACGCGGGCAGCAGCACGGCATACGGGAGGAACGGCAAGGTGGTCCACACGAGGCCGGTCGCGACGATCGACGGGGCCACGGCCCGGCGCACCCCCCGACGGTCCAGCACCCTCCCGCGCCAGGGCGCGGACACCGCCAGAGCCACGGTGAACGCGGCCGAGACCAGGCCCGCCTCGCCGTACGAACGACCTAACGTCGACACCACGTGAAGGGTGAGCACGATGCCGGTGGCGAACATCGGCATCCGCACGATGAACCCCAAGATGAGCACCGACCGTGCCGCCGGGATGGCGGTCACGTCCCGGTAGGCGCTCAATTGCATCCGCTCAGTTTCTCACCTCGCGCCGACCGCCCTCATCCGAGTTCCGTATGCCGTGCCGCCGCGTCAGCGCCCCAGCAGGATCGTCACCGCGTGAATGAGGACGCCGACCAGGCCACCCACGATCGTGCCGTTGATCCGGATGAACTGCAGGTCGCGGCCGACATGCAGCTCGACCTTCTCGGCAGTCTCCCGACCGTCCCAACGCTCGATGGTGTGGCTGATGACGGTCATCAACTCGTCGCCGTAGCGGTCGACGAAGAAGGTCGTGAGGTCCGCGGCATACCCGTCGAGTCGGCCCCGCAACCCCTCGTCATCGCGGACATGCTCGGCGAACGACCGCAGCTGGCCCTCGATCCGGCGACGCAGCGGCGAGTCACTCTCCCCGAGTGACGTGATGAGCGCGGTGCGGAAGGCGGCCCACAGCGAGGTTGCCGTCTCCAACAGCTGCGGGTGGTCCAGGACGCGCACCTTGATCCGCTCGGCCCGCTCCATCGTCTCCGGGTCGTGCTGCAGGTCGTCGGCGAGCTGGGTGAGCAGATCGTCGAGGGCGACCCGAGCGTGGTGGTGCGGGTTGTCGCGGATGTCCTCGACCCAGGCCAGCGCCTCGACGTGCAAGCGTTTGATGACGACCTCGTTGACCCGTTGCGGGGCCCACCATGGGGCTCGCTCTTCAAGGACAGCGGCGAAGGTCTCCTCGTTGGCCAGCAGCCACCGATGCGCCTCGCTGACCGCCAAGTCGACCAGCCCGTGGTGCGCGCGGTCGCGGACCACCTCGCCGAGGAACGTGCCTGCGATCGGAGCGATCGGCTCCTCGCGCAGACGCGGCAGCACGGCCTCATCGAGCAGCCCCGCGACCGACTCGTCGCGCAGCCGGTGCAGCGCGGCGACGGTGACGCCGACGACCTCGTCGGTCGCCCGGCGGGTGTTCGTGGGCACGAGCGCCCAGGCGGCGGCCCGTTCGGAGATCCGAGCGGCCAGCACCCGGTCGCGGATGATGTCCTCGCGAAGGAAGTTGTCGCCCATGAAGTCCTGCAGGCTGCGAGCGAGGGTGTCCTTCTTCTT
>JAGNQK010000310.1 GCA_017989115.1 Dermatophilaceae bacterium | reverse complement strand
CCGTCGTCGGTGCCGTCGGGGGCGGGCGCCCGCTCGAACAGTGAGGCGTGCACGAGCACCCCGGTGGCCGCGGCCGCCTCGCGCGCGAAGGTGATGGTCGGCCCGTCGGTGAGTGACTCGGCGGTGGTGTCGGGGCGGCCGGTCGGCAGCGTGTCGGCGGGGTAGCGCGACAGGGTGAGCTCGGGCAGGAAGACGATCTGGGCCCCGGCGTCGGCGGCGGTGCGGATGCCGTCGGTCAGGGTCGCGCGCAACGCGTCGGCGTCGGGGTCCCAGGCGTGCTGGACCAGCCCGACCCGAAGTGGGGGAGCCGTGGGCTCGGTGACGCGGGCGAGGGACGGGGGCACCGAAGCGGCGGTGATCAGGCGCATGCGGGTCAGTATGCCGCTGACCTCGGGCACAGCCTACGATCGCCGGATGCGCATCTCCCGGTTCTGGGCCCTCGCCGAGGACGAGTTCGGTGCTGCCTACGCGCACTCCCTCGCCGGCTCGACGCACCTCGCCGTGCTCGGCGGCCGGACGGCGCTCGAGGCGTTGGATGCCGGTGAGTCACCTCGCGAGGTCTGGCTCGCCCTGTGCGACGCGATGGACGTTCCCGAGGAGCGGCGGCACGGCCTCGACAAGCCGCCGAAACGCTGACGCCCGCGGGAAATACGGTCGATGCGGCCACACCGCTGCACTACCGTCGCTGCGGTGAGCGATGACGACGTCCTGCTGCGCGCCCGTGGGCTGACCAAGACCTTCGGCGACTTCACCGCGGTCGACGGCATCGACGTCGAGGTGCGCCGCGGCGAGGCGTTCGGTTTCCTCGGGCCCAACGGTGCCGGCAAGTCGAGCACGATGCGGATGATCGGCTGCGTCTCGCCGGCCAGTGGTGGTGAGCTGAGAATCCTCGGTCTCGACCCGGCATCCGACGGGCCGGCGATCCGGGCACGCCTGGGGGTGTGCCCGCAGAAGGACATCCTCGACGAGGACCTGAGTGTCGAGGACAACCTGCACGTGTACGGCCGGTTCTTCGGGCTCTCCCGCTCCGAGGTGCGTGAGCGAACCACCGCCCTGCTGGACTTCGCGCAGCTCACCGAGCGCCGCCACGACCGGGTCGAGCCGTTGTCGGGAGGGATGAAGCGGCGCCTGACGATCGCCCGCAGCCTCATCAACAATCCGGAGGTGCTGCTCCTGGACGAGCCCACGACCGGGCTGGACCCGCAGGCGCGGCACGTGTTGTGGGACCGGCTCTTCCGGCTCAAGCGTCAGGGCGTGACCCTCATCATCACGACGCACTACATGGACGAGGCCGAGCAGCTGTGCGACCGCCTCGTGGTCATGGACAAGGGGCGCATCGTCGCGCAGGGCAGCCCGCGCGGCCTCATCGAGGAGCACAGCACGCGCGAGGTGCTCGAGCTGCGCTTCGACCCCGACGAGCAGGCGGGCCACCTCGATGCCCTCGCCGACGTGGGGGAGCGCGTCGAGGTGCTGCCCGACAGGGTGCTCGTCTACACCGCCGACGGGGACGCGGCGCTGGCGACGGTGCACGCGCGCGGCATCCGGCCGGTGTCCTCGCTCGTGCGCCGCTCCACCTTGGAGGACGTCTTCCTCCACCTCACCGGCCGAACGCTGGTCGACTGATGAGCAGCCCGACCCTCGCCGAGGATGCCGTGGCACACCCCGGCGGGTCCGGTCGCCTCACCCCGGGGGTTCGTCCACCGCTGTCGCGCGGTGAACGGGTGTCCTCGGCGATCGCGTACCACCACCGGGTCTACCTGCGCACGTGGCGCGGCACCCTCATCGGTCGCTTCGCGTCGCCGCTGTTCTTCCTGGCCTCGATGGGGCTCGGGCTCGGTGGGCTCGTCGACGACCGGACGGGGGGCGTCGACGGGGTGCCGTACCTGCGCTACGTGGCGGCCGGCATCCTGGCGATGCAGGCTATGTGGCTCGCGTTCGGGGAGTCGACGTACCCGGTGATGACGTACATCCGGTGGAACCAGATGTACGCGGGCATGCTCGCGACCCCGCTGTCGGTGGTCGAGGTGCTGCTCGGGCACCTGCTGTACGTCGGGGCGCACCTGGCGATGACCACCGCGATCTTCCTCGTCGTCGCGGCGTTCTTCGGGGCCTTCACCTCGGCGTGGGTGGTCCTCGCCGTGCCGATCTGCGTCCTCGTCGGGTTGGCGTTCGCGGTGCCGATGTTCGCCTTCTCGGCGCACGTCGACAACGACAACTCCTTCGCCATCCTGTTCCGGTTCCTCGTCACCCCGGTCATGCTGTTCTCGGGCGTGTTCTTCCCCATCGAGCAGCTCCCTGCGGTGCTGCAACCGGTGGCGTGGGTGCTGCCGCTCGGGCACGGGGTCGAGCTCGTGCGGGCGGTCTCGGGCGGGCTGAACCTCGGTGTGGGCGACCTCGGGCACCTCGCCGTGCTCACCGCGTACATCGTGATCGGCTGGTTGGTGGCGCGGCGCACCTTCACGAAGCGGCTCGCGTCATGAGCGTGCTCGACGGCGCGCTGCAGGTCTCGCGAGCCCTGCCGCTTCCGGGGGCTCTCGCGCGGTCCTGGTTCGTCGTGGGGCGCAACATCACCGCGTTCCGCCGGGCCTGGCTCCTGCTCGTCAGCGGGGTGGCCGAACCGATCTTCTACCTGTTCTCCATCGGCATCGGGCTCGGTGCGCTCGTGCGCACCGTGACCACGGATGCGGGCAACGAGGTGCCCTACGCCGTCTTCGTCGCCCCGGC
>JAGNQK010000309.1 GCA_017989115.1 Dermatophilaceae bacterium | reverse complement strand
GCCCTCAACCGCCCCGCACACGCCCACATGGGCCGATCGGCCCAGGTCCAGAGCGCGCACGCGACCCCAAACCTGGCGGTCCCGACCAACCACGCCCGGAATGGTCCTTTCATCAGCGCATCCCTAGATTGGGCGCCATGATGCGCGTCGCCCTCGCCGGGTTCGGTTCCTCCGGTCAGACCATCCACGCCCCGCTGCTCCACGAGGCCGGGTGTGACGTCGTCGCCGTGTCCACCCGCGATCCTGAACGCGCTGCGGCCGCCAGGGCCGAGTTCCCCGGAACGAGCGTCGTCGACGACCTGACCGCGCTGCTCGCGGTGCCGGGCGTCGACCTGGTGGTGCTGGCCACCCCCAGCGGCGCCCACGCCGCGCAGGTGCGCACCGTCATCGACGCGGGGATCGCCTGCCTGGTCGACAAACCCTTGGCGGTGGATGCCGTGTCGGCGGCCGACGTCGTGCGCCATGCCGAAGCCAGCGCAGTGCCCCTCACCGTCTTCCACAACCGGCGCTACGACCCCGAGCACGCCACCGTCGCGAGGGTGGTCGCCGACGGGCTGATCGGCACGCCGTTCCGCTACGAGATGCGGTGGGAGCGCTGGCGGCCGGTGCCCAAGGACCGGTGGCGCGAGAACGCCGGCCCCGCCGACGGCGGCGGCATCCTGCTCGACCTGCACAGCCACCTCGTCGACGCTGCCGTGCAGCTGTTCGGGCCGATCGCCTCGGTGTTCGCCACCGTGGCCGCGCACACGACCCTCGCCGAGGACGACGCGTTCCTCGTCTGCCGCCACGAGTCGGGGGTGGTCTCGCACCTGGGGGCGACCGCGCTGTCCGGTGCGCCGGGGCCGCGGGTGCGGATGCTCGGCACGACCGGGGCCTACGTCATGGCGGACTTCACGGGGGAGACCCACGTGTGGACTGCTCAGGCCGACGCCGACCCCGGCCAGAGCGGCTGGGTGTACCGCGGCGACGAGCGTGAGCCGGTGGCCCGCGGCACGAGCACCCAGGCCGACCTCTACCGCGCGGTGGCGGCAGCGCTGGAGTCCCCGGAGCCCCAGGCCGCAATGCCCGTGGACCCGTGGGATGCCGTGCACACGCTGGCCGTCATCGACGCGGCGCGCGAGTCGGCGGCGCAGGAGCGCGTGGTGAGCGTGCGCACCCCCGCACGCTGACGGCATCCGACTCATTGCACTCCAGCCACCTGCGGGAGGTGGCCGGAGTGCAAGAAGTCGTGGTCAGGGGGAGGGCAGGCGTCGCGGTTCGATGCGTTCCTCCCGGATGCCGCCGCCCTCACCGTCGCGGGTCACGATGTACGCACCCTTGCCGTCGACCTCGCTGACCGCCTCGACGAGCTCGGTGCCGCGGTAGACCAGGCCCACGCCGTCGTCGGTGCAGTGGGTCGTGGGGAGCGTGCCGTCACCCACGAGGGCGTGGATCGTCGGGCGGCGGCTCTCCTCCGAGTCGTAGTGCACGCCGCTGCCGTAGGGCAGCAGGCCGAGACCGTTGGTCACTGCGCGCAGGTCGGGGCCGAAGGAGTCGGTGCAGCCGCCGAGGTACCAGCAGATCGACCCCGCGGACACGCCACCGAGCACGACGCCCGCCTCCCACGCGGCGCGCATCGCCGGTCGCAGGTCATGGACGTCCCACACCGCGAGCAGGTTCGCGACCGAGCCGCCACCGACCCACACGACATCAGCCTCGAGCAGGTGCCCGGGGACGTCGTCGAGGTTGGGCATGGGGAACAGGTCCAGGCACGTGACGTCGAACCCGGCCACGCGCCCGGCCTCGATGACGCGGTAGTTCATGAAGCGGGGGTCGCCGGATGCCGTGCCGACGTAGGTGACGCGTGGTCGGCGCCCGTGGGTGCCTGAGAGGTCGACCGCGTGGTGCACGAGCGCGGCGAACTCGACATCCGTGCGGTGTCCGTAGCGGAAGCCACCCGAGGTGGCGAGGATGGTCGGGGCGTCGGCAGTCATGGGCACGACGGTAGCCGCCCGCTGGGCTGCCTGTGGATAACTCTCCGGGCGCTTTCGTGGAACGCGGCACAGTGGGGGCATGGACGACGAGGGGACGCAGCCGCCGGAGGTGCCGGGGTTCGAGGTGGGGGAACTCCTGGCGCGGGGCGGCACGAGCGAGGTCTGGGCGGGCGTGTCGGTGCCCGAAGGTCGGCGGGTCGCGATCAAGGTGGTGCAGGCCGGCCTCGGGGAGGTGGAGGCGGCGGCGCGCGAGGCGGCGGTGTCGGCCGCCGCGGCGTCAGCGCACATCGTCGAGATCCACTCGGTCATCGACCTGGCGGACGGCCGGGTGGCGCTGGTCATGCCGCACCTGCGCGGTGGGTCCCTCGACGCGCTCGTGCGAACGCGCGGGCACCTGACGGCGGGGGAGGTCGTGACGGCGCTGGCCCCGGTGGCTTCAGCCCTGGGGCGCCTGCACGGTCTCGGTGTCGTCCACGGTGACGTCTCCCCGGGCAACGTGCTGCTCGACCTCGACGGCCGGCCGGTGCTCGGTGACCTCGGTCTGGGCCACGTGGTGGGTGACATCTCCCCGGGAGTATGGGGCACCGACGGGTACGTCGCCCCCGAGGTCGTCATGGGCGGTGACCCGTCACCGGCATCGGACGTCTACGGGGTCGGCGCCCTGGGCTGGCTCTGCCTCACCGGCAGCGTGCCCGGTGCACCAGGGTTGCGCCCGGCACTCGCCGACGTGAGCCGCGCGGGGCCGTCTGCAGCGGGG
>JAGNQK010000308.1 GCA_017989115.1 Dermatophilaceae bacterium | reverse complement strand
TGGCCCAGGCCCTCCTCGCGGGCCCTGATCATCGCGGCCGCGCGGTCGGCGACCTCGAGCTTGGCGAAGATGCTCGTCAGGTGGTTGCTCACCGTCTTGGGTGAGACGTACAGGGCCTGGGCGATGGCCGCCGTGCGCCGCCCCGAGGCGAGCAGGTCGAGCACCTCCCGTTCGCGGGTCGTCAGCTCCGGGAAGGGTTCGGGAGCGGGCTGGGCGTCCGGGGGCTGGTGGGGCGCGCCGGCCGAGAAGTACGCGAGCACCCGGCTGGCGACGCCCGGGCCGAAGACGAGCTGGCCGGCCACGACCCCGCGCACGGCGCTGACGATCTCGTCCTGGCTGGCGCCCTTGAGCAGGTAGCCGCGGGCGCCAGCCTGCATGGCCGTGAAGACGGTGGCGTCGTCGTCGTGCATGGTCAGCACGAGCACCGCGGTGTCCGGGACGCTCGTGCGGATCCGGCGGGTGGCCTCGATGCCGTCGCCACCCGGCATCCGGACGTCCATGAGGACGACGTCGGGGCGCAGCAGCTGCGCCTCGCGCACCGCGGACTCACCGTCGTCGGCCTCGCCCACGACCTCGAGGCCGTCGAGGGTGCCGATGAGCGCGCGCAGCCCTCCCCGCACGACGGGGTGGTCGTCGACGACGACGATGCGCAGCGCGGTCACCTCACCATGATGGCGGCGAGGGGGTCGTCCTGACCCGGGAACTCCTGCCTAGCCGCAGCCCTCACGGGCGGGACTAGGCGGGAAGGTCGGTGGGAGCAGCCAGGGCGACCCGGGAAGGTGGGCGGCGCGATCCGGGATGGTGGCCGGGACGACCCGGGAAGGTGAACGGGTACGGCATCCCTGTCGGTCGGGAGCGGTCGCGGCGCACGCTCGAACCCTCGCCAACCACCACCCGAGGAGTCACCATGAACACCATGACCACCGCCCCGTCACCGACCCGGGGCACCACCCGCTCGAAGGTGGGGCTCGCCCTCGCCGGGCTGCTCAGCCTCAGCAACGTCTTCAGCGCCTTCGGCGACACCGCACCCGAGGGCGAGGTCGGACCGCCGGCCGTCGTGCTGTGGGCCGGCACGGTGCTCGGCATCGTCGGGCTCGTCGCCGTGGCCATCGCCTGGCGCACCGGAAACCGCCGGGCGCTGCGTGTCGCCGCCGGGGCCGTCATCATCACGGCGCTCACCGCGGTGCCGGCGTTCTTCGTCGACGTGCCGGCCTGGCTCAAGGCAGCGGCGGCGGTCGGGGTGCTGCTCACGATCGCGGCCGTCGTGCTGATGTTCTCCACGCAGCGCGGCCACGCCACCGTGACGGACTGAGGTCGAGTGCCGTCATCGCCGTCGCCTGAACACCGAGGCTGCGCCAAAGGCCGACACGGTGTGCCCTCCCACGCTGTTACCGTGGGGGGCACACCTCTGCACGACCTGAACCACCCCTGCACCACCTGATCCACCCCTGCACCGGCGCTTGACCGACGGGTCCCCCGCTGTACCGACCCGAAGGAAGCCACCCCATGGCGATCATCTCCTGCCCCAGTTGCCTCTCGGACAACGACATCCACCTGGGCGACAACGCCGCCGACGGCACCCGCACCTTCCGCTGCGGCGAGTGCGAGCACACCTGGGGTGCGAGCGTGGCCCCCACGCGGTCCGCCTCGGACCGCTCCCCCTTCGAGATGGCCAGGGGCCGGTTCGCCACCGCATCGATGCTCAGCCCTGAGCGCGCCGCCCTCGTCGTGCGGCTCAAGCGCCAGTTCCTCAAGAACGAGCCGCTGCCGACCCCGGAGGTCGACGAGCACCGGGCCCGCTTCCAGCACCTGTTCTCCGCCGAGGTCCTGGCGACCTGCGACCCGCAGGACCTCAAGGACTTCGCCACCAGCTCGATCGGCGGTGAGACGGGCACTGCGTCGGTCTACAACCGGGCATGGAACAAGCTCGGGGTCGCCGAGGCCGCCGAGCGCACGCGCGAGTCGATCGACTACCTGCTGCGCGGACCGGACGACATCCCCCTCGAGGACCGCCTCACCCACCTCATCGAGGAGGACGTGGACACCGCGATGCCCGGCTTCAAGGAGCCGTTGCTCACCAAGGTGCTGTGCGTCGTGTACCCCGAGCGCTTCCTGCCGCTGTTCTCCTACACCGCCGAGGGCACCGGCAAGCGCGAGCTCACCGAGTCCGTGTTCGGCCTCCACCTGCCGGTCAAGCACGACGCGACCGCGATGCAGATCGGCCGGCTCGCGGTCTGGTCCAACGACCTGCTGCTCGAGCTCGTCGGTGACGGGTTCACCGGCACGCACCACGCCGCGGCGTTCCTGCTGTGGGCCAAGGACCGCGCGGGCGCACGCCCACTCAGCTCGGTGCGCTGACCCCGGGTCTCTGCGGCGCCCGAACCGGCTCAGGAGCAGACGGCATCCGCCGTTACGACCAGGTTGCTGAGGGCGCCCTGGAAGTTGCCGAGCTGTGCCTGGGCCGCAGCGGCATCCAGCCCGACGAGCGACATGCTGGCGGTCTTCATGTCGGCGAGGATCGGCACGGCGTCGATGGGGATGTCGTTGAGCAACGGGCTCGTGTACGCGGACTCGAAGTCACCCTGGGTGACCTTGCCCTGGTTGGCCAGCCCGCCGATGGTCGTCGCTCCCATGAGGGCGGCCGACATGCCGGCACACTCCAGCGACCCGGCACCGTAGGCCTTGACCGGGGGCAGGTCCGCCGGCGACGGCATGGGCGGGGCCAGAGGGGTGCTC
>JAGNQK010000080.1:7213-10079 GCA_017989115.1 Dermatophilaceae bacterium | reverse complement strand
GTCACCGGGTCGAGCAGCTTCTTCGCGACGAACGGAGCGATGAGGCTGCCGACCCCCATCGTCAGGCTCGCGATGGTGTCGGCCACCTCGTAGTCACCGGCGCGCGGGGTGCCGGCCGGCGCCGGGTTGCGGCGCTGCCACAGGACCTCGGCGGCCATCGCACCGACGAAGGCCGGGATGGCCAGGACGGTCAGATCAGGTCGGCCCACAAGGCCATTGCATCCGATGCCGTGAGCGCGTGGCGGTCGAAGTGGTCAACATCTCGGCCGCGGCCGCTCAGTCACCGACCGTGTACTTGGCGCGACGCACGACCTTGGGGTCGGGCGCGAAGACGACGTCGTGGTCCTTGCCCTCGTAGTCGAACTGGTGCAGGAAGGCGCGCAGCGCGTTGACCCGAGCCCGCTTCTTGTCGTTGCTCTTGACCGTGATCCACGGCGCGTAGCCCTTGTCCGTGTACTTGAGCATCTCCTCCTTGGCGGCCGTGTAGGCCTCCCATCGGTCCAGGCTCTCCAGGTCCATCGGCGACAGCTTCCAGCGCCGGACGGGGTCGATCTGGCGGATCGCGAACCGGGTGCGCTGCTCGTCCTGAGTCACCGAGAACCACAGCTTGGTCACCGTCGTGCCCGACTCGACGAGCATGCGCTCGAAGTTCGGCGCCTGCGAGATGAAGGTCGCGTGCTCCTCGTCGGTGCAGAAGCCCATGACCCGCTCGACCCCGGCCCGGTTGTACCAGGAGCGGTCGAACAAGACGATCTCGCCCGAGGTGGGCAGGTGGTTGACGTAGCGCTGGAAGTACCACTGGCCGGCCTCGGTCGACGTCGGCTTGGTCAGCGCCACGACCCGCGCCGCGCGGGGGTTCAGGTGCTCGGTGAACCGCTTGATCGTGCCGCCCTTGCCGGCCGCGTCGCGCCCTTCGAAGACGATGACGTGCTTGGCGCCGCTGTCCATCGTCCAGTACTGGAACTTCAGCAGCTCGATCTGCAGGAGGTACTTCTCGACCTCGTAGCTGTTGCGCGACATCAGCTCGGGATAGGGGTACTCCTCGCGCCAGGTCTCGACCGCGCTGCCGTCTGGGGAGATGAGGATGGGGTCGTCGCCGTGGTCGTCACGCACCGTGTACCCCTCGGTGCGGAGCTTGTCGATGTAGGCGCGCAGGGCCATCTTCTGGGGCATGGCGCCATTCCACCGGTTGCGCGCGCGCCGCGCCAGCCCCTCGCCCATCTCGCTTCGGGATGCCGTGGCGCCACTTCGCCGTCGTGGTGCCTCACGGTGGACTCCGGAGTAGGGGTCGGTGAGACTCGACACTGCGGGAGACGCTAGCCGCCGAGGGTCCGGCGGGAGCAGAATCGACGTGGGTGCCGTGGTCGTCGCCACCGCCCCGGCACCCCGCACGTCACGGTGACGACTCACGTGAGGAGCAGCCATGAGAGCCATGCCCGGTGACCGGATCATCCTGGCCGGTGAGCTGGTCGACCAGCCGACTCGAGCGGGCGAGGTGCTGGAGGCGCGCGGTGCGGACGGCGGACCGCCCTACGTCGTGCGGTGGGAGGACGGCCACACGAGCACGCTGTTCCCGGGCCCCGGGGCAGTGCTCAAGGTGACCGAGAGCGAGCACTCGCACCACGCCGACCTCGTGGCCAAGCCCGAACTCGGGACGATGCGGCAGTGGAACGTGCGGGTGACCATCTTCGAGAAGGGCGACGACACCACCGCGACGGTTGCGCTCCTCGCCGACTCGCCCGAGGCGCTCACCGCCAGGGGCACGAGCCATCGCAGCAGTGCCGACCCGGGAGTGGCCCACATCGGCGACGAGGTCGCCGTGGCCCGGGCCCTGCACCACCTCGCAGACCACCTGATCGCTGCCGCGGAGCGCGACATCGAGGGGGCCACGGGCGAGGTCGACGTCGTCATCAGCGCCCGCTGACACGCACCGCCGGCGTCATCGCAGGGTCGAGGCACCCTGCGATGTGCGGTGGTCTGCCCACAGGGCCGGCTGGTCGAGCACCAACGAGAGCTCGAGCATCGCGGCGCCGGTCGCCCCCGGCGCGAGATCGACGGGGGCGGGGACGATCGTCGGCGCGGCCCACCGCGCAGACATCACCCGAGTCCTCAGCTGCCGTTCGAGCTCGGGGCGCAGCAGGTCGGCGATCTGGCCGAGGTGCCCACCGAGCACGACCGCGGGGATGTCCAGGACGTTGAGCACGCCGGCCACGGCGATTCCGAGCGCGCGCGCCGCCCGGCCCAGCGCCTCGGTCGCGCGAGCATCTCCGGATGCCGCGGCGGTGGCGATGTCGGCGGCGGTGCTGTCGCGGTCCATCCCGGCAGCATCGAGGATCGCGTGCCTGCCGGCGTAGCGCTCGAGGCACCCGGTCGAGCCGCAGGGGCACGCAGGGCCGTCGGGGTCGACGGTCACGTGCCCGATCTCGCCGGCCCACCCGTGCTGGCCCGTCATGACCCGGCCGTCGAGCACCACGGCGCCGCCGATCCCGATCTCGCCGGAGAGGTAGACGAAGTCGCGCACGGGGCCCGGCCGTCCGGGGGTCTCCTCGGCGACGGTGCGAGCGGCGAGGTCGGCCTCGTTCCCGACGCGCAGCACCCCGGCTCCCGCGGGGAGAAGATCGCCGGGGAGGTGCTCGACCGGTCGCAGGTCGGCCCACCCGAGGTTGGGGGCGAGCAGCAGGGTGCCGGTGTCGGTGGACACCACCCCCGGCAGGGCGAGGCCGCCACCCACCAGACGCACGCCGGACGGCATCCCGTCGAGCACGTCGCGGGCGATCGCCGCGAGGCGCTCCAGCGTCGGCACCGGGGGTGACCCGACGAGGTCGTCGACCTCGATGTGCTCACCGATGACGTCGCCGCGCAGGCT
>JAGNQK010000080.1:0-7113 GCA_017989115.1 Dermatophilaceae bacterium | reverse complement strand
GAGGGCAGCGAGTACGACGGCTCCAAGGACGTCCACAGCGCGATGGACCGCTACAAGGAGGGGCTGGACACCGTCGCCGCCCACATCAAGGCCCAGGGCTACGACCTGCGCATCGCCCTCGAGCCCAAGCCCAACGAGCCCCGCGGTGACATCTTCCTGCCGACCGCCGGTCACGCGCTCGCCCTCATCGCCGAGCTCGAGCACGGCGACATCGTCGGCCTCAACCCCGAGACCGGCCACGAGCAGATGGCAGGGCTGAACTACACCCACGGCATCGGGCAGGCCCTGTGGAGCGACAAGCTCTTCCACATCGACCTCAACGGGCAGCGCGGGCTGAAGTACGACCAGGACCTCGTCTTCGGTCACGGCGACCTCATGTCGGCCTTCTTCACCGTCGACCTGCTCGAGAACGGCTTCCCCAACCACCCCGACGGCCCGCGCTACACCGGCCCCCGACACTTCGACTACAAGCCCTCGCGCACCGAGTACATGGACGGCGTCTGGGAGTCCGCCAGCGCGTGCATGGCGACCTACCTGATGCTCGCCGACAAGGCCCGCGCCTTCCGGGCCGACCCGCGCGTGCAGGACGCTCTGGCCTACGCCGGGGTCCCCGACCTCGCGCAGCCGACCTTGGCCGAGGGCGAGAGCCTCGCCGACTTCCTCGCCACCGACGACGGCTTCGACCCGGATGCCGCCGCGGAACGCGACTTCGGTTTCGTCGCCCTCCAGCAGCTCGCGCTGGAGCACCTCATCGGCTGAGGTGCGCCCGCGGCGGGAGGGCGTGGGCTAGCGTGAGGCGATCGAGGTGCGGCGTACCGTCGAACGGTCCGTGCGCCCTCCCGGCCGGCGGAAGGCTGACGATGGCGTCGAGCAGTGCCGAGGTGGCCGCCGCGCTCAGGCTCGGCTGGGCCGTCGCCGAGGTCCGCGGGCGATCTTGGCCCGACGGCCCCCGCCCAGCCCGCACCGTGCCCCCGCTCGACCCTCCCGAGGTGCTGCCCCTGCGCTCGCAGCGTCGCCCGGCGGACGCCCGGCGGGAGGCGCAGCGAGGGCTCGTCGCGGCAGCCACGGTGCTGGGGGTCGGCCGCGACGGCGCCTTCGCCGAGGAGCTGCGGGTGGCGCTGCCCTCCGACGGCGGTGACGACCCGGCATCCGCGGTGGTGGACCCGGCGCGCGACCCCCACGCCGCGTGGAGCACCGCCGCGGCGTTCTTCCTCACGTGGGACCGTGGTTCCAGGACGAGCTCGCCCAGCGCGACGAGGCACTGGCCAACGCCTACCTGCTCGGCCGGGGGCTCGCCGAGTGCTACTGGGGGCTGGGGTCCGAGGCGACGTGGGTCAGCAACGGCAGGCCGTCGGCGGTGTCCCCAGCCTTCCTCCTCGGCGCCGACCGGCGTCTCGAGCTGAGCCGGATGCTCGGCCGGCTCGACCCGGCGATGACGCACGAGACGTCGCCAGCGGCCATCTCCGGGAGCCTGGAGGCGTGGGGTGCGGTGGCCCGCGACGAGCACTGGCTGAGCTCACCGGACCTACGGGCGACGCTCTACGAGCAGGTGCGCCGGTGGTACCAGCTGGTCGTCCTCGGTCAGGACCTCACGACCATGGTCCGGCCCTACGCGAAGCTCACCGGCCTGCGGGGCATCGGACGGGCGGCCCGCTTGTTCCGCCCTCAGCTCGCCCTGTTCGGCACCGCCCTGGCCCTGGTGACGGCCTTCTTCGCCGCGTCCGGGGCTACCGCTCCGGCGTGGGTGACCTCGCTGCTCGCGACGAGCGGCTTCGGGGTGTTCGTGGCAGCCAGCGTCCTGGCCCGCGGGCAGAGCGCCGCCCAGCGCCTGCTGACGCGGCTGCGTCAGGACGCCTACACCGACCTCGTCGCCGTGAGCCTGACCACCCTCCCCGAGCGACGACCGGAACCGGGGGCCGCGGCCGGGGGCGGTGCCCGCTCGGCCCGACGCACCCTGGAGTCGCTCGTGCGTCGCCGCTCGCTCACGACGCCGACCCGGCCTCCACCGGACCGCGCCACCCGGTGAGTCCCCGGGGTTCGGTGCCGGGACGTGGTGCGTGAACACCGTCCGCCTGCCACGCTGGGCCCCTCACCCCTGCGACGACGGAGGCGCGATGCCGGCGGCCCTGCTCGACCTGCTCCCACCCGGGACCACCGTGGATGCCGACGGTGTCGCCCGAGTGGGTGGCGCACGGCTGGACGACATCGCCGCTGACGTCGGCACCCCGGCGATCATCGTCGCCGAGGACGCCCTGCGCGCCCGGGCCAGGGCCTACGCCGACGGCCTCGCCAGTCGGTGGCCGAACAGCAGGGTGGTGTTCGCGTCGAAGTCCTTCCCCTGCACCGCCGTCCAGCGCGTCATGGTGCAGGAAGGGCTGGGGCTCGACGTCGCCGGTGGCGGCGAGATCGTCACGGCCCTCAAGGCCGGTGCCGACCCGGCATCCCTGGTGCTGCACGGCAACGCCAAGCTCGACGACGAGATCGCCCTCGCCGTCGAGAACAGGCTGGGGCTGGTCGTCGTCGACAACGCCGACGACGTCGACCGGCTCGAGGCGGCCATCCCCCGCGGGCAGAGGATGGACGTGCTCGTGCGGGTGATCCCCGGGGTGACCGCTGACACCCACGCCAGCGTGCTGACCGGCCACGACGGGAGCAAGTTCGGCCTCGCGCCGGCCCAGGCCGTGCCGCTCATCGCCCGGATCGAGGCGTCACCGGTGCTGCGGATGCGCGGCCTGCACCTGCACGTCGGGTCGCAGATCATGGAGACCGAGCCGTTCGCACAGGCCGTCGAGGCGGTGGCCGGGATCGCCGGGCTCGGGGAGTTCCCCGTCTACGACCTCGGCGGGGGGCTCGGGGCGCGCTACACGTGGAGCGACCAGCCGGCCGGCATCCCGGACTACCTCGACGCCCTCGTCGGCGCGGCGCGCGCTCACCTGCCGGCGCAGGCGCAGCTCATCATCGAGCCCGGGCGCAGCATGGTCGCCGAGGCTGCGTGCACGCTCTACCGGGTGGTCACCGTCAAGCGCGGCACTCACACGTTCGTCGCCGTCGACGGGGGGATGGGCGACAACCTCGAGGTGGCGCTGTACGACCAACGGTTCGAGGCCGGCATCGTCGGGCGCTTCGACGGCGCCGGCGAGCAGTGCCAGGTCGTCGGGCGGCACTGCGAGAGCGGCGACGTCCTCGTGGCCGGGGTGCCGCTGGCCGATCCCGCGGTCGGAGACCTGCTCGTCGTCCCCGCCACCGGCGCCTACTGCCACACGATGGCCAACAACTACAACGGCAACCGCCGGGTCCCCGTGGTCTTCGCCTCGGGCGGCACCTGGCGGGTCGTCGTGCGCCGCGAGACGTGGGACGACCTCCTGCGCCGAGACGTCGACTGACCAAGGGAGAGAGCGATGGACCACATCAGCCTGATCGGGGCACCCACCGACGTGGGTGCCAGCGTGCTCGGATGCCGGATGGGCCCGGCCGCGCTGCGGCTCGCCGGCATCCAGGAGTCCCTCGAGCGCTTCGGGTCCGAGGTGCACGACTGCGGTGACGTCACCGGCCCGGACAACCCGGGGGCATTCGCGGTCGACGGCTACCGCCACCTCGCGGAGGTCACGGCGTGGAACCACGCGGTGTTCGACGCGGTCTACGCCGAGCTCGTCGGAGGGCGGCTACCGATCATGCTCGGCGGCGACCACTGCCTGGCCATCGGCTCGATCTCGGCCGCGGCACGGCACTGCCGCGAGACGGGGAAGCGGTTGCGCGTGCTGTGGTTCGACGCGCACGCCGACTACAACACCGCCTCCATCACCCCCTCCGGCAACATGCACGGGATGCCGGTCGCGGTCCTCACCGGCAACGGGCCCGAGCCCCTGCTCAACCTCTCGGGGGCCGTGCCCGCCGTCGACCCGCACGACGTGCGGGAGATCGGCCTGCGCGACGTCGACCTCGGTGAGAAGCACCTGCTCGCGGAGCACGAGGTCGAGGTGTTCGACATGCGCTACCTCGACGAGATCGGGGTGCGGCACGCCATGGAGATGGCCCTCAAGGGGGTCGACGAGAACACCCACCTGCACGTCAGCCTCGACCTGGACTTCCTGGACGACTCGATCGCCCCGGGGGTCGGGACCCCGGTGCGTGGTGGGCCGACCTACCGCGAGGCCCACCTGTGCATGGAGATGATCGCCGACACCGGGCGACTGGGCAGCCTGGACATCGTCGAGCTCAACCCGGCACTCGACGTGCGCAGCCAGACCTCGACCCTCGCGGTCGACCTCGTCGAGAGCCTGTTCGGCAAGAGCACCCTGCTGCGGGTGCACCGGCGCTGACGCCAGCGAGCCGGCGCGAGCGGCGGGCCGACGAGTCACGTGGGACAGTGGGCCCATGTCCATGCGCCGTCTCGACCGTGCCGTTGCGGACTACGTGGCCATGCGCGACCAGCTGATCGCCGCCACCGACGAGTTCGTCGCGCTCGTCACCGGCATCATCGACGAGGCGGGCATCAACTACCTCACCGTCACCGGCCGCACGAAGTCGGTGCCGTCCTTCACGGCCAAGGCGCGCGGCATCCTCGCTGCGGACCCCGGAGCAGACCCGCTCGTCGCGGTCACCGACCAGGTGGGCGTGCGGGTCATCACCTACGTGCAGCGTGACATCGACGCCGTGGCCGAGCTGCTCGCCGAGCAGTTCACCGTGCTCGACGACCGTGACCTCGGGGAGGAGACCGCCGCCGCCGGTCGCTTCGGCTACGCGAGTCGACACCTGCTCGTCTCCCGCGCCACCGGGGATGCCGGGGTGTCAGCGGCGGGCGACCCGACGGCATACGAACCGCTGACCTGCGCGTCGATCCAGCTGCGGACGGTGCTCCAGCACGCGTGGGCGGAGTTCGAGCACGACATCCGCTACAAGGGGACGGTGCCGCCCGAGCAGGTGCCCGACCTCGATCGCCGGTTCACCCTGGCGGCGGGGCTGATCGAGCTCGCCGACCGCGAGTTCGGGGCGATCCGCGACCGCCTGCAGGCCGGGCTGGGCGACAGCAGCGTCGGGGCGGGTGACGAGCTCGACCCGCGCATCAGTGCCCAGGAGCTCGCGACCTTCCTCGCCGGGCGCTACTCCAGCGCCGGGTGGTCACGCACCGACCACTACGAGTGGATCTCGGGGCTGCTCCTCGAGCTCGGCATCGCCTCGCTGGACGAGCTGAGTGCCACGTTGCGCGACGTCGACAGCTCGGCGGTGACGGCGGCGATGGGCTACAGGTACCCGCCCGGTGCGGTGCGCCGACTCGACGACGACCTGCTCTCCCGGTTCGGCGACACCTACGTCGCCCTCCACGGCAACGCCCACCGGCGCGAGGCCCTCGAAGCCCGCCGCGCCAACCTCACGAACTAGCCGTGAGTGCGGAAGTGGCTGCCCTGGCAACCACTTCCGCACTCACGGCGAGCCCTGCTGGCTACTTCACCTCGGCGCGGCGGACGAGGAGCAGGCCGATGGCCAGCGGGACGAGGAACCAGATCGTCCCGGCCGTCGCGAGCTGCTGCCACTGCTCACCGGTGAGGTTGCCCTCGAAGAGGCGGGTCTGCGCGAAGCTGTAGTCCACCCACGGCTGCAGGTCGGCGAACCACTGCTGGTTCATCGCGAGCAGACCGAGCAGCGGCGGCAGCACGAGCGAGTAGACGAAGTACGCGACGATCGCACCGGCGGAGTTGCGGATGAGCACGCCGAGCGTGAAGCCGAACATCATGCCGAGCACGCTGCCCAGGGTGATGGACAGGAAGCCGTCGACCGAGCCGTTCCAGACCGGGTCCAGCCCGGTGATGGCACTGCCGACGATGGTGCCCAGCGTGCCGACGACCAGGGCGATGAACATCGCGACGATGCCGACGACCAGGGCCCCGATGAACTTGGCACCGAGCACCTTGCCGCGGTGCGGGACCAGGGTGAAGGTCGTGAGACCGCTGCGCTGGCTCCACTCGCTGGTCACCGCGAGGATGCCGATGATCGGCAGGATCACCGTCATCGGCGCCCCGATCGCGGCGGCGAAGTTGTCGAACGTCAGGTCGGCGTCGGATCCGAAGACGATGAGCGCGGCCGTCGCCAGCACACTCATGATGATGATGCTCGCCATCAGCCAGAAGCCGGAGCGGGTGTCGAACATCTTGCGCAGTTCCACGCCCACGAGGCGGGTGAGGGGAATCGGTGAGGATGCCGTCCGCGCGCGGGGGGCGCGCACCAGACCTCCCGGCACCGCGGCATCCTGTGTGACGCCCTGGTCGATCATCGTGGTGCTCATGCTGCAACTCCTTCGCGCTGGGTGTCTGCGGTGAGCTCGAGGAACATGTCCTCGAGGCCGGCACCGTCGGCGCCACGCAGTTCGGTGAGGGCGACGCCGGCGGCCAGGGCTGCCTGACCGACCTGATCGGTCGTGGCGTCGGTGTGGATGCTGTTGTCCGCGTGGACGGTGACGGTGTGACCACCGCGCTCGACCGCGGAGGCGAGGGCGACGGCATCCGCGGCCCTGGCGACGGTTCCTGCGGTGGCGAGCAGGTCGGCCTTGGTGCCCTGGGCGACGATGCGCCCGTTGCCGATGACGACGAGGTCGTCGGCGATGACCTCGATCTCGTGCAGCAGGTGCGAGGACAGCAGCACGGTCCCGCCCTGGTCGGCGTAGCCGCGCAGCAGGTCACGCATCCAGCGGATGCCGGCCGGGTCCAGACCGTTGGCCGGTTCGTCGAGGATGAGCACGTGCGGGTCGCCGAGCAGCGCGGTTGCGAGGCCGAGGCGCTGGCGCATGCCGAGGGAGTAGTTGCGCACCCGGCGCTCGGCCTCGGTGTCGGTGAGGCTGACGAGGTCGAGCATCTCGCGCACCCGGCTCTTGGGCAGACCCATGGTGCGCTGGGCGATGGTGAGGATCTCGCGACCGGTGCGGCCGGCGTGCTGGGCGGACGCGTCGAGCAGAACCCCCACCTCGGCGCCCGGGTTCGGCAGGTCGACGAAGCGGCGGCCGTCGATGAGGGCGGTGCCGGTCGAGGCCGGGGTGAGGCCGACCATGATCCGCATCGTGGTCGACTTGCCGGCGCCGTTGGGGCCGAGGAAGCCGGTGACGCGGCCGGTCTGCGCGGTGAA
>JAGNQK010000307.1 GCA_017989115.1 Dermatophilaceae bacterium | reverse complement strand
CCGTGGCCGCCGAGGATGCCGGGCTGCTCGTCGCCGCCGGCCCGCGCTTCGCGGTCGTCGGAGGGCTGGATCGCTGGATCCGGGTGCCGTTCGTCCTGCCGCCCGAGGTCATGGTGGATGCCGTGGCGCGCCTCGCCGGTGCCCTCGAGTCCGCGCGCGCCCCCCTTGCGTCCGGCAGGGTGGCTGCCCCAGCAGCCAACGTGCCGGACGCAAGCGGGAGGCGGCGACCGCTCGTCGCCTGACCGCCCCTGACCACACCTGACCGCGCCCGACCGCGCCCACCACCACGCCGGATATCGTTGCGACGGTGACCTCCAGCCACTCGAGTCAGCCCCCTGAGAACACGCAGCCCGCGCCGCTCCTCGACCTCCTGGCCACCCTGGACCTCGAGGAGCTCGGCTCGGCGGTGATGAGCGTGCAGCCCCTGTCGACGGCCGACACCGCCGACGGCACACTGCCGACCCCCCTGCCCGAGACCTTCGCCGAGGACATCACCCTGTTCCGCGGGCAGAGCCAGAAGCAGCCGCACGGTCGGGTGTTCGGCGGGCAGGTCCTCGCCCAGGGCGTCATCGCCTGTGGCCGCACCGTGCGCGTCATCGAGGGCGGCGAGAAGCGGCGCCTGCACTCACTGCACGCGTACTTCATGCGCCCCGGCGACGACACCCAGCCGATCACGTTCAGCGTCGAGCGCATGCGTGACGGCCGCTCCTTCTCGACCCGCCGGGTGCACGCCATCCAGCACGGCAAGCCGATCCTGTCGATGAGCGCCTCGTTCCAGGACCCCGACGCCGGCCTCGACCACCAGGACCCGTTCCCGCAGACCCCCTCCCCCGACACGCTCCCGAGCCTGGCCGAGCTCTTCGAGGGCGTCGACCACCCGGCGGCCCGGCACATGGCCGAGGGCCGGGCCATCGACCAGCGGCACGTCGAGGGCAACCTCTTCGCGACCCCGGCCACCGACCGGGTCGCTGACCAGCGGGTCTGGATGCGCGCCACCGGCACCCTGCCGGACGACCCGCTCATCCACGACGCCGTGCTGGCCTACGCCTCCGACTACTCGCTGCTCGAGACGATCCTGCGCCGCCACGGCCGCACCTGGACCACGCCGGGCCTGCGGGCAGCCAGCCTCGACCACGCCATGTGGTTCCACCGCCCGGCCCGTGCGGATGAGTGGATCCTCTACGCCGAGCACTCCCCCTCGGCGCAGGGCGGGCGGGGACTGGGCATCGGCCGCATGTTCACCGAAGGCGGGATCCTCGTGGCCACCGTCGCGCAGGAGGGCATGTTGCGCGTGCCCTCACCAGAGGACGACCGCGGCTGACCCGCCAGGCAGGCGCACGGCATCCGTGGTCAGCGTGGTGCCTTCAGGGTCCCAGGCGAGGGCCACCCGACCGCCTGATCGCGGCAGCGGCACGTCGGCGGGGTCGTCGGCGAGGTTGAGCACGACGGCGGATGCCGTCCGCCCAGCAGGCGCGTGGAGCGTCACCACCGTGCGCGCGGCCTCGTCCACGTCGACGCGAACGTCGGCGAGGCGGGTCGGGCCCACACCGATGACCCTCCGGCGCAGGGCGATGCACGCCCGGTACCAGTCGAGCAGGCGCCGGTGCCCTGCCTCGTCGACCTCGCCCCAGGCGAGCACCGAGGCCTCCCGCGTGGCGGGGTTCTGCGGGTCGGGCACGTCGGCGGTGGACCAGCCGTGGCTGGCGAACTCGGCCCGCCTGCCGGCGCGCACGGCATCCGCGAGGGCCTCGTCGGTGAAGCTCGTGAAGTACTGCCACGGCGTCGAGGCACCCCACTCCTCCCCCATGAAGATCATCGGGGTGGTGGGCGCGAGCAGGTAGAGCGCGGCGCCGGCGGCCTGGAGCCCGGGTGGCACGACGGCGCTGATCCGGTCCCCGGTCATCCGGTTGCCGACCTGGTCGTGGGTCTGGAGGTACCCCAGCAGTCGGCGGGCATCGACGTGCTCGGTGTCGACCGGCTGGCCCCACGGGCGCCCCCGGAAGCTGGAGTGGCTGCCGTCGTGCAGGAACCCGCAGGTCAGCACCTTCGCGAGCACGGCGAGTGGCCCAGCCTCGTCACGACCCGCCCCGCCGGCGAAGTCGGTGTAGTACCCGTGGCTCTCGCCGGTGAGGGTGACGTGCAGGGCGTGGTGGATGTCGTCGTCCCACTGGGCGCTCATGCCACGCCCGCCCTGGGCGGTGGGCGTGATCATGTCGACGTCGTTGAGGTCGCTCTCGGCGATGAGGTCGAGAGGGCGAGCGAGGTGCTCAGCCAGCGCCGCCACGGCATCCGAGAGATCGGCGAGCAGGTGCCGGGGCGAGGCGTCGCGCAGCTCGTGCACGGCATCCAGGCGCAGGGCGTCGACGTGGAAGTCGCGCAACCACCGCAACGCGTTGTCGACGATGAAGCCGCGCACCTGGTCGGCGTGGTCCTGGTCGAGGTTGACCGCCGGCCCCCAGGGCGTGCTGTGGGCGGTCGTGAAGTACGGGCCGAAGCGGGCGAGGTAGTTGCCGCTCGCGCCGAGGTGGTTGTGCACGACGTCGAGGCAGACCCCGAGCCCGCGGGCGTGGCAGGCGTCGACGAAGCGGGCGAACGCGGCCGGGCCGCCGTAGGGGTCGTGCACGGCGTAGAGCCCGACGCCGTCGTAGCCCCAGCCCCACCGGCCGTCGAAGGCGGCGATCGGCATGACGTTGACGACGTCGACGCCGAGGTCGACGAGGTGATCGAGCCGCTCGATGGCGGC
>JAGNQK010000079.1 GCA_017989115.1 Dermatophilaceae bacterium | reverse complement strand
GGCCTGCCGGCAAGCGCGGGTGACACCATCACCCTCACGGTGTCCACGCCCCAGGCGGGCCAGAACGTCGTCACCGTGCCGGTGCTGGCGGGCGTGCACCACAACGGCACCGTCTTCGGCTGAGCCGGCGGCTACGTCCGGCACTTTGGTCGTCGGGGGAGCCAAGCTGCCGGACGCAAGGAGCAGGCCCCGGCGCTCTGACTCAGGTCAGACCTCGAATTTGTAGCCGAGCCCGCGCACGGTGAGGATGTGCACCGGGTTCGCCGGATCCGCCTCGACCTTGGCGCGCAGCCGCTTGATGTGCACGTCCAGCGTCTTGGTGTCGCCGACGTAGTCGCTGCCCCACACCCGGTCGATGAGCTGGCCACGGGTCAGCACGCGCCCCGCGTTGCGCAGCAGCATCTCGAGCAGCTCGAACTCCTTGAGCGGGAAGGGCAGCTGGCCCCCGCGCACCGTCACGACGTGTCGCTCGACGTCCATGCGCACCGGCCCGGCCTCCAGGGTCGTCGGCAGCAGCTCCTCCGGTTCGGCCAGGCGCCGCAGCACCGCCTTGATCCGGGCGAGCAGCTCGCGTGAGGAGTAGGGCTTGGTGACGTAGTCGTCCGCCCCGAGCTCGAGCCCGACGACCTTGTCGATCTCGCTGTCCTTGGCCGTCAGCATGATGACCGGCACGTTGGAGCGCTGCCGCAGGGCCCGGCACACGTCGACCCCGGACAACCCCGGCAGCATGAGGTCGAGCAGCACGAGATCGGCGCCGGCACCGTCGAAGGCGGTCAGCGCGTCGTGCCCGTTCTCGGCCACCGTGACGTCGTACCCCTCCTTGCTCAGCAGGTACGACAGCGGGTCCGAGAAGGACACCTCGTCCTCAACGATCAGGATGCGCGTCATGCAGGGCCCTTTCCTTCTCCACATCGGATGCCGTCCGCGACGGGTCGGCGTGGTCGCGCACCTCGGGTGACCCGAGGGTCGTCGGGTGCGGCTGCTCGGTGCCCACTCGCGGCCGGTCGGCCGCGGCGGGAAGTGTCATCGTGAAGGTGGACCCGCGCCCCTCCTGGCTCCAGACGCTCACCCGCCCACCGTGGTTGGCGCACACGTGCTTGACGATGGCCAGCCCGAGGCCGGTGCCGCCGGTCGCCCGCGAACGCGCGGCATCCACCCGGTAGAAGCGCTCGAAGATCCGCTCCTGCTCGGCGGCCGGGATGCCCTCGCCCTGGTCGGTGACGCTCACCTCGATGCTGTCGCCGTGACGGCGTGCACCGATGCCGACGTGGGTGCCGGAGCCGCTGTAGTTGACGGCGTTGGTCACGAGGTTCGCGATCGCGGTCGTGAGCAGCTCGGCGTCCCCGAACACGCGCAGACCCTCCTCGCCCACGAGCGTGAGCTGGATGCCGTGGGCCTCCGCGGCGACGCGCACCCGGTCCACCGCCTCGGCGGCGACGGCGCGAACGTCGACGATGACGGGCTCGTGCAGGGTGTCGGCGACCTGGAGCCTGGAGAGGTCGACGATCTCCTTGACGAGCCGGGTCAGCCGAGCCGACTCGACGAGGATGCGCTCGGCGAAGCGCTCGACGGCATCCGGGTCGTCACGGGCGTCGAGGACGGCCTCGGCGAGCAGGGAGATGCCGCCGACGGGCGTCTTCAGCTCGTGGCTGACGTTGGCGACGAAGTCGCGCCGCACCTCCTCCACCCGGCGGGCCTGGGTGTGGTCCTCGGCGAGGATGAGCACGTGGGACACGGCGATCGGGGCCACCCGCACCCGCATCACCGTGCTGGCCTGGGCGTTGGGCCCGCGGGGCAGGTCGAGCTCGGCTTCACGGATCAGGCCGTCCCGGCGAACCTGCCGGGCGATGTGCCGCAGTTCGTGGTGCACCAGCTCACCGTGACGCACGAGGCCGTAGCTGACGGCGGACGCCGAGGTGTTGACGACGGCATCACTGGCGTCGAGGACCACCGCGATCGACTTCAGCACCGACAGGACGTCACCCACCCCTCGAGGAAGCGGAGGGTCGAAAGGGTCGGCAGCGGCGGTGCTGCGCTCGGACCACCGCGTCGCCAGGACGGCGACGGCTCCGATGACGAGCCCCACCGCCCCGCCGAGAATCGCCGCGAGCACAGGGTCCACGACGTCAGGGTACGGCCCGGGCGGGCCCCGCTTCGTCCACGAACACCTCCCGCCGCTCCAGCCTCGCCAGAAGTTCACCTTGGGTGCGCCTGCGGTTCACGCCCGGCTGTCAGGGTCGAGGGCACCAGCCGCAGCTGTCACCGGCACGGCACCCGTCCCACGCCACCCGAAGGAATCACCCCTGATGCGCAAGGCCTTCCACGAGGAACTCGACCGGGTCGCCGAGACGCTCGTCGAGATGACGCACCTCGCCTCCTCCGCGATGAACCGCGCGACGACCGCGCTGCTCGACGCCGACATCCACCTCGCCGACTCCGTCATCGCCGCTGACGCCGAGATCGATGCCCTGCGCGCTGACCTCGACCTGCTCTCCTTCGACCTGCTCGCCCGCCAGCAGCCGGTCGCGACGGATCTGCGGGTCATCGTCACCAGCATGCGGATGAGCAGCGACCTCGAGCGGATGGGTGACCTCGCGCGCCACGTGGCCAAGGTCGCCCGCCTGCGCTACCCGGCGTCCGCCGTCCCTGCCGAGCTGCGCTCGACCATCCTGCAGATGGGGCACGTCGCCGAACGCATCGTCGAGAAGGCCGGCTCGGTCATCGCGGCGCGCGACCTCGAGGCGGCCCAGCAGATCGAACGCGACGACGACGCGATGGATGACCTGCACCGCGAGCTCTTCGCCCGGGTCACCGACCCGAGCTGGCGACACGGCACGGAGGCGGCGATCGACATCACCCTGGTGGGTCGCTACTACGAGCGCTTCGCCGACCATGCGGTGAGCGTTGGCCACCGGGTCATCTGGCTGGTCACGGGCGAGTTCGACCCCGCCAGCGAGGGCAGTCACGAGGACGCCGAGGACGGCGCCACCGTAGGTGCCTGAGCGCACACCGAACCGCCGCGCGGACACCGCGCGATTTGGCTAGTCTCAAGGTCGTGAACGATGACACGCGACTGTCGGTGACCGAGGACTACGCCGAGGAGATCGAGGAGCTTCACGATCTCGAGGAGGCCGACGGCGTCGAGATCGACGTCAAGGTCGGCAAGACCTGGCAGCAGGGGTACCCGTACGACAAGAAGCTGCCCCGCGACGAGTACGAGCGCACCAAGCGCAAGCTCCAGATCGAGATGCTCAAGCTCCAGCTGCACGCCAAGGAGACCGGCGCCAAGGTCCTCGTCATCTGCGAGGGTCGCGACGCCGCGGGCAAGGGCGGCGCGATCAAGCGGTTCATGGAGCACCTGAACCCCCGCGGTGCACGGGTGGTCGCCCTCGAGAAGCCCACCGAGATCGAGCAGACCCAGTGGTACTTCCAGCGCTACGTCCAGCACCTGCCGAGCGGCGGCGAGATCGTGTTCATGGACCGCTCCTGGTACAACCGGGCCGGGGTCGAGCGCGTCATGGGCTACTGCACCCCCACCCAGTACCTCGAGTTCATGCGTGAGGTGCCCGACCTCGAGCGCATGCTCGTCAACTCCGGGATCACGCTGGTCAAGCTGTGGTTCTCCGTCAGCCGTGAGGAGCAGGCCGCCCGGTTCGCCTCCCGCCAGAACGACCCGGTGCGCCAGTGGAAGCTCTCCCCCACCGACCTCGCGAGCCGCGACAAGTGGGACGCCTACACCGAGGCGAAGGAGGCGATGTTCTTCTATACCGACACCGGTGACGCGCCGTGGACGGTCATCAAGAGCAACGACAAGAAGCGCGCCCGCCTCGAAGCCTTCCGGGTGCTGCTCAACCGGGTCGACTACGCGCAGAAGGACGCCGCCATCGTCGGCCAGCCCGACCCCCTCATCGTGGGCCCGGCGTCGAAGATCTTCGAGGCCGGCGAGCACACCGACCGGGTCCTGCCACGCCTCTGAGCGCTCAAGGTGACTTCGCGGAGTTCGTGGCCGCCCGCTGGCCCGAACTCTGCTCCGTCGCGCACCTGGCCCTCCTCGACACCGAGCGCGCCAGCAATGTCACCGCCGACGCACTGGCCCGGCTCAACCGCACCTGGAACGACGTCGTGGATGCCGGCCGCCCCGGCGAGCAGGCCCGCGCCGCCGTCCTGCACGCAGCCCTCACCACCGCTGGCACCCCCACCCCCACCTCCTCCCCCGGGACGGGTCCGACCACGAGGTCGGATGTGTCCCACGAGGCGGTGCGCGACGCAGGTACCACCGACGACGCAGACACCACCGACTCAGACACCGACGACCCCGTCACCACCGCCCTCATAGACGCCATCCGCTCCGCACCACCGATCGAGCGCGCCCTCCTGGCCACCCGCCACGTGTGGGACCTCGACCCCGACGCCGTCTCCCACCTCCTTCAACAGGCCCCCACCCGCGGCCGAGCCACCCGCGACACCGACCCCGCCACCCTCACCGACCACGCGGCATCCCTCGACGCGCGGCTCACCGCAGCCCACGACGCCGCACACCTCGCCGATGGTCGCGACCCCTCCCCGTGGCGTCGTGAACGCGACGTCAGCACCGCCATCGACCACCTCCTGCGCGACACCCACGACCCACCAGACCCCGCCGCCCTCGTCGCCACCCGCACGACCGGCATCCGACGACGCACCCTCCTCACCGCAGGTGCCACCACCCTCGCCCTCACTGCCGCCGGCGCCGCTCTGGTGCGCCGCGGCAGCGCCGACGCTCCCTCGATGTCCACGACCACCACGGCCCGCCTGGCCCCTGAGGACCCTCGGTGGGCTTCTGCGACGCAGTGGACACCCCGTGGCCCTCTGGCCGACGACGCCGCGGTCATCGCGCTGGCCCTGCGGTCGGGCGACCCACGAAACCGGTTGCTGTGGGCCGGTGACATCGGCACCCAACGAGCCGTGCTGATCCTCGCCCACAACTCCCAAGGCAACGACGTCGACGGCGCCGATCCCCCGGAGCCGGGCGTGACGTACTCCGAACCCTTCATCAGCGTGTACCAGGGGCCTCGCGGTCTTGACCCGGCCCGCCTGACACCGCGAACTCTGGTCACCAGCGGCATCGTCACCTCCGGCGAGGACGGGGACGTCGTCGCCGTCGTGCTGCAGCCCGACCCGGAGGGCCCGGCGCAGGCGCCCCTGGTGGTGCTGGCCCGCCCCACGGTGCAGTCCGCGTCGCTGTCGCAGGCACTTCGACCCCGCGCCGACGGCACCATCGAGCGCGACTGGGGTCCGCTGCCCCTGGATGGCGGCGTCGCCACCCTGAACCTGGCCACCGATCTCCCGCTGGCGACGCGCCTGCGCGTGGGTTCGTGGGAGGGGCCGCCCGAGTCCTTCACCGAGATCCACACGGCCATCTCCGAGGGCCCTGCTCCGACCACGTCACCGGGGTGGGCGCACCGGTGCATCAGCGCGATCACGGGCATCCCCGCGGGCGACCTCACGACCACGGTGTTCGTGGACGCGGAGATTCCCCGCGGGCTCTTCGAGTGGCCACCACCGCCGGATGCCGTGCCGGCTCGCCTGGTCTCGCTGCTCACCACCACGCCTGAGGGCGGGGTGTTCCGCACCACGGCGTACACCGGCGACGGGTTCACCTGGGCACTCGAGCCGGCCCTCGTGCTCTCGCGCGACAGCGCGCGCGACCCGCTCGTCGTGTGGGCCTCCGACGAGCGGGTCGGGGTGGCGCGCTTCCTCGTCGCGGCACCAGGCGCCGCCCAGGTGCAGCTCATCTCCACCAGCCCCGACGGCTACCCGGTGTCCAAGGTGGTTCCGACGCGCGGTCAGGACGCTGTCATCGTCCCCGTCGTGAACGGGGCCGCCGCGGCCGAGTACCGCCTCGTCACCAAGGACGGCGACGGGCGGGTGCTCTTCGACGGCGTGCCGGACAGCGGGCGACACCCGATGGACGGCTGAGCTCAGCGACCCTGGTTGGCCACCGCTGCTGCTGCCGCCGCTGCCGCCTCGGGGTCGAGGTACTCGCCCGGGCCGGTCGGCATGAAGTCATCGCCGAGGCGGTAGACGAGCGGCATCCCGGTCGGGATGTTCAGGCCGGCGATGTCGTCGTCGCTGATGCCGTCGAGGTGCTTGACCAGGGCGCGCAGCGAGTTGCCGTGGGCGGTGACGAGCACCGTCCTGCCTTCAGCGAGGTCGCTGCGGATCTCGTTCTCCCAGTACGGCATCATCCGCGGGATGACGTCCTTGAGGCACTCGGTCAGCGGCACCTTGATGCCGGCGTAGCGCGGGTCGTTCGTCTGGTCGAACTCGCTGCCGACCTCGATGGGCGGCGGCGGGGTGTCGAAGCTGCGACGCCAGAGCATGAACTGCTCGTCGCCGTACTTCTCGCGCGTCGCCGCCTTGTCCAGCCCCTGCAGCGCGCCGTAGTGCCGCTCGTTGAGGCGCCAGCTGCGGCGCACCGGGATCCAGTGCCGGTCAGCGGCGTCGAGCGCGAGGTTGGCCGTCGTGATCGCGCGACGCTGCACCGAGGTGTGCACGACGTCAGGCAGGATCCCGGCATCCTTCATCAGGTGACCACCGCGAGTGGCCTCGGCGCGCCCCTTGTCGGTGAGGTCGACGTCGACCCACCCGGTGAACAGGTTCTTCTGGTTCCAGTCGGACTCGCCGTGGCGCAGGAGGATGAGCGTGTGTTCGGTCATGTCGCCAGCCTAGCCACCCGCGGCCGTCAGGGTCAGGTGGGCGCGGATCCCGGATCGGGGTCGCCCGGCCTGGCGAGGATGCCGCGGAAGGCCTCGAGGTTGCGCAGGCTCTCACCGCGCGAGACCCGCCACTCCCACTCCTTGCGCATGGAGGACAGGAAGCCCATGACGAGCAGCTCGTTGAACGGCTCGTCGCACGCGGTCAGCACCACTCCGAGCAGCTGGTCGAGGGAGTCGACGTCGACGCCGGCAGCCGGCATCCGGCCGGTGACGAACACGTCGCCCGCCTTGTCGACCGAGTAGGCCAGCCCCGGCAGCCGCAGGTTGCGGCGCAGGAGGAAGCGGTAGACCTCGGCGTGGTTCTCGTCGGGGTTGCGGATGACGAACGCCGACACCGACAGTGCCGTGTCCGAGACGACGAGCGAGGTGATCGTCTTCAGCTTCTTCTCGCCAGGCAGCGCGACGACGTACTCGTCGTCGCGGGCTCCGGGTTCCCACTCCAGACCGGATGCCGCGAGGAACGCCTCGATCGTGGCCCGCATCTCGTCCCTGCCCGTCACGGGATCACCGCCGTGGGGATGCCGGTGAGCAGCTCGGCATCGTGGATCGGCACCTCTCGCGGGTGGTCCATCGCGTCGGCGTAGACCTCCGCCAGGCGCCCTGCCGTTCGCGCCCACGAGAACCCGGCCGCGTGTTCGACGCTGGTGCGGGCCAGCGCCGCAGCACCGCGGGGGTCGCGGAGCACCGCCTCGAGGGCGGTCGCCCAGTCGGCCGTGTCGTGCCCGTCGACGAGGACCCCCGCAGGACCGACGGCCGTGGGCAGGCCGCCGACGTTGGCGGCCACGACGGGTGTGCCGCACGCCTGGGCCTCCACCGCGACCAGCCCGAAGGACTCGCTGTGCGAGGGCACCGCCACGAGGTCCGCGGCGCGGTACCACTGCGCCAGGGTCGACCGGTCGACGGGTGGCACGAAGCGGACGAGGTCGGCGATGCCGAGCTGCTGGGCCAGCTCGGTCAAGCCCATGGGGTTGCGCACCCCTGTACCGCTGGCCCCGCCGAGGATGCCGACGACGAGACTGGACCGCAGGTCGGGCCGGCGCCGCACCAGCTCGGCGGCGGCGCGCACGAGGACGTCGGGCGCCTTGAGCGGCTGGATCCGCCCGACGAAGAGGAGGAGCACGGCATCCGCAGGAATCCCGACGCGCGCTCGCGCCTCGGCCTTGGAGCCGGGGCTGAACACGGTGAGGTCGACACCCGGCTCGGCCACGGCGACGCGGGCAGGATCCGCACCGTACAGCTCGACGAGCTCGGCCGCCTCTCGCGGGGTGTTCGCGACGAGCCGGTCAGCAGCCTCGACGACCTGCGCCTCACCGATCTCACGGCCGCGCGGTTCGGGCTCGTCACCGTCCGCGAGGTGCAGGTTCTTCACCCGCGCCATCGTGTGCATGGTGTGGACCAGGGGAACGCCCCACCGATCGGCGGCCAGCCACCCGACCTGCCCCGAGAGCCAGTAGTGCGAGTGCACGAGGTCGTAGTACCCCGGCGGGGCGTGGGCGGCGACGCGCATCATGCCGGCCGCGAAGGCGCACAGCTGACCAGGCAGGTCCTCCTTGGACAGACCCTCGTACGGCCCGGCCGCGAGGTGGCGCACGACGACCCCGGGCTCCACCTCGACCACGGGGGACTGGGCCGCACACGTCGTCCGGGTGAACAGGTCCACGGCGATGTCACGCCGGGCCAGCTGCCGGGCCACCTCGAGCACGTAGACGTTCATGCCGCCGGCATCCCCCTCTCCGGGCTGGGCGAGCGGAGAGGTGTGCACGGTCACCATCGCGATGCGGTGCAGGCGGCGCTGCCGTGGGTGCGTGCTCATGACCACCGAGTGTGTCACGGCATCCGCGGGGTGTCCGTGACGGTCACCACCGCCCGGGGGGCCCAGACGTGCACCGCGATGCGCCCGTCCTGGCGAAGATCGACGGCACGAGGCACCTGGACCGGACCGATCGACACGTCGGTGCCGAGCACCCAGGTGAACGCGGGTTGGGCGATGACGGTCGGATCGACCCAGTACGCCCGCTCGCGCAGGTTGCGCTCGGGCAGGGCAGGGGCGATGCCGGTCGTCGCCGGCCGCCAGTCGAGGTGGATCGCCAGGGCATCGACCGCCGGCACGAGGACGTCCATGCGGATCGACCCGTCGGTCGGCTCGAACTTGATCCGCAGCGGTCTGCTCGTCGAGGAGTCGCGCACCACGCCCAGGTACTCGACCACGTCGCCGACCCGGCGCACCGCGTCGATGCGCACGGTGGACAGGACCCCACTCACCGTCTCGCGCGGATGCTCCCCTCCCTCGGTCACCGACCCGAACATCGCCGACACCGGGGCACCGCGCGTCACCGTGTCCGCGAGCACCTCGCTTCCGCGGGCGAGCCGGAACCCCGACGTGAAGAGGGACACCGACAACCCGGCCCCGAGCGACTGCACCCCGCGCGCCCCCTGCGCGACCTCGAGAAGCCCCGGTTCGACGTCGACGATCCCGATGTCGCGAGCCATGACACGCGGCACCCACGAGGTGAGTCCGAGCACCAGTGCGCCGCTCAGCGAGACGACCAGGGCCAGCATCGACAGGCTCACTCGCCCGTCACGGCTCCGTCGAACCCACCAGTCCAGCACCGTCTCAGCCTACGTCCGGCAGGTTGGCGGCTCGAGCCACCGAACTGCCGGACGTACGCTGACCCGGTGACACGGCAGCGGCCACACGGGGTGATCACCCGGGGCACGACCAACCCCAACCGGTTGCGGCGCTGTGACCGCTGGCTCGCCGGTCCGCAGGGGTGGCGGCTGCGCGCCCACCCGGGCCCGCCGGTCGTCGTCGACCTCGGCTACGGAGCCTCCCCCGTCACCGCGGTGGAACTCCACGACCGGCTGAGCGCGGTTCGCCCGGACGTCGAGGTCGTCGGCATCGAGATCGATCCCTCGAGGGTGGCCGCCGCCCGCCCCCTCGAGCGCCCCGGTCTGCGGTTCGCCGTCGGCGGCTTCGAGGTTCCCCTGCCGCAGGGTCGCCGGCCGGTCATCGTGCGGGCGTTCAACGTGTTGCGGCAGTACGACGAAGGTGAGGTCGCCGCAGCGTGGGACGCCACGGCATCCAGACTCGCCCCCGACGGCCTGCTCGTCGACGGCACGTGCGACGAGCTCGGGCGGGTCGCGGCGTGGGTGGCGCTCACGG
The DNA here is from genome assembly GCA_017989115.1 of Dermatophilaceae bacterium. Classification (GTDB taxonomy): domain Bacteria; phylum Actinomycetota; class Actinomycetes; order Actinomycetales; family Dermatophilaceae; genus Fodinibacter. The sequence goes on along the minus strand of JAGNQK010000079.1, from coordinate 235 downwards.
CATCCGGACCGGTGAGCCTCACGATCAGCCTGCGCCTGCGTGACCTGGAGCGACCCGGAATCGTCGCCGAACGGCTCCCCAAGGCGCTCATCCACCGCAACGTGCCGGGCGAACGGATCCACCGGCTGCTGACCGAGCTCGACGAGGCGTGGGCGCGGCAGGCACCACATGCGGCCTACGGGGTGCGCCAGCGGTTCATCGCGACGGCCGGGGCACTACGGGATGCCGGGTGGCC
>JAGNQK010000078.1:6122-10189 GCA_017989115.1 Dermatophilaceae bacterium | reverse complement strand
GGGCGTCGCCGGAGAACAGGTTGGAGATGCTCACGCCGTCGTCGGCGAGCAACCCGCGACCGTCGCTGATGCGCGCCTCGATCACCGCGGCATCCGCCGGGCGGTTGGCGACGAGGAGGCGCCCGAGATCGCGGTCGAACCACCGGAAGGCGGGGATGCCGTCGTTGTGACCGTGCAGCAGGCCGGCCTGGCTCACCGGGGTCGTCGAGGGGACGCGGGCGGTCCACTCGGTCCACGTGTGGCTGCCCGAGCGCACCCACCGGCTGATCGTGGGGATGTTGCCCGCGCGGATCTCGTTCTCCAGCAGCGGCGCCGGCACACCGTCGAGCTGGATGAAGACGACGCCCGGCACGTCGGAGGGCTCTGGCCGTGCCCCGCGCGACGCCATCCGCACAGCGTGCACCGTGAGGTAGTCACGCCCGTTGATGCTGAACGCCCAGGTGAGCAGCGTGATGACGAACGCATAGACCCACGCGGCGAAGAACGCACTGAGCGGGCTCGCCACCGTGATGCCCGGCGTGAGGTAGAGCCCGAGCCCGATGACGAGGGCGTTGGCGAACAGGGCGAGCAGCACCGCGCCGAACCACCCGAAGACCAGGGCGATCCGCAGGAACACCGGCTGCAGCACCCACCCGACGAGCGCGATCATGACCACGGCGGCGAGGAGGGAGAACGATGAGGATGCCGCGACACCCGGCATGAGGGCGATGGTCGCCCCCAGCACGGCGAGGCGGGAGATGAAGTCGAGCACCCGGGCACCTGATGGCGCTGAGGTGCCGGGGTCGTCGTCGAGGGAGTCGGCCAGGGTGCGTGCTCTACCGCCGTCGAACCACCGAGAGGCTGCCGAGTTCCACAGCAGGTAGACGAGCAGCACCGCCAGCGCCAGCCCCCAGAATCCCTGGATGGCCTCGGTTCCGAGCTGGGAGACGAGGAACCACGACTGCGCCAGCCGGAGCACGAGCAGCACGCTCAGCGCCAGCCGGGCCGCGGTCGACCGCCGTGTGATGAGCCAGGCGATGACCGCCTGCGCCACCCCGAGCGCGATGAACCAGCCCCCGACCACGCGCAGGGTCAGGACGCTCTGTTCCTGGGTCATCCCTCCGAGAGGGTCCGCGCTGGGTGCCCCGAGCACCACGACGACCCCGGACACGATGTCGGCCAGCGCCAGCAAGGCCGCCAGCACAGCGACGATCGTCACCGAACGGGGGCGCGCGCCGGGTGGGCTCGAGCTCATGCGAACGAGCCTGTCACTGTCGCCGCGGCCCGGGTCCGCCCGACTCGGGTGACCACGGGCCCGGCACAGAAGCGGACGCGAGAGCAGTCAGGGAAGCAGCCCCGACCGGCTCGCGGGTGAGCATCGGCACGATCCCCACCCGGGCACAGAGCCCGGCAACCCGATTCAGGGACGGCCGCTCGGCCCGGGCTCGCGCCTGCAGGAAGGGTGACGTGGGCGCGGCCGCCACGAGGCTGTTGTTCACCACCCAGGCGTACGGGGTGATCCCAGCTCTCGCGAGATCGCCTTGCAGCTCCTCGGCCTCCTGGACCGGGGTCGTCTCGGGCAGGGTGATGAGGAGAACCTTGGTCTGGGCGGGGTCCTGGAGGCGCATCAGTGGAGTGGTGTACCGCGTCCCGTCGCTCATCTGCCGAGCGATCTCGCGGTGGTAGGAGCCGGTCGCATCGAGCAACAACAGGGTGTGCCCGGTGGGCGCGGTGTCGAGGACGACGAACCTCCTGCGGGACTGGAACACCACGTGCGAGAACTGCTGGAAGACGGCGACCTCGTCGGTGCAGGGCGACTTCAGGTCCTCGGCGAGCGCGGCCCTGCCGGCGTCGTCCAGCGAGGCGCCCTTGCCTGCCATGACCCGTTCCCGGTACTCGGAGATGGCGTGTGCGGGGTCGATGCGGGAGACCGTGAGGTTCTCGTGCTCGCCGTCGAGGGTGTCGGTCAGGTGGGCCGCCGGATCGGTCGTCGTCAGCAGCACGTCATTGCCCCGGTGCGCCAGCTCGAGCGCGATGGCGGCGGCGATGGTCGTCTTGCCGACGCCGCCCTTGCCCATGCACATGACCAGCGCCGGCCCGGCTGCCTCGAGGCCGTCGATGAGGGAGCGCAGGTCGACGAATCCCTCGGGAGGCACGGGTGGGTGGTGGTCGTCGGCGGTGTCCGGAAGCGGTGCGTGGGACGGTTCCAGCAGCGCCTTCAGTGCCGCCACACCGACGGTGTTGAACGGCATCAGGGGGGTCGTGGTCTGTGGGAGAGGTCGCAGGTTGGCTGGCATCCCCGTGAGTGCAGCCGCTTCCCGGGCCCTGACGGCACACGCGAGCGGGTCAGTGGCGTCCACGGGGGGCATGCCACCGTTGAGGACGAGGTGGGCGTCGCTCATCCCGACCCGAAGCAGCTCGGCGTAGGTGCGGGAGGCCTCGTCGAGAGCGGACCGCTGGGGGCGACTGACGATGACCAGACGGGTGCGGGTGGGGTCGGTCAGGGCGTCCAGGGCTCCGCGGTAGTCGTGTCGGAACCGGTCCAGGCCCGCGACCGGGCCGAGGCACGAGACGTCGCCCTTGCCGTCGGAGAGGTAGGTGGTCCACTCGCCGGGCAGCTGAAGGAGCCGGATCGTGTGGCCGGTGGGGGCGGTGTCGAACAGGACGTGGTCGTAGCCAGCGGTCACGTCCGGGTTCGCGAGGAGGGAGGTGAACTCGCTGAAGGACGCGATCTCGGTGGTGCACGCACCCGACAGCTGTTCGGTCATGGCGTCCACCTCGTCGGGAGGCAGCTGGGTGCGCACGGGGTCGATGATCCGGGCCCGGTAGGCATCGGCAGCCTGTTGCGGATCGATCTCCAGAGCAGACAGGCCGGGGACGTCTGGGATCGGCGTGCGCGTGTTGCCGACCGGGAGACCGAAGACCTGTCCGATGTTGGATGCCGGGTCGGTGCTCACGAGCAGGACCCGCGCGCCTCGGGTCGTGAGCCGCACGGCGCTCGCGCAGGCCAAGGACGTCTTTCCGACGCCACCCTTGCCGGTGAAGAAGAGAAACCGTGGAGGTGCCTCGAGGAACGTCAGCCGGGTCAGGGATTCGTCAACCCTCGCGGCCTGCTCCACGCAGGTCAGTTCCACCGCGCGTGCCTCAGCCACAGGTCAATCGTACAGACCGGCCACCGCGTGACGCGCAGCCTGTGAGCAGGCAGACGCCCGACGAAACCCCCGTCAACAACGCAAAGCAGACGGACCCAGCAAAAAGCATGCTGGGTCCTTCTGCTGTCGGTGGAGCTGAGGGGATTCGAACCCCTGGCCTTCTCATTGCGAACGAGACGCGCTACCAACTGCGCCACAGCCCCGAGAGCGACGCAACGATAACACCGCTGACTCGGGACGTCGAAACCGCTGGGCGACGTAGCATCGCGCCATGCGCTTTCGCCGTCCCGCTTCGACCGAGGTCGGGGCCACCCCCGGCGACCCCCGCCCAGCCAACCCACCGGCATCCACCCCCGTACTCCTGGTCCCCGCAACCGTCGACGCCGACTGGTCGGTGCCGTCAGGGGTGCGCAAGGCCAGTGAGTGGGCGTGGCGCGGCCTGGTCATCGCCGCCGCCCTCGTGGCCGTGCTCTACCTGATCAGCCTGCTGTCCGAGATCGTCATCCCCCTGCTGATGGCCCTGCTCCTCGCGGCCCTGCTGCAGCCGGCCTTCCAGTGGCTGTCCCGCTTCATGCCCCGCGGGGCCGCCGCAGGTCTGACGGTGGTCGGCACCCTCGTGTTCGTGTTCGGCCTGCTGTCCTTCGTCGGGTCGCAGCTGACCAGCCAGCTCGACGACATGACGACGAAGGTCACCGACGGCATCGACCAGGTCCGCCGCTGGCTCAACAGCACGTTCGGCATCACCGACACCCAGCTCGAGGGCTACATCGACAGGGCCCGCGAGTGGCTGAACTCGCAGAACCTCGCCGACACGGCGACCTCCGCCGGGCTCACCGCCACGCACATCCTCGCCGGCTTCTTCCTCGGGCTGTTCGCCCTGTTCTTCTTCCTCTACGACGGCGCCACCATCTGGCGCTGGGTGACCCAGCTCTTCCC
>JAGNQK010000078.1:0-6022 GCA_017989115.1 Dermatophilaceae bacterium | reverse complement strand
CGAGTCGGTCAGGCGCCGGCTGCGCGGCGGCCGTCGTAGACCGGGCTCTCGGACTCCGACTGGCGCTCGACGGGAGCGGGGGTCGGGGTGACCTCGGCCGGCTCGACCTCGGCCCGCGGCGCCATGGCCTTCATCGTGTAGGTGGGGCGCGGCACCGGCACGGGGTCCCAGGTCAGCGGCATGTCGTCCTCGTCGAGGATCGGCACCATGACCTCGGCGGCAGGCTGAGTGGCCAGCGGGGCGGCGGCGACAGGGGCCACGACGGCGGCCGGCTCGACGGCCGGGGCCTCGACCGACGCGACGACGGCTGGCACTGCGGGCTCGACGGGCGCGGATGCCGTGGCACCGGTCGCGACGTCGGCTGCGGTCGCCGTGGTGGCTGTCGGTGCCGGGCGGGTGGCGGTTGCGCCGCGGCTGGCTGCCGGGACGGTGACCGGCGCGGTGGTGCGCAGTCGGGCGAGCTCGGCCTGGCGACGGCGGTGGGCCCGGGTCAGCGACGCCTGCGCACGGACACCGGAGCGCACCCACGCCACGGACGCCCCGAGGGCGGCGAGCGGGACGAGCGGGGCCCACGCGGCGAGGACCGAGAACAGGGCGAGCGGCAGGCTGATGAGCAAGGCTGCGGCAACGGCCAGCAGGGTGATGCCACGGACGCGGCGGCTCGGGCTGATCTGCGGGCGCACCGAGCGCACCGGACGGGACGCCGCCCCGGGAGCCACCCGCTCGGTGACGACGGGCGAGCCGGCGGAGGCAGATCGGGCGGGGTGCACTGCGTACGCGCGAGGTCCGGCCGGCTCGGCCGCGACCGGGGTCGAGGGCGCAGCGGAGTCACGCCGGTCGAGCACCCGCATGGCCGAACTGAACTGGTCGACCGAGCGGGCGGTCGACAGGTGGTCGCGGCGGCGGACCAGGTAGTTCACGAAATAGGCAGCCCACACCCCGAGGAGGAGGACGAAGATCAGGCTCGACGGGGACTGCACGACTAGAACGGTAGGCGTGCTCCCCCACTCGACGCCGGACCCCTGTCGGTGTGTCGCACAAGTGACTGCTGTGACTTCTGGGATCAGGCCTCGGAGGTCAGCCGGGTGAGCCGGTCCCTGAGCGTCTCACCGTCGAGGTCCTCGGTCGTCAGCGCGAACGAACGGTGGTCTCGCCATGCCCCGTCGATGTGCAGGTAGTTCAGCCGCAGCCCCTCGTCCCGAAAGCCCAGCTTGCGCACGACGGCCAGGCTCGCGGTGTTATCGGGGCGGATGTTGACCTCGATCCGATGCAGCCCCAGCGCGTCGATCGCGTGGTCGCCGGCGACCGCGAGCGCCGTGGGGATGACCATCCGCCCGGCGACCGAGCGGCTCACCCAGTACCCGACGAGGCAGGAGCGGAACGACCCGAGCATGATGCCGCCGATCGACAACTGCCCGACGAGGCGACCTTCCGCCTCGACGACGAGCGGCATCGACCTGCCGGCGCGGGCCTCCGCGTCGTAGTGCGCCACCAGCTCGGCGAACCCGCGCAGGGGCGCCGCCGGGTCCGGCGAGGTGGCATCCCAGGGCCCGAGCCAGGCGGCGTTGGCCCGGCGCACCGAGTGGAACACCGCTTCGTCCGCGACGGTCAGCGGCCGCAGCACGATGTCGGTGCCGAGCGGCGTGCGCCCGGTCAGCCGCAACGGCCACTCGATGCCGGCGCCGGAGTCACCGTCCCGACGCTGCGCCGACCCTTCACCACCGGCGCCGCCGGCGGACCCGGACCCCGCACCGGCGAGCCGAGCAGCCCCCCGGCGAACGGCATCCCACATCAGTGGTCGCCGCCGCGCACCTGGCTCAGCGTGTGCGGCAGCACCTCCGCGAGCACACCCAGGGCGTCGCGGACCCCGCCGCTGGAGCCGGGCAGGTTGATGACGAGCGTGTGCCCGGCGACACCCGTCAGACCCCGTGAGAGCACCGCAGTCGGCACCCCCTTGGCCACCCCCCGGGCCCGGATCGCCTCGGCCAGCCCCGGGACCTCGTAGTCGAGCAGGGGCCGCGTCGCCTCGGGGGTGCCGTCGGTGGGGGTCAACCCGGTGCCGCCGGTGGTGACGAGCAGGTCGGGCGAGGTGGCGAGGGCCGAGGCCAGCGCGCGCCCCACCGACGGGCCGTCGGGCACGACGAGCGCGTCGGGCACCTCGGCACCCCACGCGCGCAGGGTCTCGACGAGCACGGCACCACCGCGGTCGGGGTAGACCCCGGCGGCGGCGCGGGTCGAACACGTGATGACCACCGCGCGCGCCCCGGCGAGCGACGGGGTCGGCGGGCGCGGCCCGTGGCGCGCCGACCTCGAACCGGTCGTGACGGCATCCAGGACGTCGGGCTCCTTCCAGTCGCCGGACCGTCCGCCGGACTTCGCCGTGACCCGGATGTCGGTGATGCGGGCGTGCTTGTCGACCGCCTTGACCATGTCGACGAGCGCGAGCGCCGCGACGCTGACCGCGGTCAGGGCCTCCATCTCGATACCCGTGCGGTCGGCGGTGCGGACGACGGCGCTGATCCGCACCCCCTCGTCGACGACGTCGAGGTCGACCTCGACGGCGTGCACCACGACGGGGTGCGCGAGCGGGATGAGGTCGGGGGTGCGCTTGACGGCCTGGATGCCCGCGACCCGGGCCACGCCGAGCGCGTCCCCCTTGGGGACCGCGCCACCGCGCAGCGCCGCGACGGCCGCTGCCGACAGCAGGACCATGCCGGATGCCGCGGCGCGCCGGGCGGTGACCTCCTTGGCGGAGATGTCGACCATGTGGGCCGTGCCGTCGGCCCGGACGTGGGTGAGCCCCGACGTGGTGCGGGCCTTGCTGGTGGAGTCAGTCACGCGGGCGATCCTGCCCCAGCAGCGGCAGGCACCGCACGACACTCCCCGCAGCCACGTGCTCGACGTCGGCCGGCACCACGGCGAGCGCCGTCGCCGCGGCGAGGGCACCGAGCACGTGCGACCCCTGCCCGCCCGACGGCGAGATCCGCCCGGCCCGCTCCGTCACGCGCGTGAGCTCGACCTTGCCGGCGACCGTCGGCCACCCGACGGAGGCCTCGGCCTCGAAGGAGCCGTCGTCGTCGGGGTCGAGCCCGGCGAGGCGGCGCAGTACCGGCAGGACGAACACGTGGAAGGAGGCGAAGGAGCTGACCGGGTTGCCGGGCAGGGTGATGACCGGGGTGCGGTGCGCACCGAGCAGCCCGCTGCCCTGCGGCATCCCCGGGCGCATCGCGACCTTGACGAACTCGACGCCACCGTCGGCGGACAGCACCTCCTTGACCGTGTCGTACACGCCCATCGACACCCCGCCGCTCGTGATGACGAGGTCGGGCGAGCCGGGAGGGGCGTCGACGAGGGCGCGCACGGCCTCCACCTCGTCGCGCAGGTGGACCCCGGCCGCGACCTCGGCCCCGGCCGCCTCGACCAGGGCCCGGAGCATGACGTGGTTGGAGTCGACGATCTGCCCGTGCGCGAGGGTGGATCCGGGGGCTACGAGCTCGTCGCCGGTGGACACGACGGTGACCCGCGGCCTCGGGTGGACGGGCAGTTCCGCGACGTTGGCCGCCGCGGCGATCGCGAGGTGCCCCGGGGTGAGCCGGGTGCCGGCGCGGAGCACCACCGAGCCGGCGGTGATGTCCTCACCGCGGCGGCGGACGTGGCGCCCGGCATCCGGCTCGAGGAACAGCGCGACCTGCCCCGACCCACCGTCGGTGAGCTCGACCGGCACCACGGCGTCACAGCCCTCGGGCAGCGGCGCACCGGTCATGATCCGCATCGTGTGGCCGGCCGCGAGGACGTGGCGGGTCGTGTCGCCGGCGGCGATGTCTCCGCTGACGGGCAGGACGACCGGGTTCTCGCTGCTCGCACCGGCGAGCTCACTGGCCCGCACGGCGTAGCCGTCCATCGCCGAGTTGTCGAACCCGGGCAGGTCGACCAGGGCCGTGACGTCCTGGGCCAGCACCAACCCCAGCGCAGCCGCCACGGGCACCCGGGTGGCGGGTAGCGGCGAGACCAGGGCGAGCACGGCGGCCCGGTGCTCCTCGAGCGTGCGCATCACACGTCCCCCTCGAGGTGCGCCCCGTCGGGGATCGCTCGCACGCCCCCGGTCACCCGCACGTCACCGGTGCACACGACGTCGGCGCCGAACGTCGCGTCGGCCTCCACGCGCAGGCTCGTGCAGTCACGGATCGACGGGACGCCGCGCGGGAACCGCTGCTCGAAACCCTCGACGTGCCGGTAGGCCGGCCCGAGGTCGATGAACGGCTCCGGGTGGGTGATCGTCGACTCGACCTCGCACTCGGGGGTGAGCCGGTACAGGTCCGAGCGGATGAGCAGCAGCTCGTTCGTCGTCTTGACCGGGCGGAACCGGCTGCGGTCGACGGCCAGCGCCCGCGACCCCTCGAAGAGCTCGACCGCCGCCCCCATCGACGACTCGATCTGGATGACCGGGGTGCTCTGCGGCCGGGTCGGGTCGACGGTCTTGCGGTTGACGATGATCGGCAGACCGAGGATGCCGCCGCGCTCACCGAGGTGCCGCGCGAGGACGTCGAGGTCGATCCAGAGGTTGTTCGCGTGGAACCAGTGGTGACGCTCGGTGTCCTGGAAGTAGTGGTCCTCGCCGGGCGCGACCGCGGCGCTGTCGCGCAGCACGAGTCGTCCGTCGCTGCGCCTGACGGCGAGGTGCCCACCCTTGCGATCGTTGTGCGTTCGCGGGCAGACCTCGGTGACGTAGGGGATGCCGTTCGCCGCCATCCACGCGGGAACCGCACCCTCGCACGTGGCGCCGAGGTTGTCGGCGTTGGACAGGAAGGCGTAGCGGTAGCCGCGCTGGCGCAGGCTGTCGAGCAGGCCCGACGTGTAGAGCGCCACGTAGAGGTCGCCGTGACCGGGAGGGCACCACTCGAGCTCGGGATCGTCCGGCCACTCCACCGGGGAGAGGTCGTCGGCGCGCAGCTTGGGCTCCATGCTCTGGAGGAAGTCCAGCGGGAGCTCGTCGACGGGCAGGTCGTCGTAGCGCTCGAGGATCTCCAGGGACTGCTCGCGCGTGCGGAAGGAGTTCATCAGCAGCAGCGGGGTGTCGACGCCGTGGCGTCGACGCAGCGCCAGGACCTGGCGGGCGATGATGTCGAGGAAGGTCAGGCCATCACGCACCGGCAGGGCCGACTTGGGCCCACGGATCCCCATGCCCGTGCCGAGGCCACCGTTGAGCTTGATGATCACCGTGCGCGCCAGCCCCTCCCGGATCGCACCGGCAGATCCCGCGACGACGTCGTCGAGACGGGTGACCTGCTCCAGCGGGCTGATGGTGTCCTCGGGGATCAGTCCGGTCACCTGCGAGCGCAACAGCTCGTGGAACCGGCTGAAGACGTCGATCGCCACCCCGGGAACCCCGGCCGAACGCATCTTCTCCGTGGCGGCCTCCAACCCCTGCGTCGTCATGCCCTTCAGCCTACGATGCCTGCCATGGCACGTGATCCGGTCAAGACCGCACGGCGGGCGAGCCTGCGTGCGCGCCGTCGCGACCTCGCGGCCGCCCGCGACACCGCCCGCGACGACCACGACCTCGCCGGGCACGTGGGCGCTCTCGTGGACACCCTGGGGTTGGGCCCGGGCTCGGTCGTCACGTCGTACGCGTCGATCCCCGGCGAGCCCCCCACGGCGAGGCTCAACGCGATGCTGGCGGAGCGCGGCATCCGGGTCCTGCTGCCCATCACCCTGCCCGACCTCGACCTCGACTGGCACGACGCTGCCGACCCCGGCGAGCAGCCGCTGGGGCGCGAGTCGGTCGCCGCCGTCGACCTGATCCTCGCGCCCGGCCTGTCCGTCGACCACTCGGGCACGCGCATGGGCCAGGGCGGCGGGTGCTACGACCGGGCCCTCACCCGGTGCGACCCGCGCCCACCGACCGTCGTGCTGCTCCACCCGGGCGAACTCGTCGCCGTCGACGACGCACCACTACCGCGCGAGCCCCACGACCGCGGCGTCGACGCCGTCCTGACCGCCGAGGGCCTGGTCGACCTCGGGC
>JAGNQK010000077.1:4430-10214 GCA_017989115.1 Dermatophilaceae bacterium | reverse complement strand
GTGCTCGTCGAGCGCCTCGCTCGTGACGGCATCGCCGACCCGTTCCCCATCCAGGAGGCGACGATCCCCGACGCCATCGCAGGTCGCGACGTCCTCGGGCGTGGTCGCACCGGCTCGGGCAAGACGCTCGCCTTCGGTCTGTCGATGATCACCCGCCTGGCCGACGGCAGCCGGCCGCAGAGCAAGCGCCCGCGCTCGCTGATCCTCGTCCCGACCCGTGAGCTGGCCATGCAGGTCAGCGACGCCCTCGAGCCGTTCGTCCACGTGACCGGTCTGCGCCACAAGCTCGTCGCCGGCGGTCTGTCCTACGAGCCCCAGATCAAGGCGCTCGCCAAGGGTCTGGACATCCTCGTCGCGACCCCGGGCCGGCTCGCCGACCTCATGGAGCGTGGCGCTGTCGACCTCAGCGCGGTGGAGATCGCGGTGCTCGACGAGGCCGACCACATGGCCGACATGGGCTTCCTGCCCGAGGTCACGGCGATCCTCGACACCATCCCGCAGGGCGGTCAGCGGCTGCTCTTCTCCGCCACGCTCGACAAGGGCATCGACACCCTCGTCGACCGCTACCTCGTCGACCCGGTCACCCACTCGACCGACGACGCGCAGGCGTCCGTGACGACGATGAGCCACCACGTGCTCCTCATCGACCCCCAGGACAAGAAGGCCATGACGGCCGAGCTCGCCGGTCGCGGTGGGCGGGTCATCGTCTTCGCTCGCACCCAGCTCGGTTCCGACCGCATCGCCGGCGAGCTGCGCGAGCGGGGCGTGCTTGCGGCATCCCTGCACGGTGGTCTGTCGCAGGCCGTGCGCAACCGCGTGCTGGGCGCCTTCCGTGACGGCTCGATGAACGTCCTCGTCGCGACCGATGTCGCCGCGCGCGGCATCCACGTCGACGACGTCGGCATGGTCGTCCAGGTCGACCCGCCGACCGACCACAAGGACTACCTGCATCGTGCCGGGCGCACCGCCCGGGCTGGGGAGGAGGGCGCGGTCGTCATGCTCGCCCTGCCTCACCAGCGCAAGATGGTCACCCGGATCATCGAGGGTGCCGGCGCCGAGGCCAAGACCGCCAAGGTCGCCCCCGGTGACGCGACGGTCCAGGCCATGGGTGGTCGCGCACCGAGCGGGGTGCCGGTGCCGGATGCCGTGTGGCGACCGATCCTCGAAGGCGGCAAGAACGGTGGTCGCCGTGGCGGTGGTCGTCCGGGTGGACGCCCCGCAGGTCGCCCTGGTGGCCGTCCCGGTGGTCGCCCCTCGCACTCCGGTGGCGGGCACTCCCGTCACGGGTCCGGACGTCCGGCCGGTGGCCGGGGCAGAATGGACGGGTGAGCACGAGCGACACCACGGGCAAGCTCCTCGTCGCAACCCCGCAGATCGAGGAGGGCGTGTTCGCACGCTCCGTCGTCCTCGTGCTCCATCACGATGACGACGGCGCCCAGGGGTTGGTGCTCAACCGGCCCGTCGACGCCGACATCGACGCGGTGCTGCCCGGGTGGGAGGCCCACGCCAGTTCTCCGGCCAAGGTCTTCCAGGGCGGGCCCGTGCAGCTCGACTCGGCGCTCGGCCTGGCCGTCGTCCCCGGGGACGCGCCCGCTCCCTCGGGCGTTCGCCGGTTGTTCGGCTCGGTGGCGTTGGTCGACCTCGACGCCCAGCCATCGCTCGTCGTGCCGGCGGTCGCTGGTCTGCGGATCTTCGCCGGGTATGCCGGGTGGTCTCCGGGGCAGCTCGAGGACGAGATCAGGACCGGTTCGTGGTTCGTCGTCGACAGCGAGAGCGGCGACGTCTTCACCGACGAGCCGGCCGGTCTCTGGCAGCGCGTCCTGCGACGTCAGGGCGATCCGTTGCGCTGGGTCGCCTGGTACCCGCGCGACCCGTCGCTGAACTGACCCCGCTACTCGATGGCGTACGGATTCAGGATCTGCCGGCCCATGAGCCGGGAGGCCTCCTCCGTCGTCAAGCGCGCCTGATCCGCACAGTCGCGGTAGGAATTTCGGATGCCGTTCACGACCTCGTCGAGGATGTTGCGGGCCGCGCGCTGGCTGAGGAGGTAGGTGGGTGCTGACTCCAGCAGCAGGGTCAGTCTCGCCGCACGTTGCCCGTTGGGGCCGAAGGCCATTGCCTGATTCGCTTCACGGCCCGATCGTGGCTGCGGGCAGAGGTCGTAGGCCGGCGTCAGCGCCAAGGTGTGGCCATCCCAGAACGCCGCGTGATTGCGGGCGTGGTCATCGGTGTTGCCGATGCAGATGTTGACCGCGATCCGGCGGAACAGTTCCGCGAGCGTGCCGGCGGGGTCGCTGAACCGTGCCCTCACGACATCGGCGACGTCGGTGTAGGTCGCGTATCGACCCATCATCTCGTCCAGGCCAAGGATGGTGAGAACCGACACCATCTGCCGTCGTTCGCCGGCCATCGTCGTGCGATCGAAGCGCTCAACGAGCAGCACGTCCCTGCCGAGGGACCGGGTGACGTCGACGTTCGGAACTCGAACGCCGGCGGCCCTGGCCAAGAGCATCCCGAGGGCCTCCGCCTTCACCACGGGGTATGTGTCGCTCGCGGACGAGAACTTCGCGACGAGGTGTCGTTTGCCGTCGCTGATCAGCGCCTTGGGTCGGGCCCCACCGATCGACGTTCCCCGGACCAAGGCCTCGCCGAGCTCCTCCGGGAGTGCCTCGCCGGCGTCCAGCGCTTGGGCAGCAGACACCAGCTGGTCGAGCGTCGCTTCACCTCCGCGGTGGACGTAGACGTCGGGGCGCGACTGGAAGTCCAAGGCGCCGATGCGGTTTGATCCCGACTCAAGCAGGTACGTCAACGGCCCGAGGTCGCCGGTGTCGGAGTGCCGCGTCAGATGTCCCGTGCGACGCGCCAGGATCACCCGCTGACCCCAGGAGTCGGGCCCCGCATCACGGATGGCGGAGGGCAGACTCAGGCCGGGCAGTGGCTCGATGCGGCCGGGGCGGAGGGGCAGCTCTGGGAGGTAGAGCGCAATGGCGTCGCTGCGGTTGAGGTAGGAACGCCCGTAGGTGAAGGTGACGATGCCGTTGCTCTGGGCCTCGAGCAGCCCTGCCACGACTGGATCCGTCGCGCCCGGAAGCCAAATCCAGACGTATGCCTCGCGCGGTTCAGAAGTCGTCACGGACCGGCTCCTCGCGTGGTCGGACTCTCGTGGGGAGCAACGCCAACGTCTCGCGCCCGTGACGCACCTCGGCCACGAGGGAAGGTTCGTCGCGCCCGAACAGGGTGACGCCGCACAGGACTGCGGCCTCCAACGCCGTGCCCAGTGCCACGGTTGGGGCGCCCCTCTCGATCTTGGTGATCGTCACGGGGTGTACCCCGACCCGCTCGGCCAACTCGGCGACCGTCCACCCTCTTTCGCGGCGTCCCTTGGCGACCTGCTGGCCGAGCAGCTCCGCTGCCAGCACGGTCGGGGCGCTGTAGGGCAGGGCGTGCTTTGCCACCGTAGCCTCCTTAAAAACACTCTTAGAGCGCTAAGAGTATCTTTGAATGTTTCGTATCGCCACGGGTGGGGCGGGTAGGGGCAGTGACATGGCCCGGCGGGCAGCCGCCTCAGCTCCCGACTCCGGACGGGTGGGCGCATACACTCGGCGCCATGAGCGAGACGATGCCGCCCCTTGACGACCCGAACGCTCCGGCCGGGCAGCCAGCGACCCGCACCGCCGTGCTCGAGCGCACCGAGGCCGTGCCCCAGGTCGCCGAACCCGGTGACCACGAGCGCTTCTCGCACTACGTGCGCAAGGAGAAGATCCTCGAGAGCGCCCTGTCCGGCGAGCCGGTCACCGCCCTGTGCGGCAAGGTCTGGGTGCCCGGGCGCGACCCGAAGAAGTTCCCGGTCTGCCCGACCTGCCAGGAGATCTACGACGGTCTGCGCGCCCCCCAGGACGGCGACAAGTAGGCGGCATCCGCCCTCTCCCTCCCTGCGAGAAGCCGCCTCGACCACCAGAACACGGCGTGTCGCCCGGCCTGTCGCAGGGAATGTCGGCAAGGGCGGGGTGGTGCCAGCGGTGAGGCTGTCGAGCGGTTAGGGTTGCCGTCGCCCATGAGTACCTCTGCCGCCGGACACCTGTCACCCGCCTTCCCCGAGCGGGCGGCGTGGGGAACCGCTTCGAAGCTGCGCGCCTGGCAGGAAGAGGCGCTGGCCAGCTACCTGCGCAGCGAGAGCCGCGACTTCCTCGCCGTCGCCACCCCCGGCGCCGGCAAGACCACGTACGCCCTGCGGGTCGCGACCGAACTGCTCGACCGCGGCATCATCCGGGCGGTCACCGTCGTCGCCCCCACCGAGCACCTGAAGACCCAGTGGGCGGATGCCGCGGCGCGCGTGGGCGTCCACCTCAACCCCGCGTTCTCCAACTCCAGCGGGGTGCAGTCCCACGAGTACCACGGTGTCGCGCTCACCTATGCGCAGGTCGCCGCCAACCCGGCGTTGCACCGCCGCCGCACGATCGACACCCCGACCCTGGTGATCCTCGACGAGATCCACCACGGCGGGGACGCGAAGTCGTGGGGCGACGGCATCCGTGAGGCCTTCGAGCCAGCCACCCGCCGCCTGTCGCTGACCGGCACGCCGTTTCGTTCCGACACGAGCCCCATCCCGTTCGTGCGCTACGAGATGGGTGAGGACGGCATCCTGCGCTCGGCCTCGGACCACACCTACGGCTACGCGGAGGCGTTGCGCGACGGGGTCGTGCGGCCCGTGCTCTTCCTCGCCTACGGCGGCGCGATGCGGTGGCGCACCAAGGCCGGCGACGAGGTCTCGGCACGCCTGGGTGAACCCCTCACCAAGGACCTCACCGCGCAGGCCTGGCGCACCGCGCTCGACCCCAAGGGGGAGTGGGTGCCCTCGGTGCTCGCTGCCGCAGACAAGCGCCTGAGCGAGGTGCGACGCCACGTGCCGGATGCCGGTGGGCTGGTGATCGCGTCGAACCAGACGGCCGCTCGCGCGTACGCCAAGCTGCTCCAGGGCATCACCGGCGTGGCGCCCACCGTGGTGCTCTCCGACGATGCCGGGGCGAGCACCCGCATCGAGAAGTTCGCGGCCGACACCTCACGGTGGATGGTGGCCGTGCGGATGGTGTCCGAAGGTGTCGACGTGCCGCGCCTGTGCGTGGGCGTCTATGCCACGTCGACCTCGACGCCGCTGTACTTCGCGCAGGCCGTCGGACGCTTCGTGCGGGCCCGCAAGCGGGGTGAGACGGCCTCGGTGTTCCTGCCCTCGGTGCCGGTGATCCTCAGCCACGCAGCCGCCATGGAGGTCGAGCGCGACCACGCCCTCGATCGCAAGACCACCGCCGAGGGTGAGGCGTCGCTCTGGGCGGAGGAGGAGGGCCTGCTCGCCGCGGCGAACCGCACCGAGACCGAGGCCGACCTCGAGGACAGCTCGTTCGAGGCGCTGGAGTCCGACGCGCACTTCGACCACGTGCTCTTCGACGCCCAGCAGTTCGGCCTGCACGCGGCCGTGGGCTCGCAGGAGGAGCAGGACTACCTCGGGCTCCCGGGCCTGCTGGAGCCCGAACAGGTGACGACCCTGCTCAACGAGCGGCAGGCACGCCAGTCCAAGTCGGCCACCCGCCGAGGTGGGGCGCCAGCGGGAGGTGCAGCGACGGCATCCGGCCCGTCGGTGGTCTCTGCGCACCGCGCGCTGGCCTCTCAGCGCAAGGAGCTGAACAAGCTCGTGGCGGCGTACTCGTCGAAGACGGGGGCGGCGCACGCGGCCATCCACATGGACCTGCGCCGCACGTGTGGCGGCCCCGAGCTCGCGTCGGCGACGAG
>JAGNQK010000077.1:0-4330 GCA_017989115.1 Dermatophilaceae bacterium | reverse complement strand
GTGATGACTCCGCGTTCCTCGAGCCGGTCGAGCCGAGCCTGCACCGTGCCCCGCGCGACGCCCAGCGTCCTGGAGGCGCCGAGCACGCCGACATGGGGTTGCTCGGTGAACAGGGCGATGAGGCGGGCGTCGAGATCGTCGATCCCTGTCTGTCGGGGCATGGTCACATTGTTCGGGTTGACCCCCTGTCAGGGCAACACCATGCGCACCCTGACCAGCCAGGAGGCGCACCGTTGCACACCGCTGCCCACAGGCCCCACAGTGATCGGATGACTGACACGACCATGACGCCTGCCAGCCACATCGACCTCACCGAGCAGGAGCGCCAGGCCGGCCTGGACCTGCAGCAGCTCAAGCAGCTCGTCGGCCTCGTCGACTACGACGAGCAGCAGGACCCCTTCCCGGTGACCGGGTGGGACGCGCTCGTCTTCGTCGTCGGCAATGCCACCCAGGCAGCGCACTACTACCAGAGCGCCTGGGGCATGGAGCTCGTCGCCTACGCCGGCCCCGAGCACGGTCAGCGCGACCACAAGGCGTTCGTCCTGAAGTCGGGGTCGATCCGCTTCGTGCTCAAGGGTGCGGTCAGCCCGGACAGCCCGCTCATCGCCCACCACGCCGCCCACGGTGACGGGGTCGTCGACATCTCCCTCGAGGTGCCCGACGTCGACCGCTGCATCGAGCAGGCCCGCCGCGCCGGCGCCACCATCCTCCAGGAGCCCGAGACGGTCAGCGACGAGCACGGCAGCGTGCGCATCGCGGCGATCGCGACCTACGGCGAGACCCGCCACACCCTCGTCCAGCGCGCCGTCGACGGCGTGACGTATGCCGGCCCGTACCTCCCCGGGTACGTCGCCGCCGCCTCCACGTACGTCAAGCGCGATGGTGCCCCCAAGCGGCTGTTCCAGGCGCTCGACCACGTCGTCGGCAACGTCGAGCTCGGCAAGATGGACGAGTGGGTCGGGTTCTACAACAAGGTCATGGGCTTCGTGAACATGGCCGAGTTCATCGGTGACGACATCGCCACCGACTACTCCGCGCTGATGTCCAAGGTCGTCGCCAACGGCAACCACCGGGTGAAGTTCCCCCTCAACGAGCCCGCGATCGCGGCCCGCAAGAGCCAGATCGACGAGTACCTCGAGTTCTACGCCGGCCCCGGCGCCCAGCACCTGGCGCTGGCGACGAACGACATCGTGCGCACCGTCGACGAGCTGCGCAAGGAGGGTGTGGAGTTCCTCGACACCCCCGACGCGTACTACGACGACCCCGAGCTGCGCGCCCGCATCGGTGAGGTGCGCGTGCCGATCGAGGACCTCAAGTCGCGCGGCATCCTCGTGGACCGTGACGAGGACGGCTACCTGCTCCAGATCTTCACCCGCCCCCTCGGCGACCGCCCGACCGTGTTCTTCGAGATCATCGAGCGGCACGGCTCGCTCGGCTTCGGCAAGGGCAACTTCAAGGCCCTGTTCGAGTCGATCGAGCGCGAGCAGGAGCGCCGCGGCAACCTCTGACCGAGGCGGTGCACCGGTTGGGTGTGTGCCGTGTCCGGGAGTCATCGCACGCGTGAGACCCTGAGGCCATGAGCGAGACCCCCTCCGGACCCGGCTGGTACGACGACCCCGACGACGCCTCCCAGCTGCGCTACTTCGACGGCGTGGTGTGGAGTTCGCACACCACGCCGCGCAAGTCACCGACGATCGACGACTCGGTGATCGGCCGTGGTGCGCAGCAGCCGGACGGCGCAGGCCTGCAGGGCGGGTGGGTTCACCCAGGCGCGACCCAGCCGGGTGCGCCCCAGCAGGGCGGGCCCCAGGGTCCCGGGCAGGGTGGCTGGTCGGGACCGGGCTACGGCGGCGGTCAGGGGTACGGCGGTGGCCCGGCCTACGCGCAGCGCCGTGACGTACTTCCTGATGGTGCGGTGCTCGCCCAGTGGTGGCGGCGCCTGCTGGCCCGCATCCTCGACAGCTTCATCACGAGCATCGTGGCGCTGGTCGTGGCCATCCCGTGGCTCGGGCCCATGTTCTCGGCCGTCACCGACTTCGTCGACGCCACCGTGGCCGCGGCAGAGGCGGGTGGCGCGATGCCCGACCAGAACGCCTACATCACCGAGATGCTGACGGCCAGTCTCCCGATCACGATCGTCAGCCTCTTCGTGGGCCTGCTCTACGAGACGGTCTTCCTCGTCTGGCGGGGTGCCACCCCCGGCAAGATGGCGCTCGGCACGGTGGTCCGTCGCGTCGGGTCACCGGGCAAGCTCACCGTGGTCGACGCCATCAAGCGTCAGCTCATCGGGCTCGCCACCGCCGCCGTCGGTGTCCTGCCGGTCGTGGGGGTGCTGGGCTCGATCGTCAGCATCCTCGACCCCGCGTGGCTGCTCTGGGACCCCAAGCGGCAGACCCTGCACGACAAGGTGGCCGACACGGTGGTCGTCCTCAAGGCGCGCTGAGCCTCGGCGGGCACCGCCGTCGGCCCCGGTCTCAGCGGGCGGCGAGCACCGTCCCCGTGCACTCGCCGAGCCCGATGACCGCACCGTCCGGCCCCGGGGCGACGGCCCGCAGGGTCACGGTGTCGCCGTCCTCGAGGAAGGTCCGCTGTGACCCGTCGGCCAGCGTGATCGGCTCCGTCCCGCTCCACGACAGCTCCAGGAAGCTGCCGCGGGTGTCCTTCTCCTCGCCCGAGATCGTGCCCGACCCGAACAGGTCGCCGGTGCGCACACTCGCCCCGTTGACCGTCATGTGGGCGAGCATCTGCGCCGGCGACCAGTACATGTCGCGGAACTGCGGCCTCGCGACGACGGTGCCGTTCCACTCGACCTCGAGGCTGATGTCGAGCCCGTATGCCGTGCCGGCGCCGTCCGCGGTCGGCTCACCGCGCAGGTAGGGCAGCGGTTCGGGGTCCTGCCCGGGCAGCGGCACGTGAGCCGCGCCCAGGGCGTCCATCGTGACCACCCAGGGGGAGATCGACGTCGCGAACGACTTGCCGAGGAAGGGCCCGAGCGGCACGTACTCCCACGCCTGGAGGTCCCGAGCCGACCAGTCGTTGAGGATGACGACACCGAACAGGTGCTCCCCGGCATCCGCGAGAGGCACGGGTTCGCCCAGGCGTGACGCGCCGCCGACGACGAAGCCGAGCTCGGCCTCGATGTCGAGGCGAGCCGACGGCCCGAACACCGGCGCCGGCTCGGTCGGGGGCTTGCGCTGGCCGCAGGGGCGCACGATGTCGGTGCCCGAGACGACGACCGTGCCGGAGCGGCCGTGGTAGCCGATCGGCAGGTGCTTCCAGTTCGGGGTGAGCGGTTCGGAGTCGGGCCGGAACATCCGGCCGACATTCGTCGCGTGGTGCTCGCTGGCGTAGAAGTCGACGTAGTCGGCGACCTCGATCGGCAGGTGCATCGTCACCTCGGCCACCGGCACGAGGTGGGACTCGACGCAGTCGCGGTGGGCCTCGTTGGTCAGCTGCTCGGTGAGCCACTCACGGGCCGCCGTCCACGCGGACCGGCCCTGGGCGAGGAACGGGTTGAGCGAGCACGCCCGCCACACCGCGCCGGACTCCATGCCCGCCTGCTCGGCCCACGCGGCGACGTCGAGCACGTGCTCGCCCACGCGAACCCCCACGCGTGGCTGAGCGCCGTCGGTCGAGAAGACGCCGTAGGGGAGGTTGTGGATGCCGTAGGGGTGGTCGGCGGGCAGGTCGAGCCAGGTCATCGCTCAGTCCTTCGTCAGCAGGTTCAGGGCGGTCAGTTCGTCGATCGGGTCGGTCACGGTGCAGCAACCGTAGGCCGTGAAGGCGGCGCGCACCCGCGTCGCCGTCTCGGGCGTCCACGCGCCGACGAGGGCGGCCAGGGCCTGCGCATCGCGCACGGCGAGCAACCCGGCGACCTCGTCGTGCCCGGCGCCGTCGAGTGCCGCAGCAGTCGCGAGCAGGATGTTGAGGAGGCCGTGGTTCTCCTCTGGCGCGCCGCCCACCTCGTAGGTGCCGCGGGCGGCATGGTGCAGGCCGCCGGTGAGCTTGAAGGGCACCTGGGGCGCCAGGGAGCGCAGCACCTGGGCCAGCTCTGCCTCGTCCGGCCACGCCCAGGCTGGCGTCGGCCCGGTGCGGAACTTCGCGACGACGCGGTGGCCGGCCTCGCGCGCGGTGCGGATCTGCGCAATGGCCCGCGCCTGATCGGCCCCCCGTGGGATCTCGACGGCGAGCGGCAGCGCCCCGGCGAGGGCCTGCACCCACCCGTCGAACCACCCGACCTCGGCGCCGGCGACCTGCACTCGTGGGTCGTCGAGCAGCAGGTCCCGGGCCGCCGGCACCAGCGCGGGGTCCGCACCGGGGCGCGCGATGA
>JAGNQK010000076.1 GCA_017989115.1 Dermatophilaceae bacterium | reverse complement strand
CGCGCCGCCCGGTCGATGTGCGGACCGCCGGGGAAGGGCAACCCGAGCACCCGGGCCACCTTGTCGAACGCCTCCCCCGCCGCATCGTCGATGGTCGACCCCAGGCTGCGCACGTCGTGCGTGACGTCGGGCACGAGCAGCAGCGAGGAGTGCCCCCCGGACACCAGCAGCGCCAAGGTCGGCTCGGGCAACGGCCCGTGCTCGACGATGTCGACGGCGACGTGGCTGGCGAGGTGGTTCACGCCGTAGAGCGGCACCCCGAGCGAGAGCGCCAACGCCTTGGCCGACGCCACCCCCACCATGAGCGCACCGGCCAACCCCGGCCCGGAGGTGACGGCGACGGCATCCAGGTCACGAAGGCTCACTCCCGCAGTGGTGCAGGCGCGTTCGATCGTCGGCACCATCGCCTCGAGGTGGGCGCGGCTCGCGACCTCGGGCACCACTCCCCCGAAGCGGGCGTGCTCGTCGACACTGCTCGCGATCGCGTCGACGAGCAGCGTCTCGCCCCGCACGATGCCGACCCCGGTCTCGTCGCACGACGTCTCGATGCCGAGCACCAACGGCTGGTCACTCACCGCCAACCTCCGCGTCGGACAGGATCTTTCGCATCACGAGGGCGTCGATGTCGCCCGGTTGGTAGTAGCGCCGGCGCGTGCTGACGACGGTGTACCCCGCCCGGTCGTAGAGCCCGATGGCCGCGGCGTTGTCGGCGCGCACCTCGAGCATGACGGATGCCGCCCGCCCGGCCCTCGCTCGCGTCTCGAGCTCGTCGAGCAGTCGCCGACCCAGGCCCCGGCCCCGTGCCGACGGTGCGACCGCGATCGTCATGACGTCGGCCACGTCGCCGCCGTGGTCGAGGCCGGCGTACCCGAGCACCTCAGCACCCTCGACCTCGGCCACGTAGTCGCGGCGCGGACGCCCGGCGAGCTCGGCCCACCAGGTCTGCTGCGACCAGGCGTCGTCGGCGAACAGCTCGCGCTCCAGCTGCGCCAGCTGCTCGATGTCGGTCCAGTGCACGTCACGCAGGGTGCTCACGAGGTGGCTCCCCGCTGCGCGCTGGTCAGGGCGTCGGGGCGGCGCAGGTAGAGCGGCTCGACCGGCATCGGCGACCCGGCGACGATGCCCCGGGCACCGACGAGCGCGAGGACACCGGCATCCACGTCGAGGATCTCCACGGCCTGCGGGAACAGGTCCGGGTAGAGCACCGGGCCGCGACCCAGCGTCGGCAGGGCACGCACGTCCTCGGGCAGCTCCGCGGGGCGGTCGACGGCCGGCCCCGACAGGCGCTCCACGGCATCCGACTCGATGCGGTAGCGGGCCCAGTAGACCTCCTTGCGCCGCGCATCGGTCGCGACGAGGATCTCGCCGTGCGTCGCCGCAGCCCCCTGATGGGCCAGCACGTCGAGTGAGCACAGCCCGAACACCGGGATGCCGAGGGCGTGAGCCATCGTCACGCCCGTCACCATGCCGACCCGCAGGCCCGTGAACGGCCCCGGACCGTTGCCGACGACGACCCCGGTGAGGTCGCCCGGGGTGAGGTCGTTGTCCGCGAGCAGCGTCGCGATGAGCGGCGCGAGCTGCTCGGTGTGCCCGCGGGCATCGACGTGGTGCGCGGCCGCGACGACCCCGAGGCCGTCGCTGAGCCCGGCCCCGATCGCGGACGTCGACGTGTCGATGCCGAGGATCAGCACGGCTCCCCTCCCAGGGCCGCCAGGGCGGCAGCTGCGTCGTCGGACGTCCAGCGCCCGCCGAGGCCGGTCACGGTCACGGTGCGCACCTCGGTGGCCGGGTCGACGTCGAGCACGACCTCGAGCCGGTTCTCACTGAGGTCCTCGGCCAGCCCCTGCCCCCACTCGACAACGGTGACGCCGTCCTCGACGGAGGCATCGAGGTCGAGA
This sequence comes from Dermatophilaceae bacterium, assembly GCA_017989115.1. GTDB lineage: Bacteria > Actinomycetota > Actinomycetes > Actinomycetales > Dermatophilaceae > Fodinibacter. The sequence continues at coordinate 8,319 of JAGNQK010000076.1, read as the reverse complement.
GCGTCGAGCTCGAGCGCGCCGCCGAGTCGGTAGGCGTCGACGTGCACGAGCACCGGGCCCCCGACGAGCGAGGGGTGCACCCGGGCGATGACGAACGTCGGCGAGGTCACCGGGCCCCGCACCCCGAGCCCGTCACCGAGCCCCTGGGTGAGGGTGGTCTTTCCCGCACCCAGGCCACCGGTCAGCACGACCAGGTCCCCCGCACGCAGGAGGGCACCGAGCGCACGCCCCAGGGCCTGGGTGTCCTCGACCCCCGGCAGCACGATCTGCCGCGCGGTCACGACGCCGCCTCGCGACCGGCCCGGCGGGACTTCGCCCGCGCCACCCGACGCTTCTTGGAGATGTCCTGCACGGTGCGGCGAACCCGCGGCTTGTCGCTGACCGGCAACCCTTCGGCGACGGCGCGCTGGGCGCGGCCGATGAGCATGAGCAGCTGCTGCGTGACCACCTGCGGGTGCTCGAGCTGCAGGATGTGCCCGGCGTCCTCGACGACGACGTGTTCGGCCCCGGGGATGCGACGCACGATCTCCTCGCTGTGCGACGGCGGGGTGATGAGGTCACCGTCGCCGTTGATGACCAGCGTCTCGACGCCGACGAGGGCCGTCAGCTCCCCACTGATGTCGAGGGCGTCCATGTCTGGGAGGAAGGCAGCCATGACGTCGAAGGACGTCCCGAAGATCATGTCCCCGACCAGCTGGACGAGGTCGGTGCTCACCGGCGAGTCGAACGCCCACCGCTGCACCGCGGCATCCTGCACACCCTTGCCCATCTTGCGCAGGGCACCGATCGGGCCGGCGTGCCGCGAGAGCCGGGTCAGCACGGTCGGCCCGAACGAGCCGACGACCCGTCCCGCCGTCGTGCCCAACCCGAACTCGGTCATCTCGTCGCCGCCGGGGCTCGTCGAGACCAGGGCCACCGCGAGCACGCGGTCGCGCACGACGTCGCGGTGCTGCCCCGCGTAGGACATGATCGTCATGCCACCCATCGAGTGCCCGACGAGCACCACCGGCCCGGACGTGCAGGTGGCGTCGAGCACGGCAGCCAGGTCGCGCCCGAGCTGGTCGATGGTGCACCGCTCGAGGTCGGGCATGCCGGAGCGGCCGTGGCCGCGCTGGTCGTAGCTGACGACCCGGAAGCCCGAGTGCTTCAGCGAGCGGCGCTGCAGGACCCAGGACTGCATGGTCAGGGCGAACCCGTGCACGAGCACCACCGTCGGAGTGCGGCCCGCGAGGTGGCGCCGACTCAGGCTCGTCGTGTCGGGGGCATCGATCTCGACGTGCAGGGCCACGCCGTCCTCGGTGGTGACGATGAGGGCCTCGGTCGGGGTGTGCGCCCAGCCGTCGGGGGCGTCGACCGACCGGTAGCCGGCGCGCGCCCGCGTGACCCGTTCACCCACGGCGCTCGCGACCGTGGCCACCGGCCCGAGTGGTCCGAACCGCGCCATCAGAACGGCCCCCCGAGCAGGACCCGCGGCAGGCGAGGGCTCATCCGGGTGACGATCTCGTAGTTGATGGTGCCGGCAGCCTGCGCCCAGTCCTGCGCGGACGGCTCACCGTCGGCTGCCCGCCCGAGCACCACCACCTCGTCCCCGGCCGCGCCTGCGAAGTCCGGCCCGAGGTCGAGGACGACCTGGTCCATGCACACCCGCCCCGCGATGGTGAGGCGCCGATCGCCGACGAGCATCGGCCCGGCTCCCCCGGCTGCACGCGGGATGCCGTCGGCGTACCCCATCGGCACGAGGCCGAGCACGGTGTCGCGGTCGGTGACGTACTCGTGCCCGTAGCTGACCCCTTGCCCCGCAGCCGCCCGCTTCACCACGGAGAGGCGAGCCGTGACCCGCATCGCCTCACGCAGGCCGAAGTGCGCGCTGTCGCCGAGGTCGGGCACCGGTGAGAGCCCGTAGACCGCGAGCCCGGGCCGCACGAGGTCGAAGTGGGCGCTCGGGTTGGTCAGCGTCGCCGCGGAGTTGGCCAGGTGGCGCAGCGGGGGTCGCACCCCGGCACGAGCAAGCTCGTCGCAGGCTTCCTCGAAGCGCACCTGCTGGGCCCGCACCGTCGGGTGCTGCGGTGCATCGGCCCACGCGAAGTGCGACCACACGCCGGTCACCTCGACCGCGCCCTCGGCCTGCGCCGCGGCGAGGCGCGCCACCATCTGCGGCCAGTCGGTGAGGATGCCGCCGCGCCCGAGTCCGGTGTCGACCTTGACCTGGATGCGTGCGGGAGCGCCACGCTCACGCACGGCCGCGAGGACGGCATCCAAGGACCACATGCTCCCGACGGTCACCTCGATGTCGGCGTCGATGGCCCCACCGATGTCGGCGCCGGGCGCGAAGAGCCAGGTGAGCAGCGGGGCCGTGATCCCTGCCTCGCGCAGGCGCAGGGCCTCGGCGAGCTGGGCCACGCCGAGCCACGAGGCGCCACCCGCGAGCGCGGCGCGCGCGCTGTCGACCAGCCCGTGACCGTAGGCGTCGGCCTTGACGACGGCCAGCACCTGCGCCGGGGCGGCCCGGCGCACGAGTTCGGCGACGTTGTCGCGGATCGCGTCGAGGTCGATGCTCACCCACGCCGAAGCACCCGCGGGCGCGGGCACGGGAGCGGGAGGAGTTGTCATGGGCCTGCTGAGTCTAGGACGAGCGGTTGGTGGCGCGACCCAGCAGGTGAGCAACGGCATCCGGGATGCCGTGGGCGACCCGCAGTGCCCGCACCGGGCCTCCCGGGTTGGCGCGGTCCGCAGCGACGCCGTGCACGAGGGCGCCGAGCGCCCCGGCCGAGTCGGGCGGCAGCCCGGCGGCCACGAGCGTGCCGAGCAACCCGGCGAGGACGTCGCCCGCACCGGCGGTGCCGAGCCAGGCGGGCGCGTCAGCCTGGGACCAGGCCGGGGCGCCCTCACCGGGCCCGACGACGACGGTGGTCGAGCCCTTGAGCAGGACGGTGGCGCCGGTGGCGACGGCGAGGGCCTTGGCGTGGGCGACCGGGGAGGCCTCGACCTGCCCCCGCGTCACCTCCCCCTGTCCCGAGATCGACCGAGAGGTCGCTCCAGGGACGCCCGGGCCGGCAACGCTCAGGCGGCTGAGGAGGCGGGCACACTCCCCGGCGTGCGGGGTCAGCAGCGTCGCACGCCCGGTCCGCAGCCGCACGAAGTCGGCATCGACGAGGTCGAGCCCGCCGGCATCGAGGACGACCGGCTCGTCGCCGGCAAGAGCGGCACGCGCCACCTCGAGCTGGGCAGCGGCGTCGGCGCCGGTGGCCTCGACGTCGAGCCCCGGTCCGATCACCCAGGCCTGCACCCGGCCGGGCCCGTGGACGGCCTCGGGCACGGCCGCGCGCACGAGGGCGCTCGGGGTGGGCGTGCCGACGTAGCGCACCATGCCCGCACCGGACTCGACGGCCGCCGTGACGGCGAGCACCGCAGCCCCCGTGTACGCCTCACCACCGGCGACGACCCCGACGACGCCTCTCGAGTACTTGTCATCGGCCGGTGTCGGCACCGGCCACAGGGCCGCGACGTCGTCGTGGTCGAGGCGCAGCACCACCGGGTCGGCGGCCAGCTCGAGGCCGATGTCGACGACGGTGAGGATGCCGCACGCCTGCTCGGTGGGCGGCAGCAGGTGCACCGGCTTGGGCACCGAGAAGGTCACCGTCTCGTCGGCGAAGACCCCGTCGGGGTCGAGCGCCCCGCCCATCGGGTCCTGTCCCGAGGGAAGGTCGACGGCGATGACGTATGCCGTGTCGGGCACCGCGGCGACCCAGGCAGCAGCCCACGGCGGCAGGCCCGGGCGTGCCCCGATACCGAGGATGCCGTCGAGCACCACGTCGGCCTCGGCCAACGCTGCCGGGTCGGTCGTGAGCAGGACCCCAGCCTCCTCGGCGGCGGCCCGTGCCCCCTCGTGCACGACCTCGTCGTGCAGGGCGACCGCGTTCCAGCCGGCCTCGGCCAGCCGCGCCACCGCGTACAGGGCGTCAGCGCCGTTGTTGCCGGGCCCGACGAGGGCGGCGACTGCCGCACCGTCGCACTCCTGGAGGCGGGCGGCCGCCACGAGGGCAAGCCCCTCGACCGCCCGGGCCATCAGCTCACCGTCGGGCAGGGTGGCCATGAGCGCCGCCTCGGCGCCGTACACGGCATCCGTCGACCACGCCCGGTTCACGCCGACGACTCCAGTGAAGCACCGGGTCCCTCGGCGACGACCACCGCCGAGGCGATCCCGGCGTCGTGCGAGAGCGAGACGTGGATCGAGGTGATCCCCAGCGCCTGCACCCGTGCGTCGACGGTGCCGCGCACCTCGAAGTGCGGGCGGCCGTCGGGGCCGCGGTGGACCTCGGCGTCCTGCCACTGCATGCCGGCAGGTGCACCCAGGGCCTTGGCCAGGGCCTCCTTGGCGGCGAACCGCGCCGCCTTGGAGTTCAGCGCCATCTCGCGCTCGCGCGGTGTGAAGAGTCGATCACGCAGGGACGGGGTGCGCTCGAGCGCCGCGCCGAAGCGAGCCACGTCGACGACGTCGATCCCGACCCCCAGGATCACGACCCCTCACTCAACGGTGACGCTCTTGGCCAGGTTGCGGGGCTGGTCGACGTCCAGGCCCTTCGCGGTCGCCAGGTGCAGCGCGAAGATCTGCAGCGGCACGATCGTCAGCAGCGGCATGAGCAGCGGCAACGTCGCGGGCACCCGGATCACCTCGTCGGCGAAGGGCACGACGTCCTCGTCGCCGTCCTCGGCGATCACCAGGGTGCGTGCCCCGCGGGCCCGGATCTCCTGGATGTTGGAGACGACCTTCTTGTGCAGCTCGTGCGGGGTGTCCGGGCCGGGCACGACGATGAACACCGGCTGACCGGGCTCGATGAGCGCGATCGGGCCGTGCTTGAGCTCGCCGGCCGCGAAGCCCTCGGCGTGGATGTAGGCGATCTCCTTGAGCTTGAGGGCACCCTCCAACGCGATCGGGTAGCCGACGTTGCGCCCGAGGAAGAGCACCGACCGGCTGTCGGCCATGAAGCGGGCGATCTCGATGACCCGGTCCATCCGGTCGAGCACCGTCTGGATGTGGTCGGGCAGGCCACGCAGCTCACGCATGACCGCCTGGGCGTTGACAGCGTGCTCGCCACCGCGCATCTGCGCGAGGTAGAGCCCGAGCACGTAGGCGGCGGTGATCTGGGAGGTGAAGCCCTTGGTCGAGGCCACCGCCACCTCGGGCCCGGCGTGGGTATAGAGCACGGCGTCGGACTCACGCGGGATGGTCGAGCCGTGGGTGTTGCAGATCGACAGGGTGAGCGCGCCCAGCTCTCGGGCGTGCTTGACCGCCATCAACGTGTCCATGGTCTCGCCGGACTGGCTGATGGAGACCACGAGGGTGCGGGAGTCGGCGATCGGGTCGCTGTAGCGGAACTCGTGGGCCAGCGAGACCTCGACCGGGATCCGGGTCCAGTGCTCGATGGCGTACTTCGCGACCATCCCCGAGTACGCGGCGGTGCCACAGGCGACGACGACGATGCGGTCGATCTGCCCGAGCTGCTCCTCGGAGATGCGCACCTCGTCGAGCACGAGGCGACCTTCGTCGTCGGTGCGCCCGAGCAGGGTGTCGGCGACCGCGTGCGGCTGCTCGTAGATCTCCTTCTCCATGAAGGTCTCGTAGCCGCCCTTCTCGGCGGCTGCGGCGTCCCACGTGACCTCGTAGGCCTTGCCGTCGGCGGGGGTGCCGTCGAAGGCGATCACCTCGTAGCCGTCCGGGGTGATCGTGACGATCTGGTCCTGGCCGAGCTCGAGCGCGTGGCGGGTGTAGCCGATGAAGGCCGCGACGTCGCTGCCGAGGAAGTTCGCACCGTCCCCGAGGCCGACGACCAGCGGGCTGTTTCGACGGGCCCCGACGACGACCCCGGGGCTGTCGGCGTGCACGGCCAGCAGCGTGAAGGCGCCTTCGAGGCGGCTGACCACGGCGCGCATGGCCTCGGTCAGGTCACCCAGGCGGTCGTACTCGCGGCCGACGAGCTTGGCGGCGACCTCGGTGTCGGTCTCGGAGCTGAACTCCACGCCCTCGGCGAGCAGCTGCTTCTTCAGGGAGTGGAAGTTCTCGATGATGCCGTTGTGGATCAGCGCGAGGCGGTTGCCCTCGCCACCACGGTGCGGGTGGGCGTTGCCGTCGGTCGGGCCGCCGTGGGTGGCCCACCGGGTGTGTCCGATGCCGGTGCGCGACGGCGCCAGCGGGTGCGCCTCCAGCGCCGAACGCAGGTTCTCGAGCTTGCCCGACCGCTTCTCGGTGGCGACACCGTCCTCGGTGACGAGCGCCACGCCGGCCGAGTCGTACCCCCGGTACTCGAGCCTCGCGAGCCCCTCCATCACGACGTTGAGGGCCGTGTCGTCCATGGTCCGGCCCACGTAGCCGACGATTCCGCACATGGACCCCAGCGTAGTGCGAGCAGGAGGGCCGAGCGCGGCGCAGCCACGAGAAGCGGCACGGCATACGCAACAATGGCGCGGGTGAGCGCCACCCAGGAGCGAGCCACGGCGCCGACGCCGTACGTCGACCTCGACCGCGCCGCGTGGTCGAGGCTGCGCGAGAACCACCCGATGAGCCTGGAGCAGCGCGACCTCGCGCGGCTACGGGGTCTGGGTGACCGGCTCGACCTGCGCGAGGTCGAGGAGGTCTACCTCCCCCTGTCGCGGCTGCTGCACTTCTACGTCGAGGCCACCCACGGGCTGCGGCTCGCCACGAGCGAGTTTCTCGGCGAGCGGCCGACCCGGGTCCCGTTCGTCGTCGGCGTGGCCGGGTCGGTGGCGGTCGGCAAGTCGACGACGGCCCGCATCCTCAAGGAGCTGATGAGTCGCTGGCCGCAGACGCCACGCGTCGAGCTCGTCACCACCGACGGCTTCCTCTACCCGAACGCCGAGCTCGAGCGTCGGGGCCTGCTGCAGCGCAAGGGCTTCCCGGAGTCCTACGACCGCCGCGCGCTCATGAGGTTCATCGCCGACGTGAAGTCAGGGATGCCGTCCGTCCAGGCTCCGATGTACTCGCACCTCACGTACGACGTCCTCCCCGGCAGCGTGAGCGTGCGGCGCCCCGACGTGCTCATCGTCGAGGGACTCAACGTCCTGCAGCCTCCACAGGTCCGCCCGGACGGCACGAGCACCGGCGCGATCTCGGACTACTTCGACTTCTCGGTGTACGTCGACGCACCCGTCGAGGAGATCCGCACCTGGTACGTGCAACGGTTCCTCCGCCTGCGGGAGACCGCGTTCGCCGACCCCAAGTCCTACTTCCACCGCTACGCCGCTCTCAGCGACGACGAGGCGGTCGCCACGGCGCGCCGGATCTGGGAGCAGATCAACGAGCCGAACCTCGTCGAGAACGTCCTGCCGACCCGGGACCGCGCGACGCTCGTGCTGAGCAAGGGCGCCGACCACGCGGTCACCGGCATCCGGCTGCGCAAGATCTGACGATCAGTACCAGTGCGGGGAGCGGCTGTTCCACTTGCTCAGGGCGTTGCACGGGGTGCCGTACGACTTCTTGATGTAGTCCAGCCCCCACCGGATCTGGGTCACCGGGTTGGTGCGGTAGTCCTTGCCCATGGTCGCCATCTTGCTGGCCGGGAGCGACTGCGGGATGCCGTAGGCGCCGGATGACGGGTTCTCGGCGTTCCACTTCCAGCCGCTCTCACCGATCCACAGGCGCTCGAGGCAGGACCACTGGCCCTGACCGAAGCCGTACTCCGGCATGAGCAGCCGAGCAGCGGCCTTCGGGTCCTTCTTGGCGTCGGCGACGATGCGCTTGCGCTCGGCAGCGCGTGCGGCCGCCTTCGCCTTGGCCTGACGTGCGGCCAGGGCCTTCGCCGCTGCGAGGCGTGCTCGCTCGGCCTCACGGGCCGCGACGGCCGAGCGGGCCGCGTTGGTGTCGGTGCGCGCAGTCGCGACGCGAGCGGCATCCTCCTCCTCGGCGGCGAGCTGCTCCGTCGAGGTCTGCTCGGTGAGCCCGTCGACCGCGAAGGTCATCGCCTCGGCGCGGGCCTGGCTCTCCCCGACCGAGACCGCGAGGGCACCTCCGGCGAGCACCGCAGCCACTGCCCCGCTCGCCAGCACCGGTCGCGCACCGGTCGCTGCGAGAGCGCGGCGCAGCCCGCTGCGCTCGGGGCGCGCGGCGGCATGGCGAGGCGCGTGACGCGCGGTGTAGCGAGCCATGGGCAGGCAGGGGACCTCTCGTGCGGGAGATGCTCAGGGGGGGCTGGACGCAGCCGGTGGAGCACTCACGTCGTTACCGAATCGAGACACAAGGTTACGGGGTCAGGCGGCGTTGGGTGAAATCGCCTGTTCAGAAGTCGATGTGCTCAGACGTCGATG
>JAGNQK010000306.1 GCA_017989115.1 Dermatophilaceae bacterium | reverse complement strand
ATCGCCCGCGAGCTCGCCGAGCTGCGGCGGGGCAAGCGCACGCCGGTCGTGGCGCTGGCGACGAAGTCGGACACCGTCGACAAGAAGCGCCTCGCCGAGCACCTCATCGCCATCGACCAGCTCGGTGACTGGTCGGACATCGTCCCCTGCTCGGCCACCCGCGGCGACCAGGTCTCGGTCGTCGGTGAGGTGCTGGCCAGCCACCTGCCGCCCTCGCCCGGGCCGCTCTACCCCGACGACCAGCTGACCGACGAGCCCGAGCTCGTGATGATCGCCGAGCTCGTGCGCGAGGCCGCTCTCGAGGGGGTGCGCGACGAGCTGCCGCACAGCCTGGCCGTCGTCGTCGAGGAGATCGTGCCGCGCGAGGGCCGCCCCGACGACAAGCCGCTGCTCGACGTGCGGGTCAACGTCTTCGTCGAGCGCGACTCGCAGAAGGCCATCGTCATCGGTCGGGGTGGGTCACGGCTGCGCGAGGTCGGCACGAACGCGCGCACCGGCATCGAGGCGTTGCTCGGGGAGCGCGTGCACCTCGACCTGCACGTCAAGGTCGCCAAGGACTGGCAGCGCGACCCCAAGCAGCTCGGCCGCCTCGGCTTCTGACGGCTCGCACCGTCCCGAGATCGACCAATAGGTCACTCGGGGTACGCAGGCAGCTCGGCCGCCTCGGCTTCTGAGGGGTGGTATCACCGCGGCCCCCGGCCACTCCTCACGGGTGGATGATCGGACGATGGCCGGTGCCATGGTGACCGAGGACGCTGGTGTCTGAGCACCTCAGCGGTTTCGGTACCCCAGTGGCAGGAGTGAGCCATGGTCGTCCAGCCCGGTCCGCACGGTCTCGGTGAGCACGACCAGTCCGGCGTGCCCCCGGAGGAGATCCGCTTCGGCGTCGTCATGAACGGAGGGGTCTCGCTCGCCGTCTGGATGGGTGGGGTCGCCCTCGAGCTCGACCGCCTCGTCAAGGCTGGCGGGGGATCGGGGCCCTACGCGGACCTGCTGCGCCTCACCGGGTGCACAGCCCGGGTCGACGTCGTGTCCGGCACGTCGGCCGGGGGTGTCAACGGCGCCGCCCTCGCCCTGGCCCAGGTCAACCGCTTCGCCGACCTCGCCTCGCTGCGCGACGTCTGGGTGGAGCAGGGCCGCATCGAGGCGTTGCTGCGCCAGCCGTTCCGCGGAGCCCCGAGCTCGCTGCTCAAGGGTGACGACCACTTCCTCCCGCAGCTGAACGCGGCGATGTCGCGACTGGCCGAACCGCTCGACCCGGTTCCTGCGTCCGTCGCCCCGATGGACCTGACCATGGCGACGACCGTGCTGGGCGGCAACCAGGAGGTCACGGTCGACGCCCTCGGCCAGCGGCTGCCCCAGACGGTCCACGCGGCGCGGTTCCGGTGGAAGCGCCCCGCCGACGCCACCGAGGACACCGACCCGTTCGGCACCCGCAACATCGGCGGCACCGCGGCCCAGCTGGCGCTCGCGGCCCGGGCGTCGTCGAGCTTCCCGGTGGCGTTCGAGCCCACCTTCGTGCCGGTGCCCGCGCCCGATGAGCCCGTGGCCGACACGACCGGGCTGCGCCCGTCGATGGCTGGGGTCGTCGAGGAGTGGGGTGACACCCTCCCGCCGCGCGACCGCTCACGGTTCGCCGTCGACGGCGGCGTGCTCGCGAACACCCCGACCAGGGCGGCGGTCGAGGCCATCGAGCGGATGCCGGCAGACGGCCCCGTTCGCCGGGTCATGCTGCTCGTCTACCCGCACGCACCCGCCCCCGGCCCTGACCCGGCAGACGTCATGGGGGAGCCCCCGACCCTCGCGGGCACGATGACAGGGGTCCTCGGCGCGCTCTCCGCGCAGGGCAGCCGCACCTTCGTCGACGAGCTCGAGGACCACAACGTGCGCGCCGCGAGCCGCCGGGGTACGCGCGCGGACATCCTCGGTGGGTTCGGCGAGCCGCTGCCCGACGGCAGCACCCAGACCCTCGAAGGGCTCGGCGCGCAGCTCTTCCCCCACTACCGCCGCCTGCGCATCTGGCACGCCGCCCGAGACCTCGCCCGACGGCAGGTCGGCCGCCGCCCCCCGGCATCCTGGCCGGAGGGCGACGACGTCTGGGACTACGAACGCATCCGCCGTGCTGCGGAGCGGGCGCAGCAGAAGGTGGAGGACGCGCGCCGCACCACGGGTGCGACGGGCGCGGTGCCCGTGACCGGCATCCCCTACCTCCCCGATCACTACCCGACCGCTGCGAGGCCGGATGCCGGTCCCTCCTGGCGCTGGGGGGTGAGCGGCGCGTCGTCGATCGCGGAATCGGTCAACGAGCTGCTGCGCGAGCTCGTGTGGATGCTGCCGGCGGGGGAGGACTGGGCGATCGCCCGAGCCGCCCGGCAGCGGGTGACCGAACGCATCCGTGACATCCAGGCCTGCCGACACCTCACCGATGACCCCTGGGAACTCGACGAGGTGCTGGCCGCGCTGCGCCCGGACCACCACTACTGGATGCTGCGACTCGCCTCGTACGCGCGGCTCATGGGGGATGGGGGAGACGCCCCGGTGCGCGAGGCGATCGCCCGGGTGGCGCACTCGGAGAACCAGCGCCGCTTCCTCGTCAGCGGCGACAAGGCCGCGGCCGACGAGTGGCAGGCCAGCGTCGCCCAGCACCTCGAGGAGGTGCTGCTGCGGGACCCGAAGAGTCCCGCTGGCGGTGCAGGACGCGAGGTCCGACGGCTCGTCGAGGAGGTCGTGGAGGAGCTGGTCTCCGTCGTGCCGGTGCTGCGCAGGGCCGCGGCGCCGCGGATGAGGAC
>JAGNQK010000305.1 GCA_017989115.1 Dermatophilaceae bacterium | reverse complement strand
CCGCTACCCGCCGTAGGCATCGCCGTGCGCTGCGGCGCCGCTGGCGAGCCAGTACCAGTAGCCGCCACCGGCATCGACCAGGCTTCGCAACAGCTCCGTGAAGGAACGCGCGACCACACGACAGCTCCCAGCGACCCCGTGGCAGTCCCAGAAGCTGTCGTAGCAGCGACCCAGGCGCGCCGGTGCGCAGTCGATGGAGATGGCTTGGTCCCGCCCACCCCGGGCGACGATGTACCAGGAGTCCGAGAGGTCATCCGGGCACTCCGTGCCGACGATCTCCAGGTTGGCGCGAGCCAGGTCGTCGGGGCCGACGATCCGCACTGGGTAGGCGGCCTGGGCGAACAGCCGAGCGCCGCCAGCGAGGACGTAGAACTCCAGCAGGTCGTCGGGCAGGAGATGCCCGGCCCTGAGCCCGGGTCGGCCGCGCGGGGCGGACAGGTCGCAGCCTGGCGTCTGACGGATCTGGTCGAGAAGTCTCCTCAGTTCGGTCACGCATGGACTCCTGGCGGGAGCTACTCCGTCTTGAGTCGACGTTGGCCCTCGAAGCGTCGGACCGCCTCATCGGAAGGATGCTGCGACCCCAGCTCGACGATCTCTCCCGTCTCGCGCATCACCACATTGGGCCCTTGGCCGATCAGGCAATGGAGCAGGTCGCCAGTCTCCACGAATCGCCTCGAGTTGCAATAGAAGATCCACCCATAGGCTTTCTCGGTCGTCAGCTCATCGAGAATCGCCACGCCCTCGGCGCCTCCCACGCCCCGCTGGCGGAGCCACCGAAGGAGCAACTCTCGACACTGCGCCTGATCCATCTGCCCTGGAAGAAGGTACCACGCACTCCCTGCCCGGCCCCGACCGACCTCGCCGCCGTCCTACTGAAACAAGATCGGCAGCCCCGCCTCGATCGAGCGCGCACACAAGGCGTCGAGGCGCTCGAACAGCGACTCGCCGTCGACATCGAAGAAGCAGTCGCGCAGGCTCGTCGGGTGCAGGCCCGTGGACCGAGCGACCAACTGCTTCCACGGTGGCTCGAGCGGGACTGGCGCCAGCCGTGCGAACTCGGCGGCGATGGCCGCAAGCTCGACCCGGAGCACCGCCGCCTCCGCGGGCGACCAGCTCCCATCGCAGTCCGAATGCGTCATGAACACAGGGAAGCGGCGCCCTGGCTCGCCTTGCTCCAGCAGGCTTACCACCGCGTCCCTCCAGGTGCCGAAGTCGGCGTAGCTGCCGACCTCGACGCCGTCGATCTCGTCGACCTGGCCCGGCTCATCGGACCATCTTCACCTCCGTCGTCACGACCTGATCACCGGACCTGACCACCGGAGCCTGTGGAGCAGACTGCCCAGATCGCCGTCATGGGAAGGGATTCGCCGCATTCCGGGCAGGAGACCGAGGGAACACCCTCCAGCAAATCCAGCGCGGCCGACTCGTCGGCTACGCCAATGTACAGGTCCGACAGGTATGGATCCGCCGCCAACAGTTCCTTTCTACAGCGGGCACATTGAAGAACGTCAATGTGTACCCGCTGCCAGCGGTCACCAATCCGCTGCAGCACCAACCATAGTCGACTCTTCCGTGGCCCAACAACGTGCCAGGCGAACACGAAACCATTGTGCTCCAGTACGAACCGGGCGTGCCACTGCATCCAAGAATCCGAAGGTCCTTGGGCGAGAAATGGCTCGTTCACCAACAAACGAGTAGATGGCTCATCGAGAAGATGCAACTCCTCTCCATCCACGTCGACCACCCAGTCCACCAACCTGCTCATTGGAACCCGCCGCTTCCACGTCGGACCAAGAAGTCGCTGTCACTCGCACCCGCGAGTGTTTTCGGAATGAGAGCGCTGCGAGGGATCGCCGAGGATGTCGTTGCGCGTGATGAGGGGTTCCCCAGCGAGTCCCACGTCCACGACCCGGGCTCGGCCAGCGCCCGCGCCGGCCACCCCACCACGCCGCCAGCCAGGACGATCAGCAGCGCCAGGCGAGCCAACCACACCATACCCGAGCCTACTGTGCCCCCCTCGGCCTCGGCACTCGTAGCCGTGCCGATCGAGAAGCGATGACGAGGACCACCCCAGCCTCGACCTTTTCCATGTTCCTGCCCACTTGCGCCGCGCACCGTCCGACACTCGGCCAAGCCTCGTCCGGCCATCGGCCGCAGCCTGTACATTCCCTATTCTTGTCGAATACTTGCCTGCCGCTCGCCCTGCCCTAATCACGTCATCACGACCTGATCGCTGCATTGACCTGGGTGCCGAGGCGTAAGGCACTAATAGCAGCGGCTGTCACAGGGATGATCGGCTTGGTCGCTCTTGGCGTGCTCTTGGGGAGCGTGAGCAGACAGCTGGAAGCAGTCATTGCTTCGAGGAGTACGCATCATCTCGGGGAGAATGGGGTCGTGTTCGGGAGGATGTTGACGCAAGTGGTTCCCGATGCGCACCTAGATATCCTCTTCGGGGGCTGGTTGATGGTGCTGGGCTTCGTCGTGAGCGCAGCGCTCAGCGCCGTCTCGGCCTTCGAAATCAAGAGCGTCCTCAAGCCGTCCCCTCCACGACTCGATTCCTAGGCGGCGCCTCGAGAACGCCGGGGCACGCACGGCCTGCCTTCCACATGCCGGCCGGTGCGACAATGCGAGATCGCGCCCGGCCCCGTGCGTCCGATCGCCGCGTCGCTCAGCGCACGGCGCCGTGCTGGCGCAGGAGGTCGGCGACGTCTTTCTGGCCGGACGGGTCCTCGATGACGGCGAGGTGGCGGCCACCTTCGCCGCCCCAGGCGGCGAGGATGAGCTCGAGGGC
>JAGNQK010000304.1 GCA_017989115.1 Dermatophilaceae bacterium | reverse complement strand
CCTCACCCGTGGCCATGAGCTCGTCGAGCATCCCCGGGGAGTAGTCGGCGACGCGGGACGGGAGCACGAGCGTCTCGATCGCGCTGGCGGGCAGCACCGCCCCGCTCAGCTGCTCGACCACGCGCAGCAGGCCCTCGCGACCACGCAGGCGCCCGCCGACCCCCTGCCACCCGAGGAGGAAGCGGGAGAGCTCGACCGGGGTGACCGGCTCGACCTCCGCACGCAGCGCGGCCAGTGACCGGCGGCGCAGCATGCGCAGCACCTCGGCGTCGCAGAACTCCGTGCCGCCTCCGCCCGTGGGCAGCAGCTCGCCCTCGACGACCCGACCGGTGGAGACCAGCCGGGCCAGCGCCGTGGTGGCGACGGCGATGCCGAGCCCGTAGGCGCGGGCCACCTCGGCGGCGTGGAACGGCACGTGGGTGCGTGCGTAGCGGGCCACCAGGTCACCCAGCGGGTCACTCACCGGCTCGAGGAAGGTCTGGGGAACCCCGGGTGGCAGGGACACCCCAAGGGCGTCGCGCAGGCGTGAGGCGTCCTCGATCGCTGACCAGCGGTCCTCCCCGGCGACGCGCACGGGGATCACCTGCCGGGCGCTCGCGAGGTCAGCGAGCCAGGCGGTCACGTCACCGTGTGTCGTGCCCTCCCGGCAGCGCAGGAGGATGCCGTCGCTCGGCAGCGGGCCGAGGGAGCGCAGCAGGTCGAGCACGTCGTCGGCGTCGCGCGCGGCGCGGTCGGGGGTGAGACGCTGCAGCTCGGCCTCGGTGCGGGCGATCTGCTCGGCGTCGAGCAGGTCACGCAGGGCCAGGCCCTCGCTCGTGCCGAGCAGCTCGGCGAGCAGGCTCGGGTCGAGGGCCAGGGCAGCGGCGCGCCGCTCGGCCAGGGGGGAGTCGCCCTCGTAGAGGAACTGGGCGACGTACCCGAAGAGCAGGGACTTCGCGAAGGGCGACGGGGTCGAGCTCTCGACGTCGACCACGGTGACCCGTCGCGAGGTGATGTCCCGCATGAGGTCGACCAACCCCGGCACGTCGAAGACGTCCTGGACGCACTCGCGCACGGCCTCGAGCACGATGGGGAAGGACGGGTACTGGCTGGCCACCTCGAGCAGTTGCGAGGCTCGCTGCCGTTGCTGCCAGAGCGGTTGCCGGCGACCCGGCTGGCGACGGGGCAGCAGCAGCGCACGAGCGGCGCACTCGCGGAAGCGGGCGGCGAACAGGGCCGATCCGCCGATCTCCTCGGTGACCAGGGCACGCACGTCATCGGGGTCGAGGGTGACGAGGTCGAGCAGCTCGCGGCCGACGCCGCGCTCGCGCACCCCGTCGAGGTCCTCGAACTCGAGGTCGGGCAGGCGCAGCACGATGCCGTCGTCGCCGTGCATGGCCTGCACGTCGACGCCGAAGCGGTCACGCATCCGGGCGCTGACGGCCAGGGCCCAGGGGGCGTGCACCTGGGCACCGAAGGGGGAGTGGATCGCCACCCGCCAGTCGCCGAGCTCGTCGCGGAAGCGCTCGACGACGATGGTGCGGTCGTCCGGGACGTGGCCGGTGGCCTCTCGCTGCTCGCGCAGGTAGGTGAGCAGGTTGTCGGCCGCCCAGTCGTCGAGCCCGGCCGCCATGACGCGGGTGCGCGCGGCATCCGGGGTCAACGCCTCGACCTCGCGCACGAAGGCGCCGACCGCACGGCCGAGCTCGGCGGGGCGGCCGAGCGAGTCGCCCTTCCAGAACGGCAGCCGGCCGGGCTGTCCCGGTGCGGGGGTGACGAGCACCCTGTCGTGGGTGATGTCCTCGATGCGCCACGTGCTCGTCCCGAGGGTGAACAGGTCACCGACCCGCGACTCGTAGACCATCTCCTCGTCGAGCTCGCCGACCCGGCGGCCCGGGCCCTCACCGGTGGCGAGGAAGACGGCGTAGAGGCCACGATCGGGGATCGTCCCGCCGGACGTGACCGCGAGGCGCTGGGCGCCGCGCCGGCCGGTGAGCGTGTCGGCGAGGCGATCCCACGTGATCCGGGCGCGCAGCTCGGCGAACTCCTCGCTCGGGTAGCGACCGGCCAGCATGTCCAGCACCGACTCCAGAACGGGCCGGGTGAGGGTGGCGTACGGGGCGCTGCGACGCGCGAGCGCCAGCACGTCGTCGACGGTCCACTCGTCGAGGGCGCACATCGCCACCACCTGCTGGGCGAGGACGTCGAGAGGGGTGTTGGGCACGTGCAGTGCCTCGATCTCACCGGCGAGCATGCGCTCGACGACGACGGCGGTCTGGACGAGGTCGCCCCGGAACTTGGGGAAGAGCACCCCACGGCTCACGGCGCCGACCTGGTGCCCGGCACGACCGACGCGCTGGAGCCCCGAGGCGACCGACGGCGGCGACTCGACCTGCACGACGAGGTCGACCGCGCCCATGTCGATGCCGAGTTCGAGGCTGCTCGTGGCGACCACCGCGGGCAGGTGGCCGGACTTGAGGTCCTCCTCGATGCTCGCGCGCAGCTCCTTGCTCACCGAGCCGTGGTGGGCCCGGGCCAGCACCGCCGGCGCGCCGGCGGAGGCGCCGGCCTGGGCCATCACCTGTGCCGGTGTGCGAGCGGGGCCGGCAGCATCTGCCGCACCCGGGTCGGCGGCCGCCTCGGTGCGTTCCTGCCAGATCTCGTTGAGCCGCGACGTGAGGCGCTCAGCGAGTCGGCGGCTGTTGGAGAACACCAGGGTCGAGGTGTGGGCGGCCACGAGGTCGACGATGCGTTCCTCGACGTGGGGCCAGATCGACGTGCGCTGCTCGTGCCCCGACGCGGCACCGGACAGGTCGC
>JAGNQK010000303.1 GCA_017989115.1 Dermatophilaceae bacterium | reverse complement strand
GGACGGTGTCATCGTCGTTCGCTCGCTGACGAAGACGTGGGGGCTGGCCGGCCTGCGCGCGGGCTATGTGGTCGGCGACCCCTCACTCCTCCGACTCCTCGCCGAGCAGCAACCCCACTGGTCCGTGTCCTCGCTGGCGGCCCGCGCGAGCGTCGCCGTCTGCGCCCCCGCCGCCCGCGCAGAGGAAGCCGAGCTGGCCCGTGAAGCGGCGACCTGGCGGCATCACCTCGTCCGCGGGTTGCAGTCGCTGGGGCTCGCCCCCGTGCCCGGCGCCGCGCCCTTCGTGCTCGTCCGGGTCGGTCCCGGCGTCCATGGGTCCCTGCGTGAGCGTGGGTATGCCGTGCGGCGCGGCGACAGCTTCCCCGGGCTCGACCACGACTGGGTGCGTCTGGCCGTCCGCGACCCACACACGACCGACGGACTCCTGCGTGAGTTGCAGTCCCTCCTCGGCGACACTGCTCCCGGTGGCTCCGAGCGTTCTCTGGAGCGGGCGGCGCCAGCGTCGACGAATGCGCCCAAGCGCACCCCCGTCCCAACCGCTCAGGCAGACAGAGAGCTCTCCGCATGACCCTGCGCCTCCCCCTCCCCGACGGCACGACGCCGCGCGTCCTGGTGCTGGAGCCGGGCCCGCGCGCGTCCGAGACGGTGCAGGCCCTGCTCGATCAAGGGGCACGTGTCGATGTGCGTTGTGCCGCACCGGATGCACGTCTCCGGGACCTGGCTGGTCGGCACCTCATCGCACTGCGCACGGACGCGGACCTCGACCTCTCCGCCTACGACGTCGTCCTGCGCGACCCGCTGCGCGAGCAGGGGGTCGAGCTCTCCCCCTCGTCCCCGTCCCCTGCCACCACCTCCGGCCACGTCGTCCTCGTCGGGGGCGGACCGGGCCCTCTCGGCCTGCTCACGCTCGCCGGGCTCGACGCGATCCGGAGCGCCGACGTGTTGGTGTGCGACCGGTTGGCCCCCTTGGCCGCGCTGGAGCAGGCACGCCCCGACGCCGAGGTCGTCCACGTCGGCAAGATCCCGCGAGGTGAATTCACGCCCCAGGAGCAGATCAACCAGATCCTCGTCGACCGGGCACTCGCCGGAAAGACCGTCGTGCGCCTCAAGGGTGGCGACAACTTCGTCTTCGGCCGCGGCGGCGAGGAGTGGAATGCCTGCGTCGAAGCCGGCCTGCCCGTCACGGTCATCCCGGGCGTCTCCTCCTCCATCGCCGTCCCCGGCCTGGCGGGCGTCCCCCTCACCCACCGCCACCTCACGCAGGGCTTCGTCGTCGTCTCCGGTCACGTCGCTCCGGACGACGCACGCAGTGACGTCGACTGGGATGCCCTCGCCCGTCTGGGACTGACCATCGTTGTCCTCATGGGCGTGGCTGCTCTGCCGGAGATCGCCGAGCGCCTGATCAGTGCCGGCATGGATCCGTCGACCCCTGCTGCCTCCATCGCCGATGGCGGCATGACCTCGCAACGCCAGGTCCGCTCAACGCTGGCCGCGCTCCCGGGTGCAGCGGCGGAGCAGGACATCGGCGCCCCTGCGGTCACCGTCATCGGCCCCGCGGTGGCGGCCCTGCTGCCGCAGACGTCGGTCTGAGTCGGGCACGCGTGATGGGCACTGCGTGGGCGGGGCTGAGACTGGCCGTCGGGACACTGACGATGATTCCTGTCGGCTCACTCCCTCCCACCACGCGTCGCATCGGCGCGTGGGCAATGGCGCTGGCACCGATCGCGGCCCTGCCCCTCGGCCTGCTCGTCGCTGCAGTGGGTCGGCTCGGTCAGGCCGCGGCGATGCCCACCTCGATCACGGCGACCCTGTCGGTCGGGGCGCTGGCCCTGGCCACGCGCGCCATGCACCTCGACGGGCTGGCGGACACCGCTGACGGCATCGGCGCGGGCTGGGACCGTGAGCGCGCCCTGCGCGTCCTGCGCACCGGCGATGTCGGCCCGATGGGTGTGATGGCCCTGGTCGTGGTGGTCCTGCTCCAGATCGCTTCTGCCACAGCGCTGTTGTCGCTCGCTCATGGCTGGTTGCTCGTCGGTGTCGCCGTCGTGGCCTCCAGAGTGGCTGCAACCCTCGGGTGCCTGCGTGTGCTCCCGACCGCGTCGGGCTCCTCCTTGGGTGCCGTCGTGGCTGGCACGGTGCCGGGCGTGGTCGGTGGCCTGGCCGTCGTGGTGACGGGCGCTGCGCTGACCGGAGCCACCGTGGTGGCCGGATTGCAGTGGTGGCAGGGGGTCGCCGCGATGGCGGCCCTCCTCGTCGCCGTGGCGTGGCTGCTCCGGAGTGCCGTGCGGGTCTTCGGGGGGATCAACGGAGACGTGCTCGGGGCATCGATCGAGGTCGGGGCAGCTGCCCTGCTCGTGGCGCTCACGATCGGAGCCACAGCATGAGGACACTGATCACCGGGGGCATCCGCTCGGGCAAGTCCGCGATCGCCGAGAACCTCATGGGTGAGGGCACCACCTATGTCGCGACCTCTCCCTCACGCCCCGAGGACACCGATTGGGCTGCGCGGATCCAGGAGCACCGTCGCCGTCGACCCGCCTCCTGGCCGACGGTCGAGACGACGGATCTGCCGTCCGCCCTGACCGCCCTCAACGGGCCGGCCCTGGTCGACAGTCTGGGCGCCTGGTTGGTCGCGCTGCTCGACAGGTTGGATGCCTGGGATCAGCCGGTGGCCCAGTGGCGCGGGCGCCTCGACGACGAGGTGTCCGCACTGGTGTCGACCTGGTCGACCTGCTCGCACGACCTGGTCGCGGTGACCGACGAGGTCGGCTTCGGCGGGATCGCCGAGCACCGTTCGGC
>JAGNQK010000075.1 GCA_017989115.1 Dermatophilaceae bacterium | reverse complement strand
CGACCGAGCCGACGTTGCCGCCCACACGCCTTCCCACGACGGCCGCGCCCACGGGCGGGCGCCGCAGCGCGACGCGTGCCACGGCATCCACAGACGTGCTCGAGCGGGCGCGGGCCCTCAGCGAGGCACTGCTGACCCTCGATCCGGCCACGGAGGACCACGTCGCCGCCTGGCTGCGCGACCGGGCCGCCCTGCTACCGGTCGAGGCCCCCGAGCAGTGGGCCGCCGTGGGCCTGCTCGACCGGGTCAGTTCCGTGGACGCCCCCGGTGACGAGCACCGCGCGATGCTCGAGTCCGCGAGGGAGGCCTCGCAGCGTGGTGGCGACGACGTCGGCGTGATTCGCTGTGACGGCGAACTCGCCCTCCTCGACGACGACGGGGCCGAACGGGCCCGTGAGATCGCGGCCCACCTGGAGTCCATCGGGGCACACACCGAGGCCGGCGGCCTGTGGCGGCGGCTGTTCCACCGCCCGGGAGGCGGCGAGCTGCGCGACCTCGAACGCGCCGCGGACGCCTACCGCGCCGCACAGTCCCGCGAGCGCGCCCTGCTCTGCGAGGTCGAGACGGCGATGGCGCTCGCCTCGACCGACCCTGACCCGGTTGCCGCTGACGCCCGGTTCAGCGCCGTCATGCCGCGGATCCAGGACGTCCCGGTCCTGCGCTCGATGGCCCTGGACGCGCGCAGTCGGATCGCGAACGCCGCCGGTGACAGCGACTCGGCCCTGACCCACCTGCGCTCGGCCCTGGAGGGGCGCGGCCTGCCCGAGCGCGCCCGCATCCCGCTCCTGCTCGGGCTGTGCGAGGTCCTCGTCGAGCAGAACACCTACGACGAGCTGGAGGAGCCGGCCGCCGACCTGGTCGCCGCAGCAACGCGCCTGCGCGACCCCGTGCTGCTCGCCCACGGACAACGCTTCCTCGGCTTGGCCTACGTCGAGACCGGTCGACCGGTCGAGGCGGCCGAACTGCTGGAGGCAGCCCTGCCCGTCCTGCGCGAGACCAGCCCCTCGCTCGTCGGCCCTGCTGCCTGGGCCCTGGGCAACGCTCTCATCGGGCTCGGCCAGTGGGCGCCGGGACGCACGGCGTTCGCCACGGCATCCACCGCCTTCGAGGCCGAGGCACGGATCATGGAGTCCGCGCACGCCCAGTGGCGCGCGGGCAACTGCGCCTGGGATGCCGGCGACCTCACTGCGGCAGCGGTGCACTACGAGAGCGCGGCCGAGCGCGCCCGCGAGACCGCGACGGTCGACCTCTACCTCGAGGCGCTGCGCTCGCGCGCTGCGCTGCGCGCCGACACCGAGGACCTCACCGCCGGGATCGCCGACCTCGACGCCGCGATCGGGCTGGCCCAGGTGCTCGCTGACGAGGTCGGCGTGGACGACGACGAGTTCGACGGTGAGGTCATGGAGCCGCACGTGCTGCGCCAGGGCGCACACCTGCTCGCCAAGCACGGCGAGGTGGATGCCGCCGTCGCCCGTTTCGCGGCCGCCCAGGCTCTCGTCGGTGCCGAGTTCGAGGTGTTGCTGCGTGCCGAGGGCGCGATGGTGCTCGCCGACCACGACCGGCTCGCCGAGGCCGAACCCGTGCTGCGAGAGGCGATCACGTCGCTGCACGCACTGGGCCTGGTCGACGAGCGGGTCAACGCCGCCGGGGCGCTGGCCCGGGCGCTGGACCGCGACGGCCGCGGTGAGGAGGCCGAGCAGGTCTGGCAGCGCTACGGCCCGTCGGCCTGATCAGTGCAGCCTGATCAGGCGCCGACCAGGCGGGCCGCGAGCCAGCCCTCGACCTGGTCGAGGGCGACCCGCTCCTGCGCCATGGTGTCGCGCTCGCGGATCGTCACGGCCTGGTCGTCGAGGGTGTCGAAGTCGACGGTGAGGCAGAACGGGGTGCCGATCTCGTCCTGGCGGCGGTAGCGGCGGCCGATGGCACCGGCGTCGTCGAACTCGATGTTCCAGTTCTTGCGCAGCATCGCGGCGAGGTCGCGGGCCTTCGGCGACAGGTCGGCGTTGCGCGACAGCGGCAGCACGGCGGCCTTGACCGGAGCCAGGCGCGGGTCGAGCTTGAGCACGACGCGCTTGTCGACCCCACCCTTGGTGTTGGGGGCCTCGTCCTCGGTGTACGCGTCGACGAGGAACGTCATCAGGCTGCGCGAGAGCCCGGCGGCCGGCTCGATGACGTACGGCGTGTACTTCTCGCCACTCGCCTGGTCGAAGTAGACCAGGTCGGTGCCCGAGTGCTGCGTGTGGGTGCTGAGGTCGAAGTCGGTGCGGTTCGCGATCCCCTCGAGCTCACCCCACTCGCTGCCGGTGAAGTTGAAGCGGTACTCGATGTCGGTGGTGCCCTTGGAGTAGTGCGAGAGCTTCTCGACCGGGTGCTCGTAGTGGCGCAGGTTGTCGGGGTTGATGCCGAGGTCGGTGTACCAGCGGGTGCGCTCATCGATCCAGTACTTGTGCCACTCCTCGTCCTCGCCGGGCTTGACGAAGAACTCCATCTCCATCTGCTCGAACTCGCGGGTGCGGAAGATGAAGTTGCCCGGGGTGATCTCGTTGCGGAAGCTCTTGCCGGTCTGGGCGATGCCGAACGGCGGCTTCTTGCGCGAGGCCTGCATGACGTTGAGGAAGTTCACGAAGATGCCCTGGGCGGTCTCGGGGCGCAGGTAGTGCAGACCCGACTCGTCCTCGAGAACGCCGAGGTGCGTCTTGAGCATCATGTTGAACTCGCGCGGTGGGGTCCACTGGCCGCGGGTGCCGCAGTTGGGGCAGGCGAGGTCCGCGAGCTCGATGGAGTCGGGGTCGACCTCCTTGCCCTTCTTGGCCTCGCGGTCGGCGACGGCCTCCTGCATGTGGTCGACCCGGAACCGCTTGTGGCAGCTCTGGCACTCGGTGAGCGGGTCGGTGAAGGCACCGACGTGCCCCGACGCGACCCAGACCTGGCGCGGCAGGATGATCGAGGAGTCGAGTCCGACGACGTCTTCGCGGGCGGTGACCATCGAACGCCACCACTGGCGCTTGATGTTCTCCTTGAGCTCGACGCCGAGCGGCCCGTAGTCCCAGGCCGAGCGCGTACCGCCGTAGATCTCGCCACAGGGGAAGACGAACCCCCGACGCTTGCAGAGGGAGACGACGGTGTCGACGACGGAGGTGGGAGCGGCCATGGCGGCAAGGCTATCCGGGGAGGTGCCCCGCAGCCGAACCGGCCCGTGCGGGGCCTGAGCCTCGCCGCGCGTAGGCTGGTGCACCGTGTCCAGCCTTCGTGAGTCCTTCGAGCGCGCCAGCCTCCCGGCGCTGACGTACATCAGTTCGCTCCCGCGGTTCGTGCCCTTCCTGGCCATCCTCGGCCTGGTCATCGCCGGCCTCCTCATCCCCGGCTGGGGCTGGGTGCTCATCGTCCTCGTGGTGCTCCTGCTCGCGTGGATCGGTGCCCTCGCGTGGCCACGCCTGAGCATGCCCGAGCGGATGATGCGGGTGGCAGTCGTCGTCATGATGGCTGCGATCGCCATCACCCAGGCGGTTCCGCGCGGCTGACGGTTTTGACAATCATTCTCACCATGATTGAGAATGATTGTCATGAAGGCTCTTGCTGTTGCTGTCCTGTCCTCCGCCCTCGTGCTCGCCGGGTGTGGTGACAGCGGCACCGATGGGGCGTCGGGCACCGACGGAGCAGAGCGGATGCCGGTCACGGCCGCCTTCTACCCCCTCCAGTTCGTCGCGGAGCGCGTCGGCGGCGACCTCGTCGAGGTGTCGACGCTGACCAAGCCCGGCACCGAGCCGCACGACCTCGAGCTCACGCCGAAGGCCGTCGCCCAGCTGTCGCAGGCCAAGGCCGTCTTGTACCTCGCCGGCTTCCAGCCGGCCGTCGACGATGCCGTGAAGACCCAGGCCGCGGATGCCGCCCTCGACGTCACGCAGCCCGCGAACCTCATCGTCACCGGCGCCGACGACGGCCACGACCACGCCGGGGAGAGCGCGGACGAGCACGCCGGGCACGCCGCGGACGGCGTGGTGGACCTGCACTTCTGGCTCGACCCGACCCGCATGGCCGCGGTCGCGACGACCGTCGGCGAGCGCTTCGCGAAGGCCGATCCGGCGAACGCGGCGACGTACACGGCCAACGCCGCCGCCCTGGCGAGCGACCTGACCACGCTCGACGAGGAGTTCACCGCCGGGCTGAAGACCTGCGAGAGCAGGGAACTCGTCACCGGGCACGCCGCGTTCGGCTACCTCGCCACCCGCTACGGCCTGGGCCAGGAGGGCATCGCCGGCATCTCTCCCGACGCCGAACCCGACGCCGCCGCGCTGCGCGACCTCGTCAGCCACGTCCGCGAGAGCGGGGTGAGCACCGTCTACGCCGAGACGCTCGTGTCCCCCGCGCTCGCCGAGACGATCGCCCGCGAGACCGGTGCCAAGGTGGCCGTGCTCGACCCCCTCGAAGGACTCACCGATGCCTCCCCCGGCTCGGACTACCTTGAGGTCATGCGCGCCAACCTGATGACCCTGCGCGAGGGCCAGGGCTGTTCATGACCAGCCCCACGCTCGTGCGACTGCGGTCGGCCTCCTTCGGGTACGCCGACCGCACGGTCGTGTCCGGGGTCGACCTCACGGTCCGGGCGGGTGAGGTCGTGGCCCTGCTCGGCCCGAACGGGTCGGGCAAGTCCACGCTCGTACGCGGCATCCTCGGCCTGAGCACCCGCCAGGGCGGTGACGTCGAGCTCTTCGACACCCCGCTCGATGAGTTCGACCAGTACACCCGCCTCGGGTACGTGCCGCAGCGACACTCGCTGTCGGCATCCGTGCGGGCGACGGTCACCGAGATCGTCGAGGTCGGGCGCCTGCCCCACCGGCCGTGGTGGAAGCCGCAGTCCCGGCAGGACCAGGCCATCGTGCGCGAGGCGATCGCCGACGTCGGTCTGGCCGATCGCGCCCAGGAGGAGGTCGCCGCACTCTCCGGCGGACAGCAGCGGCGCGTCCTCATCGCCCGGGCGCTCGCCGGGCGCCCCGACATGCTCGTCATGGACGAGCCGACCGCCGGGGTCGACCACGCGAACCAGGAGGCACTGGCGCTGGTGCTGCAGCGACTGGCCGACCGGGGCACCTCGATGCTCGTCGTCACCCACGAGCTCGAGGCCCTGGAGGGCGTCGTCACCCGCATCGTGTGTCTGGATGCCGGCCACATCGACTTCGACGGCACCCCGGCCGCCTACGCGGACCACCTTCGACGGCACGCCGTGGGCTCCGACCACCACCACCCGGACGACGACTCCCCCCGGCGCGGACACGTCATCGGGGCGGCCCCGCTGGACCCGACCCCCCGGGAGGTGGCGCCGTGAGCGACCTGCTCGCCCTCGACTTCATGCGTCAGGCGCTGCTCGCGGCCCTGCTCGCCGGGTTCGCGGCGCCTCTCGTCGGGGTGTTCCTCGTCCAACGCCGGATGTCGCTCATCGGTGACGGCATGGGGCACGTCGCCCTCGCGGGAGTGGCGGTCGGTGTGCTCACCGGGCAGGAGCCGGTGCTGACCGCGCTCATCGCCGCGGTGCTCGCGGCGGTCGCGATCGAGCTGATCCGGGCCTCGGGGCGCACGAGCGGTGACACCGCCCTCGCGGTGATGTTCTACGGGGGCATCGCGCTCGGTGTCGTGCTCATCTCCCGCAGCAGCAGCGGCACCCCGGCCAACCTCACCGGATACCTCTTCGGCGCGATCCTCACGACCAGCCGCGCCGACATCATCGTGTTCGCCGTGCTGGCCGCCGTGGTGCTGAGCGCCACCCTCGTGCTGCGCCAACGGTTCTTCGCCGTGGCCAACGACGAGGAGTACGCGCGCGCGGCCGGCATCCCCGTCCTGCGCTACAACCTCGTGCTCGCCGTGCTCACCGCGGTCACCGTCGTCGTGTCGATGCGGGTCGTCGGCCTGCTGCTCATCAGCGCGCTGATGATCCTGCCGAACGCCACGTCGCAGCTGTTCGCGCGCAGCTTCCGCTCCGGGCTGTGGTGGGCGGTGCTCATCGGGGTGCTGAGCAGTGTCGGCGGGGTGCTGTTGTCCTACGCGGCCGAGACGCCGTCTGGCGGCACGATCGTGCTGCTCGCCGTGGCTGCCTTCGTGACGGCGAGTGTCGTGACCACGGTGGTGGCCCGGCTGCGCCGGGCGGCCCACGACCGGGCCGAGCGGCACGACCACGAACACGGGCCCGACTGCGGGCACCCCGCGGTGGAGCACGACGACCACGTCGACTACCTGCACGACGGGCACCGCCACGCGGCGCACGAGGGGCACTACGACGAACACGGCCACGACGACGAGCACCACCGAGCCGGGGCGGAGACACGATGACCGACCAGATCCAGCAGATCCAGACCGAGCGGCGCCCGACCCGCCAACGCGCGGCCATCGCCGACGCTCTCGACGGCTCCCCGGAGTTCCGCTCGGCCCAGGACATCCATGCGGCCATGGCCGGGTCGGGCACCAAGGTGGGCCTCGCGACCGTCTACCGCAACCTCCAGGCCATGGCAGCCGAGGGCGAGCTCGACGTCATCCGCACCGCCGAGGGCGAAGCCGTCTACCGCTCGTGTGCGACGGCACACCACCACCACCACGTCGTGTGCCGCTCGTGCGGTCTCGCGGTCGAGGTCACCGGGGACGCCGTCGAGCGCTGGGCCGAGGCGGTCGCCGCGGCCAACGGGTTCACCCAGGTGCGGCACACCGTCGAGATCGACGGCCTCTGCGCCGCCTGCTCGAGGGCTAGCTCGTAGTCTCTGGTAGGTCGATGGCGCCTCCATAGCGACGCTCGCGATCGACGTAGAGCTGGATGGCCTCCCACAGGTCGCGCCGGTCGTAGTCGGGCCACAGCCGGTTCTGGAAGACCATCTCGGCGTAGGCGCTCTGCCAGAGCAGGAAGTTGCTCGTGCGCTGCTCCCCCGAGCTGCGCACGAACAGGTCGACATCGGGCATGTCGGGCTCGGGCAGGTAGCGGGCGATGGTGCGCTCGTCGACCGATCGCGCCTTGAGCCGACCCTTGGCGACGTCCTCGGCGAGGCGCTGCACGGCATCCCCGAGCTCGGCGCGTCCCCCGTAGTTCACGCAGAAGTACAGGGTGAGGCCGGTGTTGTGGCGGGTGAGCTCCTGGGCCACCTCGAGCTCCTTGATGACCGATCCCCACAGGCGCGGGCGGCGCCCGACCCAGCGCATGCGCACGCCCCACTCGTGCAGCTGGTCGCGGCGCCGGCGGATGACGTCGCGGTTGAAGCCCATGAGGAACTTCACCTCGTCGGGGCTGCGCTTCCAGTTCTCCGTCGAGAAGGCGTAGGCCGACAGGTGGGTGACGCCGACCTCGATGGCTCCGGCGACGACGTCGAGCAGGGCCGCCTCGCCGGCCTCGTGACCCTTGGTGCGCGGCAGGCCCCTCTGGTTGGCCCAGCGCCCGTTGCCGTCCATGACGACGGCGACGTGGCGCGGCATCCGGTCCGGTGCGATGGCCGGGGGGCGGGCCCCGCTCGGGTGCGGGAACGGCGGCGGGTACGGGGTGGGCGCGCTCACCGCTCCACCATACGGAGGCTTCGGATGCCGCGTTCGATGTGCCACTGCAGGAAGGCTGCGGTCAGGCCACTGCCCTCACGGCGGTGGTGCAGGTCCGAGGCGTCGGCGATGGCCCAGTCGCCGGCGAGCAGCGCCGAGAGCAGCAGCAGGGTCTCGGGGGCCGGGGCGGCCGATCCCGGTGGACGACAGCTCGGGCACACCGCCCCACCCGCGACGACGTGGAACCCGCGGTGTGGGCCGGGTGCGCCGCACTTGGCGCAGTCGTGGAAGCTCGGCGCCCAACCTGCGACGGCGAGCGCGCGCAGCAGGTAGGCGTCGAGCACGAGGTTCGGGTCGTGCTCGCGGCCGGCCAGGGAACGGACCGCGCCGGCGAGCAGGAGGTACTGCTGAAGGGCGGGTTCGCGTTCCTCGGTGAGCCGGTCGCAGGTCTCGAGCACGGCGGTCGCGGCGGTGTAGCTCGGGTAGTCGCGGGCGATGGCATCCCCCCACGGGTCGAGGGTCTCGACCTGGGTCACGGTGTCGAGGTTGCGCCCCTCGTAGCACTGGACGTCGATGTGCATGCCGGGCTCGAGCCGGCTGCCGAAGCGTGACTTGGTGCGCCGCACACCCTTTCCGACGACACGCACCTTGCCCAGGCGTCGGGTGAGGAGGGTGACGATGCGGTCGGCCTCACCCAGCTTCTGGGTGCGCAGGACGATCGCCTCGTCGCGGTAGAGGGGCACCGCACCATTGTCGGTGCTCGCGCTGACATCGCGGGGATGCCGGGCCGCCGCACGTGGTCAGTCGGCTGAGCGCGGCAGCCGGAACGTCGCGAGCAGTCCCACCACGAGCGCGATGGCGGCCAGGCCGGTCGTGAGCCGGCTGGCGTGGATCATCGCGTCACCGGCGGCCTGGGCGATGGCCGCACCCCCGGGCTGGGCCTGCAGACCGGCGATCGCGGTGCCGGCCGAGTCGGTGACCACGGTCGTCACCCGGTCCACGACGTCGGCCGGGAGCGAGAGGGCCGCGAGGTTGCTCTGCGTGGTCCGCCGAGGCTGGCGATGAGGAACCCGCCGAGCACGGCCACTCCCAGGGCCCACCCGAGTGGGCGAGGACATGATCGCAGTCTGGCACCGGGGGCGAACGCGCAACAGACCTGGGTCGACCATGTCGACAGCCCTCGTCGCGGCTCAGGACTCGCGAGCGTCTCTGACAGGATCTGGCCCATGAGCGACGCACCGTTCTTCGAGCCACTGCCCGATCCCGAGGAGTTGTCCGACGAGGAGGAGCAGGTCGTCGACCTGCCGTGGGCACCGCCGTCGCACATCGTCGGGGTGATCGTGCCCGTGGATGTCGACGTGTTCCGCAGCGACGACGTCGCCGTCCGGGTGACGCACGCCGCCTGCTTCGGACGCGGGCTGGAGCTGCACGTCAGCGCCTGGGTGCGACCCGGCAGCCAGCCACGGCAGACCGACCAACGCCACCACTGGAGGGACCATGAGCCTCGAGTCGGTGTGCGGCTGGCCGACGGCACTCGGCTGGGTCACCGGCACCCACACTCGCCTCCGCCCGAGGAGCTCGAGGCTGCCGAGTCCCCCGACGAACCTCACGTGTCACTCACGCAGATGGGCGGCGGCGGGGAGATGGGCCGAGCCTCGTCATCCTGGTGGCTGTACCCCATCCCCGAGGGCGACTCCCTCGAGGTCGTGGTCGAGTGGTCCCAGGCCGGGGTTCCCGAGTCCTCGGCGCGCATCGATCTGGCCCCCCTGCGCGATGCCGCGGCCCGCGAGGACGTGTTGTGGGACGCGCCTCCGCCACCCGGCGACGGCAGCTTCGGCTGGTTCGGGTACGGGCCCATGAGTGGTTCCGCGTTCAGCTCGCACGTGTCGATCGCGCCCGATCCGTAGGAACTGGACGACGACGCCGGGCCGCAGTCGCGCCGAGCTCAGGCGAAGTCGGTCGAGGCCAGCTCGGATCGACCGGCCTCGATGGCGTCGAGGATCGTGCTGGCGACGGTGTCGGGGTCCAGGCCCTGCGGAAGCGACGGCGCCGCACCCGCGATGGGGCGGCTCGCCAACCCTGTCTCCGTGTGCGGTGGCCGGATGTCGATGACGTCGACCCCGGAGCGACGCAGTTCGCGGGTGAGGGCCTTGTCGGCGGCGGTCAGCGCCGCCTTGCTCGCGGCATAGGCCGCCATACCGGGCAATGGCTGCTCGGCGACGACGGCGCTGACCTGGGCGACGAAGCCTCGACGCTGAGCCAGCGCCGGCACCACCCGGCGCAGCAGGAACAGCGGCCCGAGCACGTTGGTGAGGAAGAGCTCCTCGATCACGGCGTCGTCGGTGTCGAGCAGCGGGCCGAAGGCCACCACCCCGGCGGCGTTGACCAGCCCGTCCAGACCGCCGTGGTGCTCGGTGGCGGCCGCGACGACGCGGTCGCCGAGACCGGCATCCGCGATGTCCCCGACGACGGTCACGGCACCGGCAACCACCGATCCCAGCCGCTCCGCATCCCGCCCGACGAGCACCACATGAGCACCGCGATCTCTGGCGCCGCGGGCGAGCCGGGATCCGAGGGCACCCGAGGCGCCGAGCACTGCGACGACGGAGCCGGACAAGGGGTGGGCGCTCATACCGCCACCTCACGGCATCCGGACACGCACCGCAAGGGGTGTCCAAGGTTGTGGACATCAGTTCGAATCACCTTTACGGTGGGAGCGTGTCCGGACTCCAGGGGTCGCTGCTCGACCTGACCGACGAGGTGATCGTCCATCCCATCGACACCATGCGCCGAACCCAGCTCGACGACACCGCCTGGGTCGACCTGATGC
>JAGNQK010000074.1 GCA_017989115.1 Dermatophilaceae bacterium | reverse complement strand
ACCGTCCTCCACCCGGTGCTCGGCGTCGAGTCGGGGGTGATCAGCAATGTCTTCTACGAGGACGCCGACCCGACGTTCGCCGGACTCCTGCGTGTCATCGCCGAGTTCGGGATCGGGTCGCTGCCCGACCAGCGCTTGACTGGTGCTGTGGCGCAGTCCGATCCGGATGCCGATGGGGAAGCGGCTGCCAAGGCGACCAACGAGGGGAGCTTCCGCTTCCGAGCCGACGGCCGTTTCGCCTACGAGGAGTACCTCAGCGGGAACGACAACGTGCAGGCGCAGCGCAACCTCGCGTTTGCCATTCGCCTGCGCGGGATCGTGCGGCCGCAGTCGACGTTCTCGTTCCAGTTCGAGGACGAGCTGCGCCGTGAGACCCGGCCAACCAACTACGAATCCCGCGGGGCGCTCGATCGCGACATCAACCGCCTCGTGTTGCAGGGCAATTTCCAGCCGCGCGGCCGAACCTTGTCCGGCCATCTGCGCTTCCAAAACACGCTCGACATCTTCGAGAGCGATGAGCACTCATTCGCCAACCGGATGCAGAACACGCTAGGGGCCCGCCTGAACTGGCAGTGGTTTCCGGCGACCCGGATCTATGGCGATGCGTCCCTGGGGTTCTTCGGTGGCCTGGGCGACAGCACCAAGGTTGGGTCGATGCCCCTCCGCCTGCTGGTCGGCGCGCAGACGGTCCTCACGGTCAACACCACGCTCAATACGCGCGTGGGCTTTGGCAAGGGCTTCTACGCATCAGGTCCCGACTTCACAAACGTCGTCTTCGGGGCGCAGTTCGGATACCGCTTCAGCCCTCAGGGCCGCATGACGGTGCTGTACGACTACGACTTCGCCGACTCGATCAACGCCAACTTTTACCGAGACCATGCCTTCGGCGTGCAGCTGGCCCAGCAGATCGACCGCTGGACCCTCTCCCTCGGTGGTGAACTCCGGCTGCGTGCGTACCGCGGTGTGCTAGCGGAGGTTGGTGGGGCTGCCATGGATCGCTCCGACCTGATCCTGTCGTTCCCGCTCAACGCGTCCTACAACTTCAGCGACCGGCTGGCCGGTAGCATCGACTACCGCTTCGTCACCGACCAGACGGACTTCCGATACATGAGCGACGGCGTCACCGACGACCCCAGCTACACCCGGCACGAGCTGCTGGTCGGCATCCGCGGCGCGCTGTAGCCGCCTGGGCCTGCGTGGCGCAGTCCGTCCCAGGGCCGTCCGACCACCTTGGCGTCGCCGTGCTTGGTACCGGCGCCTGGGGCAGGAACCACGTGCGGGCGCTCGGCGCGGAACCTGGGGTGACCGTCCGATGGGTGGTCGATCCGGATCAAGATGCACGCGACCATGCCTTGGCCCTGGCGCAACCCGGAACCCAGGCATCAGGCAGCGCCGAGGCCGCGCTGACGGACCCTGGAGTGGATGCCGTCATCATCTGTAGCCCAGCCCCGACCCACGCGAAGCTCGCCCGCGCCGCGATCGCCGCGGGCAAGCACCTGCTGATCGAGAAACCGCTTGCGCTCGATCTCGACCAGGCGAGCATAGTCGTCACTGAGGCCATCGCCGCGAGGAGGACGCTGGCGGTTGGCCACTTGATGATTTACCACCCGGTCGTGCTGCGGCTGGCCGAGCTGGTGGAGTCCGGGGAGCTAGGACCGCTCCACTACCTCCACGCGACCCGGGTCAACCTGGGCAAGCTACGACGTGACGAAAACGCGCTTTGGAGTTTCGGGCCCCACGACCTCTCGATGATCGATCTACTTGTCGGTGAGGAGGCGTCGACGGTGACCGCGCGCGGTCAGGCCTTCCTGCAACCGGGGATCGAGGACGTTGTGTTCGTGACCCTGCGCTTCCCGAGCGGAGCGATGGCCCACCTGCACCTGTCGTGGCTATCGCCGCGCAAGGAGCGCCGCCTCACCATCGTCGGCGCTAACAAGATGGCCGAATTCGACGATGTCGCGGTCGAGAAGCTGCGCATCTACGACCGCGGCTACGATCGGCCGCCCAGCTTCACCGAGTTTGGCGAGTACCTGGCCATCCGGGACGGCGAGGTCCGGGTTCCCCACGTGCCGATGGTCGAACCTTTGCGGGCCATGCTGCGAGACTTCCTCCACTGCCTGCGAACGGGCGCCAGGCCGCGAAGTGATGGTGCGGCCGGCTTGCGGGTGGTCCGCGCCCTGGACGCCGCCAGCCGGTCGCTGGCCGCCGATGGCGCACCCGTCGCGCTCCGTCCCGGGCCATAAACCTTCTTGCCCACTCGGGATTTCTGTGGGAGATCGGGTGAACTCAGAGCCCCGGTTCGGGCACTAACCTCGCGTCCAACCCAGGATTCCGACGTGTCCACGCCTCAGTTCCACCAAGCCACCGGCCCAAGCCCCTCACCACGCCCGACCATCCACCAAGGCGAGGGTGGAGGACTCGGGGACGATGAGGTGCTGTCGTTCGACCTCGGCCGGTACCTGGCCGGCCTGCGCCGCTATGCCTGGCTGATCGCCGCCATCCTGGCGCTCGCCATCACGGGTGCGGTCTTCTACACCAAGCGACAGACGCCGATCTACCAGGCCCAGGCCTCGGTTCAGGTCGAACCGAAGATCCAGGACCTGCTTGGCCAGACCTCTGAGCTGCTAGCCGTCGGCGCATCGAGCGGCGCCGCTCTCGACTACTACATGCAGCAGCGTGAGGTCCTGGCCAGTGACGCGCTCATGAGGCGAACGGTCGAGGCCCGGGAGCTACACCTCCGGCTCCTCACGGAACCGGAGCGCGGCAGCCGGCCGATCGACAGCCAGCTCGACCTGGCTACCCTGCGCCTGCGGGATATCCTCGCTGTGACGTATCCACGTCAGAACAGGACGATGTACGTCACCGTCAGGCATCCAGACCCAGCGCTTGCAGCTGACATCGCGAACTCGCATATCCGAAGCTACGAAGCGTACTCACGTGGGCTGGTGTCCAAGGGCAGCGAGAACGCGTCGATGGCGCTGTCCGGGGAGTTCGAGGAGGCCAAGGAGAAAGCACGCGCCGCGGACGATGCGCTCACCAACTTCCTCCGCAGCCAGGGCCTCATCGCCGAGTCGCTCGAGGCCAAGCTGCGCCGGGTCAATGACAACATCGCCTCTTTCAGCGTCAAGCTCAACGAGGCGAGAGCGCGGCGCATCGAGTTGTCTGCTCGTCTCGACCGTATGAAGAAGGCGGCCGAGCTCGACGTGCTGGAATCGCCCATCCTGGCGATGACCGGCAGCGCGTCGTTTGATGCGCTGCGTGCGCAGTACTACGGGGAGCGCAACAAGTTCTTGGAGCTCGAGAAGGAGATCGGCCCCAAGGCGGTCGAGTACGCGAAGGCCAAGGCTCGCGTCGACGACCTGTACAACGCCCTGCGCAGCGAGGCCAAGCGGGCAGTTGGTGCGCTGCAGGAGGAGTTCCTCGCCGCGCAGACCACCGAGCGAGCCATGGACGGCGAGGTCAAGCGCTTCGAGGCCGAGGCTCGGCAGCTGGCCGAGCTATACCCCGACCACAATGACCTGACCCGCAAGAAGAAGTCGGCCGAGGACAAGTACAACATCCTGGTCGGTCAGCTGTCGGCCAGCGAGATGACTGGCAGGATGAACAGCCGCATCGACACCAACTACGTACGCCCGCTCGACCTAGCGCGTGTGCCGACGGTGCCGGTCTCACCTAGTCTCAAGGTCAACATCGGCATCGCCGCGACGATGGCGCTGTTCCTCGGCGTCGGCCTGGCGATGCTTCTGGTGTACCTCGACCGCTCGATCAAGAGCGCCGAGGACGCTCAGGCTACGGCGCAAGCGCCAGTGCTCGGGGTCATCCCGGTGCTGTCCGAGTCCGAGCTCAACTCGGGTGACGACAAGGCACGGGACCTCTTCGTGCACACCCACCCGACCTCGCGGGTGGCCGAGTGCTGCCGCTCGCTGCGCACCAACATCGTGTTCTCGGGGGCCGATCGCCCGCTCAAGACGCTGGTGGTCTCTAGCGCCAACCCACGGGAGGGCAAGACCACCTCCGTCATCTACCTCGGAACCACCATGGCGCAGAGCGGGCAGCGCGTGCTGCTGGTCGACACCGACATGCGCCGGCCACGGCTGCACGCCTCGACCGGTGTGCCCAAGGGCAAGGGGTTGTCCAACCTGATCGTTGGTGAGGACTCCTACGACGATGCCATCAAGTCGACCGAGATCCCCAACTTGTTCGTGCTGCCGTGCGGCCCGCTGCCGCCGAACCCGGCCGAGCTGCTCATGTCCAAGCGGTTCGCCGTGGTGCTCGAGGAGCTGGGCCGACGGTTCGACCGGATCATCCTCGATTCGCCACCGCTCGGTGCGGTGACCGACGCGGTCGTGTTGTCCAAGGTGGCAGACGGCGTGATGCTGGTAGTCCGTGCCGGCAACACACTCCGGGATGAGGTCAAGCGCTCGGTCCGTCAGGTCCGCGACGTCGATGGCCACATCGTCGGAGTCATTCTCAACGAGTTCGACATCGGAGATCGCCGCGGCTACTACTACCGGTACTACGGGTACGGCGAGAAGCCCAACGAAGCGTCATCGACGACCTGAGCGCGGCAGCGGCAGTGCGCATCCTGTACCTCTCGCTGTCGTACCTGCCGTCGCGTCGGGCGTCGAGCGTGCAGGTCATGAAGATGAGTGCCGCGCTGGCCGGCCTCGGCCATGACGTGTTGCTGGTCGGAAAGGCGGGGGACGAGCCGGGAGAAGGTGGACTACACCAGTTCTATGGCGTCCCACCCGGGTTCGAGGTCGAGCGGCTGCCGCGCCCCGCCTGGCGTGGTGGCGGCGCGCTGTACGCGTCGAGGGTCGCGGCGATCCTGCTGCGCCATCGGAGGTGGGCAGATCTGGTGTACTGCCGCGACCTGATCGGCGCCGCTGCCGCGGCCGAGCTTGCGCTGCCGGTCGTGTATGAGGCACACAGCATCCCGGCCGGCCGCTGGCGCCAGCACCTGCTGCGGCGCATCCTCGCCGCGCCATCCACGGTCGGGCTGGTCGCCATCAGCCAGGCGCTGGCGAACGATCTCACGGCCGCCAAGTTGGTGCCAAGAGGCCGGCCAGTCGTGGTCGCACATGACGCCGCCGATATCCCCGATGTCGATGCCGGCGCTCGCACAGACTCCGACCCCGGCCGCCCGAGAATCGGCTACGTCGGCAGCCTCTATCCGGGGCGCGGGGTCGACGTGGTCATCGAGCTGGCACGACGCTTCCCAGACCTGCCCTTCGAGGTGATCGGCGGCACTGCGCCCGATCTCGCGCGGTGGAGGAGTCAGCACCTGCCCCCCAACCTGGACATGGTCGGGTTCGTGCCACCAGGCAAGCTGCCAGGGCGCTATCGGCGACTCGACGTGCTGCTCATGCCGTATCCGCGAGAGGGGATTCGCGGACCGACCGCGAGTGGCGACACCAGTCGATGGTGCTCCCCCATGAAGATGTTCGAGTACATGGCCGCCGGCGCCGCCGTCGTGTCGTCCGACCTGCCGGTGCTGCAGGAGGTCCTGCGCCACGAGCACAACGCCTTGATCGTTGCTGCCAGCGACCTCGAAGCCTGGGCCAAGGCGATCGAGCGCCTGCGAGCCGACCCTTCCCTCCGAGGCAGGCTTGGAGGGCAGGCGCTGGCTGACCTGCGGGCAAACCACACCTGGCCAGCTCGTGCCGCCATGATCCTGCAGGAGATGGGCCGCCAGGCGGCGCGCCCGAGCTAGACGGCTAGCGAGTGCCGTGCACTCGGCTCAGGAGAACGGCGTCTTGTAGCTAGGTGACTCAATCCCGTCGTCGAACGGATCGACGGTGGGATCATCTGGCAGATCCGGACCATCGACGTCGAGATTGCTGTCCCCGCTATAGGTCAGATCCTCGCCGACGCAGGCATTGGCCTCTTCCTTGAGACCACGAATGTTGCTGGTGTTCTTCACGACGTCGCCGTACGCGGCCTGCCGACCCTCGGCTCCACCGAGTCCTGCGGAGTCGAGGCGCCCTCGATCCACGTCGATCACGTTGAGCAGCGCCCGGATCTCCAGCAGCTTGTCGTTGACGCAGTTCAGCTTGACGACGTCCTTGGCCTTTCGTGCCACGGCACGGAGGCGCTGGACATGCCGCAGGTCCTGCCTGCTCTGCTGCTCGAGATCGGCCAGCTTGCGCTCCAGCTCCTCTCCTTCGGGCATCTTGTCGGTCTTGTCGGTCTTGTCGGTCTTGTCGGCCTTCATGGGGGCAGGCTTGGTCTTGCCTGCTGGCTGCGCGGCCACGCCCGAAGCGACCACCAAGCTCAACGCGACTAGAGATTTCCTCAATGATTTCATCGAAATTCTCCCGACCTTGCAAGCCTAACGTCCTGGTGCAGACGTTGTCAAACCCGGCGATGGCCCCGTTCTGCCAAACTGCTCGGGTAGTAGGTGCCCATCCGGCCACAAACGTTCGATCGCCCTTGCGATTCGACCAAAGGTGGGAGATTTGAACCCATGGCCTGGTCACGGCCACTTACCCTGCGACCCCGCCATGCAACCCCGTCTTCCCTTCGGCTCCCTGCGGCTGGCCCCTCTGGCCCTTCTCCTGGCCACCCTCGTCACGGGCAAGCTTGCCGGCTGCGGTAGCGTCCCCCCGGCCACCTACCCGACGGTAGCTCCGGCCGAGGAAGAGGAGGCCGTGCTCGGGACGGGCGATGTCTTCGACATCGTCATCTTCAATGGCTCGAAGGAGAGCCGGGCCACCTATCGCCTCGATGCCCATGGGCGGGTCTCGGTCCAGCACATCGGTGAGGTCGAGGTGGTCGGGCGTCGACCTGGTGAGCTCGCCAAGGAGATCCGGGATCGCCTGGCCGATGGGTACCTCCGTGATCCGATCGTGTCGATCACCGTGTCCGAGGTCAACTCGCGCCGCCTCTCGGTTTCCGGTGAGGTGACCAAGGACGGCACGATCCGGTTCGTTCCGGGCATGACGATCATCGACGCGATCGCTCAGGCCGGCGGCTTCACGCCGATGGCCAAGAAGAACCACGTCAAGGTCACGCGGGTGATCGAAGGGAAGGAACAGACCTTCACCATCCCCGTCGAGGCCATCCAGGATGGCGAGCGGCCGAACTTCCCGGTTGCCGCCGGCGACCGGGTGTTCGTTCCCGAGCGGGTGTTCTAGCTGGGCCTGGCCGGCCAGGGGGAGAGGGCCGATGCCACTACGAACACGTGATCGTGCAGGCGTCATCCTGCTTGCGCTCGCTGTGGCCTTGGCCGTGCTCGCCGTCGGCGGGGCTCCCCGCTGGGCGAGCATCGTCGTCGCCGTGGTCACCGCGGCCGGGGTGGCGACCACGGTCACGTCACGCCGGGTGTTCGCCCGACGTAGCCCACTCCTCCTCCTGCTCCTCCTCGGCTGTGCCCTCACCGTCGTGCAGCTGGTCCCACTTCCGGCGTCCGCGGTGGGCGCGCTCGCGCCGGCGACCCATGGGCTGATCTCCGATAGCCAGGAGCTGACCGGTGGTGTCGCCGCATGGCGCCCAACCAGCGTCGATCCACCGGCAACCGCCCGGGCGCTCCTGAACGGCCTGAGCCTCCTGGGCATCGCCCTGCTGGCACTACGCATCGGCGCAAGCGATCGCGGCCGACGCCAGCTGTTGTCGATGGTGGCTGGGGTGGCGGCGGTAGCAGCGCTGCTCGGGCTGATCCACGAGGCGCTCGGGGCGAGGGCGCTGTTCGGTTTGTACACCCCGGCACATGCCACCCCGACCGTGCTCGGTCCACTGCTCAACCCAAACAGCTACGCCGCGCTGCTTGTCTCCGGTTCCATCGTAGCTGCCGGCCTGGCCCTCGGGGCGGGCCAGCCGGTGGGCCTGCGTGTCGGTTGGTCTGGTGCCGGCCTGCTCTGTGTCGGGGTCGCGCTGCTCACCCTCTCGCGAGGGGGCGCGATCGCGCTGATCGTCGGGCTGGTCGTCCTCATCGCGGTCACGGCCGCCCAGCGGACCTGGCGCAACGCGCCAGAGCAGGAGCGGCATTCGCCGAGATGGCGCACAAGCGCGCCGCCACTGGTGATCGTCGCTTGCGCCTTCGCCCTGGTGGTGTACGGAAGCGGGAGTGGTGTCGGCGGGCAGCTGTCCAGGATGAGCTTGCAGTCCGAGTTGAGTGCGCCAGCGAACAAGTTCGAGGTATGGCGCGCCAGCACGAAGCTGATCAGCGAACACCCGTGGCTCGGAGTCGGTCGAGGTGGCTTCGAGACTGCGTTCACCCGGGTCTATCCAGGCAGCGCGAGCGGGATCGCATCGCACGTCGAGAACGAGTACCTTCAGACGGTAGTCGACTTCGGCGTTCCCGGCGCGCTCGGCCTGGGCGTGATGATCGGGGCCTGCCTGCTGGTGGCGCTACGCCGCTGGCGCGACGGCCCGACTTCAGCGGCCGCTCTCGGCGCGCTGGCCGCGCTCGGCACCTCGGCCTCCGTCGATTTTGGTGTCGAGTTGCTGGGCCTGGCTGTCCCGGCGGTGCTCCTCCTCGCCACCCTGTGCTACGTGCCCCTGCGTGACGCCGGCACGAGCGGCCTGGCAACCCGCGCGCGCCGCACCGCGCTCGGAGCAGCGATCCTCGCCGGAGCAGTAGTCATTGCCACGCCGTTTGGGCGTGATGTCGACGGCGACCGCTCCAGCCTGGGCGATCCGGCCCGACCAGAGCTCGGACGGGCTCTAGCCGCGCTGCGTCGCCATCCGCTCGACTACCTGGCCGCAGGGCGCGCGGCCGACGCGGCGTTCCGATCCGGGGATCCGCGAGCGATGCGCCTCCTCAACCACGCCCTCGCCCTGCACCCGACCCTGCCCGCCCTGCACCGCCTGGCTGCCCGGGTGCTGCTCGCCGCCGACCGCCCAGCACAGGCGGCGCTCGAATACCGGCTGGCCACCTCCTCGGCACGGGCTCCGCGTCGCCTCGTCGAGGAGATCGTCGCCGCCTTCACCGACATCGAGCACGCAGTCGCCGCGTTGCCGACCGACCACCCCAACCCTTCCCTGATTGCGCGACCACTGGGTGACCTCGGCCGTGTCGATCTGGTGCTGCGCTACTACGAGGCGGTGCTGCGAGTTCGCCCCCATGAGGTCGAGGTGGCGCGAGCGCTCTACCGCCTCGCCACCGAGCGGCGCGACTGGGAGCTGGCCGAGCGGGCGGCACGAGTTCGCCACGCGCACTCGCCAGGTCTCGACGCGCGCCTCGACCTGGCGAAGGTGCTAGCCCGCCGGGACGACCATGCTGGCGTGATCGAGCTGGCCATGGCCTCACCGTCGCTGGCCTCCGAAGACGGGCGCGCCCTGCGCCTGCTCGCCTGTGACGCGCAGGCCTCACTGGGAGCGATCCCGAAGGCGGAGGCCTGCATCCGGGAGGTCCTGGCGGAGGCGGGCAGCGAGGCCGAGGCGACAGCCAGTGAACGGCACCTGCGTGTGGTCCGCCAGCGTGGACTCCTCCCTGACGCCGCCGTCACCGATGCACCGCCGGCCGGCGCGCCTCGATGAGGACGATCAAGCGCCCCCTTCGACCGAGGTGCTGCGGTAGAGTCCGGGCGGTGGGACGTCGACAACAGGTCGAACTGAGTGTGGCGTTGTCGCTGGCGACGGCTTGTTCCTTCACGCCGTCGCCCGCCGCGGACGCGGGGGATCCTCGTCAGGACGCCCGAGGCGACGGCGGCGCCGATGCCTCGGTCGATGCGGACACCGGGGGCCGGGTCAGGGCCGGGCTGGTTGGCCTGTGGATCCTCGACGAGGGAGGCGCCCCGACCGTGGCTTTGGATACCGCGGGCTCAGGGGCGGCGATCGATCTGGCGCTGGTGCCCGTGAGCAACGGCGTCAGCCGGACGCCGGGCGGCATCCGGTTCGACGGCGCGGGCGCGCTGGCCGCGCCAGCCGGAGTAAGCCACCTCAACACTGACGTCGGCACGGCTGGTCAGGTCTCGCTCGAGGCGTGGGTGATGACAGCGACCACGCCACAAAACGGGACAGGCGGAGATCCAGCGCGCCTGGCCACGTTGTCCATCAACGCCAATGGCCGGAACATCGGACTCGGCACCCGCGGCGGCGACTGGACAGGCGAGGTCCGCACCAGCACGACCTCCTCCGAGGGTGGGCCAGCGCTGTCCACCCCGGTCGCGGTCGGCCAGGTGACGCACCTGATGGTCACCGCCGATGGGACCCGCCGAGTGCTGTACGTCGACGGCCTCGTGGCGGCCACAGACAGCGCTGGGGAGCTCTCGAACTGGGACCCCGGGTACCGCATGGCGATCGGCGCCGAGCCGTCGCTCAGCAACGCGTGGAAGGGCGAAGTCTACCTGGTCGCCCTGTACGCGCGAGCGCTCGGGGCGGCCGAGGTTACC
>JAGNQK010000073.1 GCA_017989115.1 Dermatophilaceae bacterium | reverse complement strand
CAGCGCTACCTGCCCCGGATGGCGACCGGCGAGGTCCGCGGAGCGTTCTCGATGTCCGAGCCCGGGCTGGGGTCCGACGTCGCGGCGATCCGCACCAAGGCCGTTCGAGAGGGGGAGGAGTGGATCGTCACGGGCCAGAAGATGTGGCTGACCAACGGTGGGTCCTCGAACCTCGTCGCCGTGCTCGTGCGCACCGACCTCGGTGAGAGCGAGAGCCCCTACAAGAACATGAGCACCTTCCTCATCGAGAAGGAGTCCGGCTTCGGGGAGACCGCGCAGGGCGTCACCGTGCCGGGCAAGATCGAGAAGATGGGCTACAAGGGCGTCGACACGACCGAGCTGATCTTCGAGGGGCACCGCACGACCGATGCGCAGCTGCTCGGCGGAGTGCCCGGCAAGGGCTTCTACCAGATGATGGACGGGGTCGAGGTGGGCCGCGTGAACGTCGCCGCCCGGGCCTGTGGCCTGTCGCGCCGGGCGTTCGAGCTCGGCATCGCCTACAGCCAGCAGCGCGAGACCTTCGGCAAGAAGATCGCCGAGCACCAGGGGATCCTCTTCCGCCTGGCCGACATGGCGACCAAGGTCGAGGCCAGCCACCAGATGATGGTCAAGGCCGCCAAGCTCAAGGATGCCGGGGAGCGCAACGACCTCGAGGCGGGCATGGCGAAGTACCTCGCCTCGGAGAACTGCGCAGACGTCGTCGAGCAGTCCTTCCGCATCCACGGCGGGTACGGCTACTCCAAGGAGTACGAGATCGAGCGGCTCTACCGCGAAGCACCGATGCTGCTCATCGGCGAGGGCACGGCCGAGATCCAGAAGATGATCATCGGTCGCCGCCTGCTCGAGGACTACAAGGCCCGCTGAGCGCGAAGGTCAGGAGGTCGGCACGGCCGGGCCCGTGGGCAGGCAGGGCCGTTGTCCGGGGGATAATGGCAGACATGACCAGCCAGCCCATGCGCCCCGGCCTGCGGGCCGCTCTCTCGCTCCAGTACCCGATGTCCCTGGGCGTGTACGACTCCTACGAGGAGGCCCAGAAGGCGGTCGACTACCTCTCCGACAACGAGTTCCCCGTCCAGGACGTGCTCATCGTCGGCACCGACCTCAAGCAGCTCGAGCGCGTGACCGGGCGCCTCACCCGGGGTCGGGTCCTCGGCGCGGGCGCCCTGTCCGGCGCGTGGCTGGGTCTGTTCGTCGGGACGATCTTCGCTCTCTTCGACCCGAGCGGGTTCAACATCCTCAACGTCGTCAGCACCGTTGCCTTCGGTGCACTCTTCGGCATGGTCTGGGCAGCCGTGGGGTACCGCCTCACCCGGGGTGAGCGCGACTTCACCTCCGTCAGCCAGGTCGTGGCGGCCAAGTACGAGGTCCTCTGCGAGCACAAGCACGTGCAACGCGGCCGCGAGCTGCTCACCGAGATGGACCCGATGCGCGCCGCCATGCAGGAGGTACGCCGGGCGCAGGAAGCCGAGCGGGCTCGCGCCGACGAGGCGTAGTTTGGCCCCATGACTGACGCACGCCCCCACCTCGAGCCCTTCGAGGGCGAGTTCGCCCGCGTCCTGTGCGTCGTCGCCCACCCGGACGACATCGAGTACGGCACGGCTGCGGCCGTCCACCGATGGGTTGCCGAGGGCGCGACCGTGAGCTACTTCCTGCTCACCCGCGGCGAGGCGGGTATCGACACGATGCACCCTGACGAGGCCGCAGTGGTCCGCGAGGCCGAGGAGCGCGAGAGTGCACGGCGCGTCGGCGTCGATGTCGTGGAGTTCGGCGGGTTCGCCGACGGAGCGATCGAGTACGGAGTTGCGCTGCGGTGCGCCATCGCCCGCGCCATCCGTCGCGAGCGCCCCGACCTCGTCGTCACCACCACGTGGGACGAGCGGTTCGGCACCGGCATGGTCAACCAGGCAGACCACCGCGCGGTCGGCCTGGCCACGTTGGATGCCGTCGCGGATGCCGGCAACCGGTGGTTGCACACCTTCCTCGCCGAGGAGGGGCTGGAGCCGTGGGGCGGGGTCAAGGCGCTCGCGGTGGCTGCGAGCAGCTCCCCGACCCACTTCGTGGACGTCTCAGGCGAGCACTTCGAGGCGGCTGTGCACTCACTGGAGGCCCATGCGGCCTACAACGACGCCCTCCCGGAGGACTTCCCCAAGCCTCGGGCGCTGCTCCAGATGGTTCTCGGCGGTGGGGGCCAGGCGGCCGGCGTCGAGCACGCGGCCCTGTTCGACGTCATCCGGCGGGGCTGACCGCACGACACTCTGACCGCTCCGCGCGGGCTTCACCCGGGAAGCGCGAGGTTCGCACGGGAATGCATCCCTTGCGAACCTCGCGCTTGCCTCATGGGGAGGAAAAGTCAGGAGGTGCGCAGGCGGGCGATCCAGGCCTCGACGTCGGCGGAGCTGCGCGGCATGCCCGCCGAGAGGTTCTCGCAGCCGTCCTGCGTGACGAGGATGTCGTCCTCGATGCGCACCCCGGTGCCGCGGAACCGCTCGGGGGCGAGCAGGTCGTCGGACTTGAAGTACAGGCCGGGCTCGACGGTGAGCACCATGCCGGGGCGAAGCTCGGCATCCATGTACTCCTCACGCGTCGCGAGGGCGCAGTCGTGCACGTCGAGGCCCAGGTGGTGCGACGTCCCGTGCACCATCCAGCGGCGGTGGTACTGCCCGTGCTCCTTGTCCAGGGTGTCCTCGACCGAGACGCCGTCAGGGAGCAGCCCCCAGGCGTGCAGGTGCTCGGCGATGACCCGGATCGCTGCTGCGTGGACGTCGGAGAACTTGTTGCCGGGCTTGACCGCGGCGATGCCGGCCTCCTGGGCGGCGTACACGGCGTCGTAGATCTCTCGCTGGGCGTCGGTGAACGTCCCGGAGACCGGGAAGGTGCGGGTGACGTCAGCCGTGAACAGGGAGTCGACCTCGACGCCGGCGTCGATGAGCACGAGGTCGCCTTCGCGGACCTCGCCGGTGTTCTTGATCCAGTGCAGCGTGTTCGCGTGGTCCCCGGCCGCGCAGATGCTGTCGTAACCGACGCCGTTGCCGCGGTGGCGTGCGTGGAGCGCGAAGGTGCCCTCGAGCCACCGCTCACCGCGCTCGACCGTGGCTGCCGTCGCGAGTTCGGCGACCATCGCGTCGAAGCCGTGGTGCGTCGCGGCGACCGCGGCGCGCATCTGCTCGATCTCGTAGTCGTCCTTGCACATCCGCAGGTGGGAGATGTCGTGGGCGAGCGCGGCGTCGCTCTCCTTCAGGCCCTCCTGCTCCGCTCCGTTCTCGACCCGAGCGGCATCCAGCTGTGCCGTGAGGGCGAGGTCGGCGTCGCGCACGACGCGCACGGTGACCTCGCCGGCATCCTTGGATGCCGCCGCGGGGAACTCGTCGATGTGGCGGGCCGTCAGGCCCAGCTCGAGCTCGATGTCGGCGATGGAGGGTCGGGCGCCGACCCAGAACTCGCCGTAGCGCGAGTCCGCGAAGAACTCGTCGCTGTCGCGGTCGGCCAGCGGCCGGAAGTACAGGACCGCCTCGTGACCGCCGTCAGTGCCGTCGGCGCCGGCCACGGGTTCGAGGACCAGGACGGCATCGGGCTCACGGTCCGCGCCGAGCCCGGTGAGCCAGGCGAAGGCCGTGTGCGGGCGGAAGACGTAGTCGCAGTCGTTGCTGCGCACCTTCAGGCCACCTGCCGGGATGATCAGCCGCTGGCGGGGGTACGCCGCGCTGATCAGTGCCCGGTGAGCCGCCGCCGGGGCAGCCGCGGGGCTCGGCCCGGTCACGGTGGGGCGACGTGGTGCCCACCCGTCGCGGACGAAGGCCCGGAACTCGTCGGTCGTCGCCCGGGCGCGGTTGTCTGCCTGCTGCTGTTCCTCACTCACCCGACCATGCTCCCACGGGCCGGACGCGCTGCGTTCTCGTCGTAGCCTGCTGCCATGGGTCAGGGCGTCGTGGATGTCGCGGGTGAGACGCTCGCCGACCGTTTCCGGGCACACTTCGGCCCTGAGGACCACCTCTACGCGGCGCTCCTCGCACGGATGGCCGACGACTGGGAAGCCGGCGGAGTCACCCGCGAGATCTTCGACGGCTGGCAGGACGCACCTGCGCAGCTGATGCCGCACCTGCGGATGCTCGCCGGTCTCTTCAGGATCGTCCTGCGGGGCGAGGCCCCGCAG
This sequence comes from Dermatophilaceae bacterium, assembly GCA_017989115.1. Lineage (GTDB taxonomy): Bacteria > Actinomycetota > Actinomycetes > Actinomycetales > Dermatophilaceae > Fodinibacter. The sequence goes on along the minus strand of JAGNQK010000073.1, from coordinate 6,193 downwards.
CTCGAGGGGTTCTACCCCGCGCTGGGCGGTGACCTCGACCCTCGCGACGCGTGGGATGCCGTGCGGCCGGTGCTGCTGGCGCGCCGTGACGAGCTGCGCTCCAGCCTCGCGGTGGCACCGCAGACCAACGAACCGGCCCGCACCCTCGCCCTGCTCATCGGCGTGTCCGACGCGGTGCACCGAAGCGGGCTGAACCGGGTCCGACTCCTCGAACCCGGAGCCTCCGGAGGTCTCGGGCTGCTCGTCGACCGCTACCGCTTCGTCGGTGAGGGGTGGTCGGCGGGCCCGGTCGAGGCGACGCTCGTCGTGCCCGGATGTGGTGCAGAGGGGTTCCGGCCGGAGTCCTTCGAGGTCGTCGAGCGGCGGGGATGCGACCTGGCCCCGGTCGACACCTCGTCTGCCGAGGGTGGCGAGTACCTGACCTCCTTCGTGTGGCCGTGGCAGCGTGAGCGCCACGCACGACTCACGGCGGCCCTCACGGTCGCGAGGGAGCACCCGGTCGTCGTCGACCGGGCCCCGGCCTCGCAGTGGGTGGCCGAGCGGCTCGCCGAGCCGGTGCCTGACGGCGTCCTCACCGTGGTGTGGCACTCCGTCACCCGGATGTACTGGCCTGCCGAGGAGACCGCCGCCGTGGACGACGCGGTTCGGGTGGCGCGAGGGCGGATGCCGCTCGCCCACGTCGCGTTCGAGCACGACTGGGCAGCGGCCTCGGGGAGCGGGTCGCCCGGGCTTCCCCGGGTGGAGCTCGACGGTGAGGTCCTCGGTGTCGGCGATCACCACGGCCCGCCCGTACGCTGGTCCTGATGACTGCTCCGCAGCGCCCTCGCGACCCGCGACGGGCCGGCATCCAGCGATCGCGGCGGCCGTCGCCCGAGGTCATCGCCCGGCGCCGGCTGGTGGTCGGGGGTGGAGCCCTCCTCGGGGTGGGGGTGCTGGGCCTCGGGGTGCGCGAACTGTTCACCAACGATGCCGTCGCATCCCCAGCGATGGTGACGACGGCGGGGCCGACCACCGTCGACGGGTCGGCCGGCGAACCCACCGGTGCCACGGCATCCCCCTCGCCCAGTGCGACTGCGAGCGCCTCAGGTGTTCCAGGGGGCCAAGCCTCACCGGTGGAGGCGCCCAAGCTCGCCAACCGGCTCGAGGAGTACCTGTCGGGACGCAGCGGGCGGCTGGGGCTGGAGATCGTGGACCTGCGCCGGGGGCAGAGCTTTCGTCACGAGGCGAGCGAGGGGTACTGCTACAGCACCATCAAGGTGTTGGTGCTCACCACGGTGCTCCGGCAGGCCCAGGAGGCCGAGGTGGAGCTCACCGAGCGCGAGCGCGACCTCGCCACGCGGATGATCACCCGCAGCGACAACGGGGCCACCGAGACCCTGCTCGCCCAGGTGGGGCGCGATGAGGTCGAGCGGGTCGCCGGGCTCGTCGGGATGACGAACACCCAGATCGACTCGGGGTGGTGGGGCTTCTGGCGAACCGTCCCCGGCGACCTCTCGCTCATGGTGGATGCGGTGCTGTCCTCTGATCGGGTGCTCGACGGGGGGCGCCGCACGATCGCCCGCATGCTCATGGCCGACGTGGTGCCCCAGCAACGCTGGGGGGTCTTCGCCCCGGAGTCACGCAAGGTCCACGTGGCGGCCAAGAACGGCTGGGGCCCCCTGCCCGACGGCTATCGCCTGAACTCGACAGGGTGGGTGAGCGGGGCGGACCGGGACTACGTGCTGAGCATCCTGTCGCGAAGCACCGCAGGGTTCAGCCATGGTCGGCGCACCGTCAACGAGGTGGCCGACATCTGCCACAGCGCGATGGCCGACGGCCTCGCCTGAGTCACTCGACGTCGACCCACCCCAAGGTGCGCTCGACCGCCTTCTGCCACCCGGCATACCCGTCGCGGCGCTGGGCGTCGCTCCACTGCGGTTCCCATCGTCGCGCCTGGGCCCAGTTGGCTCGCAGTTCGTCGGTGCCCGACCAGAAGTCGGTGGCCAGCCCCGCAGCGTAGGCGGCACCCAGGGCCGTGGTCTCCGGCACGACCGGCTTGGACACCGGCACCCCGAGGATGTTGGCCTGCAACTGCATGCACAGGTTGTTGGCGGTGATGCCCCCGTCGACCTTGAGGGTGGTGAGTGTGACCCCGGAGTCGGCGGCCATGGCGTCGACGACGTCGCGCGACTGGTAGCAGATCGCCTCGAGGGTGGCTCGCGCCACGTGGGCGTTGGTGTTGAACCGGGACAGGCCGACGATGGCGCCGCGGGCGTCGCTTCGCCAGTAGGGGGCGAACAGCCCACTGAACGCCGGGACGAAGTAGACCCCGCCGGTGTCCGGCACGGATGCCGCGAGCGACTCGACCTCGGAGGCACCGGAGATGATGCCGAGCTGGTCGCGCAGCCACTGCACGGCGCTGCCGGTCACGGCGATCGATCCCTCGAGGGCGTACACCGGCTTGGCGTCGCCGAAGCGGTAGGCCACCGTGCTCAGCAAGCCGTTGCTGCTGCGCACCAGTTCCTCGCCGGTGTTGAGCAGCAGGAAGTTGCCGGTGCCGTAGGTGTTCTTGGCCTCGCCCGGCTCGAAGCACACCTGACCGACGGTCGCCGCCTGCTGGTCCCCGAGGACACCGGTGATCCGCACGCCGGCCGCGCCACTGCGGTCGCCGGTCGTGACCCCGTACGCGGCGGCGTCACTGCTGCTGTGGATGCTCGGCAGCATCGCCCGGGGGATGCCGAAGAAGCCGAGCAGCTCGTCGTCCCAGTCCAGGGTCGTGAGGTCCATGAGCATCGTGCGGCTGGCGTTGGTGACGTCCGTGGCGTGGATGCCGCCGTCAGGCCCGCCCGTGAGGTTCCACACGACCCAGGTGTCGGGGGTGCCGAAGAGGGCATCGCCCCGTTCGGCGGCGGCGCGCAGGCCCTCGACGTTCTCGAGCAGCCACTGCACCTTGCCCGCGGAGAAGTACGTGGCCGGGGGCAGACCGGCCTTGCGCCGGATCACGTCGCCTCGCCCATCGGCATCCAGCGCCTTGGCGATCGAGTCGGTGCGGGTGTCCTGCCAGACGACGGCGTTGTACCAGGGACGACCCGTGCGGCGGTCCCACACGATGGCGGTCTCGCGCTGGTTGGTCACCCCGATCGCAGCGAGGTCACTCGTGGCCAGGCCAGCGCTGGTCAGCGCGCTGCCGATGACGGTCTGCGTGCGCTCCCAGATCTCCAGCGGGTTGTGCTCGACCCACCCGGCGCGGGGAAGGATCTGGTCGTGTTCGAGCTGGTGGCTCGCGACGGGCATCCCGTCGTGGTCGAAGACGATGAACCGCGTGCTCGTCGTTCCCTGGTCGACCGCGCCGATGAAGTCCGCCATGGCGGCAGCCTAGTCGCGCAGGGCGGACGATCCGAGACGCCATCGTGGCGGGGTTGTCCGCCCGTGACGTGTGCACAGGGGCGTCACGGGTCGACAACCCCGTCGAGGCCGTCGCCTGTGGATGACCGAGCGTCCCATCCGCCGCGAATCGGGACGATAGGGGCATGGACGACAGGCTCACAGCGGTGGCTGGCTCCCGGGGCGGGGTGTTCACGAGCGCCATGGCGGCGGTCGTCGATGTGGACGACGGTGCTCTGGCCCGCGGGCGGCGCAGTCAGGAGGTGGTCCGTGTCCGCCGGGACGCCTACGTTCTGGGGGAGCTCTGGTCCGCGGCGACGCCCGAGCAGCGCCTCATGCTGCGGACCCGAGCCGTGCTCGCGGCGCGGCCCGAAGACATCGCCAGCCACCAGTCGGCCCTCGCGCTGCACGGCCTGCCGCTCCACGGCGTCGACCTCGTCACCGTCGACGTCCTGTCGGCTGTATCCAGGGTGCGCCTGGCCTCGGGGCTGCGCACCCACGCCCGACCTGCGGACCAGCCTCACGTGGTCGCCGACGGTTACCGGTGTGTCGACATCGCGACGGGGATCGCGCAAGTGCTCGTGAGGTCGGGCGTCGGTGCTGCCATGGTGCCCCTCGACGCGGCGCTGCATGCCGGCCAGTGCACCCTCGGCGAGATGGCGCTCGCCCTCGACGACCGATGCTCCTCCCGTCGGCTGCGGGCCCGTGGTGACCAGCTCCTGAGCCGCGCCGACCCGCAGTCCGAGTCCGTCGGAGAGACGAGGACGCGACTGATGCTCACCGACCACGGACTGGCGGTACGTAGCCAGGTGCCCATCTGCGATGCGTCCGGCACTCTCGTCGGCCGGGTGGACTTCCTCGTCGGCGACCACGTCATCGTCGAGTTCGACGGAGCCGTGAAGTACGAGGGGGCACAGGGGCGTTCGGCGCTGGTGGCCGAGAAGCGTCGCGAAGACGCACTCCGCGCGCTGGGGTACGTCGTGGTGCGCGTGACCTGGTCAGACCTGGCCAGCCCGACCCGGGTGATCTCGCAGATCCGCAGGGCGCTGGCGGGGTTGTCCACTCGTGACGGGCATGTGTTCACGCCCTGAGCGGACAACCGCGCCATCCGCGGTGGCGAGGAGGACGGCCCGGGCAGCGTGAGCAACGGCACGCCCCCGAACGCTGTCGGATGCCGTGTGCTCACGCGAGGATGGGCGCCTCACGTCGAGCGAAGGAGACAGCCGGTGCAGTTCGGGCGCAGTTACGAGGAGTTCGAGGTCGGGGCGACGTACAAGCACTGGCCCGGCAAGACGGTCACCGAGTACGACGACCACCTGTTCTGCCTGCTCACGATGAACCACCACCCCCTGCACCTGGACACCAACTACGCGCAGGAGACCACGCAGTTCGGTCAGAACGTCGTGGTCGGCAACTACGTGTACTCGATCCTGCTCGGCATGTCGGTGCCCGACATCAGCGGCAAGGCGATCGCCAACCTCGAGATCGAGAGCCTGCGCCACGTGGCGCCGACCTTCCACGGCGACACCCTCTACGGCGAGACCACCGTGCTCGACAAGTGGGAGAGCACGAGCAAGGACGACCGCGGTGTGGTCCACGTGGAGACCATCGGCTACAAGCAGGACGGCACGATCGTGTGCATCTTCCGGCGCAAGGTCATGGTGCCCAAGGAGAACTACCTGCAGGCGCGCGGCGGTGAGCAACCCGGCCGCCCCACACCGGTCCCGGACAAGAACTGGCCGGGACCGGCGTCCCCCGCCTGACGCGCCACCCTCCCCGGACTTCACAACTAGCTGACCGGCCCCCCGCCCGGGCTGCCGTCGGCGTTGGTCCAGGTCACGCTGTCCACCCCGGTCCCCGCGGCAGGGCTGGTCACCGACAGGTGGGCCACGACCAGCGTGTCCTGCGTGGAACTCCCGCGATGGGTTTCGCTCGACCTCAGCGTCGCACCCTCGGCTGCCGTGACACCGACCTCGTCGACACCGGGGGGAAGCACCAGGAGGACGGTCGTCTCAAGCGTGTCCGTGCCGTCCATCTGGCTGCCGGTCATGATCGTCGGGATTCCGCGCTCAGGAAGCGCGGCGACGGATGAGGAGCCGTCGTCGAAGATGCCCAACACACCCTGATCGCGATCCACGAACGCCAGCGCTGCTCCGTCACGCGCGCTGTGGACTTCGCTCCCGTCGGTGCGAAAGACCGCTGCGCCGTCGGTCCACAACACCCCGGAGAGCGGCGGCGGGCCACCGTTCTCCCCGCCGACCCAGACGGCGAAGGCCTGGTACGGGGTACCGGGCAGCGGTTGCAGGTCGTGGGTACCCGCGCCCTGGTCACCCGCCCAGAGGAAGATGACATCCTTCGCAGCCGCCGGCAGCACGCCGCGCTCCAGCCCCGGTGTGGTGGTCGGGACCCACATCGAGGCGCGAGGGTTGGTGGGCAGTGTCGCACTCCGCACGTCCGACGTGCGACCGTCCTGCCCCAGGGTCGAGCTCGAGAGGGTCCTGCGTCCCATGTCGACCGCGACCTCCACGCTCGGCTGCTCGTCGGCGGGCCCCCAGGCATTCTCGACCGAGCCGCTACGGGTCAGGTCGGCGGTGACTTCTCCGACGCCCGACGTCGTGGCAGACGTGGTCCCCGCGGGCAGGGACGATTCATCGGCCCCCGGCCCCAGTGCCGTGACCCCCATGACGCCCGCGACACCGGCGACGCTCGCGGCGACGAGGCCGGCCGCCCAACGCCGACGCCGCAGCACGCGCCGGCCCAGCCCGATCACCCGGTCGGCGTCCGGCTCCAGGCAGCCCGGCCCGGCGGCATCCGCGGTGTCGCGCAGCAG
>JAGNQK010000072.1 GCA_017989115.1 Dermatophilaceae bacterium | reverse complement strand
GACCTGGGTGTGGCCGCGACGACCGAGCTCGTCGACTCCCTGCGCACCAAGGTCGCTGTCGAGGGCACGACCGACGAAGCCACCGTGCGTGGCTGGCTGCGCGAGGAGCTGCTGACCCTGGTCGACCCGTCGATGGACCGCTCGATCGTGTCGTCGCGGGTCGACGGCCGACCGGCGTGCGTGCTCGTCGTCGGGGTCAACGGCACCGGCAAGACCACGACCGTCGGCAAGCTCGCCCGGGTCCTCGTCGCGCAGGACAAGGACGTCGTCCTCGGTGCTGCCGACACCTTCCGTGCAGCCGCCGCCGACCAGCTCCAGACCTGGGGCGAGCGCGTCGGGGTGCCTACGATCCGCTCCGACCGCGATGGCGCAGACCCCGCCGCGGTGGCCTTCGACGCCGTCAAGGCTGCCGCCGAGATGGAGGCCGACGTGGTGCTCATCGACACCGCCGGGCGCCTGCAGAACAAGGTCGGCCTCATGGACGAGCTCGGCAAGGTCAAGCGGGTCATCGAGAAGCAGAGCCCGGTCGACGAGGTCCTGCTCGTCCTCGACGCCACCACCGGCCAGAACGGCATGCGCCAGGCCGAGGTCTTCTCGCAGGTCGTCGGCATCACCGGCATCGTGCTCACCAAGCTCGACGGGACCGCCAAGGGCGGCATCGTCGTCGCCGTCCAGCGCGGTCTGGGAGTCCCCGTCAAGCTCGTCGGGCTCGGCGAGGGTCCCGACGACCTGGCGCCGTTCGAGCCCGAGGCGTTCGTCGACGCCCTGTTGGACTAGGCCGCCGGAGGCGGGGGCGACGGGAGGGAGCAGGCGGGGGTGCCGCCGGGCAGGCGGTGCCGGTTCGCCGCGACCCACCGGTAGGCACGGGCCGCGAGGGCGTTGACCCCCGGCGCCACCAGCACCACACCGACCGGGCGCACCCACCAGCGTGACGCGCGCAGCGCCCGCGCGATGGCGACGTGACCGGCATCCCGGATGCCGTTCTCACCGACCCAGCGCACCGCCTCGTCGCACTCCTCGGGCGTCAGGCCCAGGGCGTCGAGATCGAGGTGCTGCCACGGCTGCACGGCGTAGTCATCGGGGGAGCGCCGCAGCCGGCGCGTGATGACGCCGGCCGAGGTCGTGCAGAACGCGCAGTCCCCGTCGAACACCAGGACCGGCAGAGGTGCGGCGGTGAGCGGGTGTGGAGCCATGGCCGTATCGTCCCACGGTCACCAGGTCTCAGGATGCGAGACCTCTGGTCCTGTGAAACCGGATGCTTACACCCACTGGCCTGATGCAACATCCCCGAAACATCCGGGGGAGTGAGGGGTAACGGACCGGGGTGATCGTTGACGACATGAGCACACCACTGATGCCCCTGGCGGAGGCAGCGGAGACGGTCGACTACGCAGCAACGGCGTTCTTGATCCTCTGCGCCTCCCTCGTCCTCCTCATGACCATCCCCGGTCTCGCCCTGTTCTACGGCGGCATGACCCGAACCAAGTCCGTCCTCAACATGATGATGATGTCGTTCGGCGCGATGGGCGTCGTCGGCATCATCTACGTCCTGTACGGCTACTCGATGAGCTTCGGCAGCGAGAACGTCGGCGGGATCATCGCGAACCCGTTCGAGAAGTTCGGCCTCGCCAGCACCGACACGATCATCAACCCCTTCGGCTACGAGGGCTACGGCAACATCCCCGAGCTCGCGTTCGTCGGCTTCCAGCTGACCTTCGCGGTCATTACCGTCGCCCTCATCAGCGGCGCCGTCGCCGACCGGGTGAAGTTCTCCACCTGGATGGTCTTCGCCGCCCTCTGGGTCACCTTCGCGTACTTCCCGATCGCCCACATGGTGTGGGGCGGCGGCCTGCTCAGCGGTGCCGAGGGTGGCCTGGCCGCAGCCGTGTTCGGCGTGACCGACGGCGTCGCCAACGTCGTGCCGATCGACTTCGCCGGTGGCACGGTCGTGCACATCAACGCCGGTGTCGCCGGGCTGGTCCTGGCGCTCGTCGTCGGCCAGCGCGTCGGCTTCGGCAAGGTGGCCATGCGCCCCCACAACGTGCCGCTCACCATGATCGGCGCCGGCCTGCTGTGGTTCGGCTGGTTCGGCTTCAACGCGGGCTCCGAGCTCGCCGCTGACGAGACCGCCGCCCTCGTGTGGGTCAACACCACCGCCGCGACGTGCGCGGCGATGCTCGGCTGGCTCGTCGTGGAGAAGGTGCGTGACGGTCACGCCACCTCCGTCGGTGCGGCCTCGGGTGTCGTCGCCGGTCTCGTCGCGATCACCCCGGCCTGTGGCGCCCTCAGCCCGCTCGGCTCGATCATCCTCGGTGTCGTGGCCGGTGGCCTGGCCGCCCTCGCCGTCGGCCTGAAGTTCAAGCTCGGCTACGACGACTCGCTCGACGTCGTCGGCGTCCACCTCGTCGCCGGCCTCTGGGGCACCGTCGGCGCGGGACTGCTCGCGACCTCCACGGGTCTGTTCTACGGTGGCGGTATCGACCAGCTCGTCCTGCAGGTGCTCGTCGCGCTTGCCACGCTCGTCATCTCGGGTGTCGTCACGCTGATCATCGCCCTGGCACTCAAGGCGACGATGGGCTGGCGCGTTCCGGAGGACGTCGAGATCGCAGGCATCGACGGCTCCGAGCACGCTGAGTCGGCCTACGACATCAACTCTCGCGGTGGTCGGATGAGCGGTGGCCCCAGCGCCGCCCCCACTGGCGCCCCGGCCAAGAACCTCGAAGGAGCCCAGGCATGAAGCTCGTCACTGCCATCATCAAGCCCCACCAGCTCGACGAGGTGAAGGAGGCCCTCGAGGCCTTCGGCATCCAGGGCATGACCATCAGCGAGGCCCACGGCTACGGGCGCCAGCGTGGCCACAGCGAGGTCTACCGCGGTGCCGAGTACACCGTCGACTTCGTACCCAAGAGCCGGATCGAGGTGCTCGTCGACGACATGGACTCCTCCTCCGTGGTCGACGTCATCCTCAAGGCCGCCCAGACCGGCCGCATCGGTGACGGCAAGATCTGGGTCGTCCCGGTCGAGGACGTCGCCCGGGTCCGCACCGGAGAGCGCGGCGTCGAGGCGATCTGAGCATGACAACCCCCTCGAGCGAGCTCAGCTCCAGGCGGCTCGACCTGGCCGGCACCCGCGACTTCGCCGTCGCGGGTGCCGGCCCGGCACGCCGGGCCGCCCTCGCAGCCTTCAACCGTCGGTGGCTCGCCGGGATCTGGGCGAGCGCCACGGGTGGGAGCCGGATCGAGGGAATCGCCCTGGCGGCCGTCGGCAGCATCGGCCGCGGTGACGCCGGCCCCCTCAGCGACTACGACCTCGTCCTCCTGCACTCCGAGCGCTCGCTGCCCGCCAAGGAGCTGACGGCGCTCGCCGACCGCATCTGGTACCCGATCTGGGATGCCGGGGTGCGTCTTGACCACAGCGTCCGCACGGTGACGCAGTGCCGCCAGGTCGCGGCATCCGACCTCACCGCCGCCGTGGGGCTGCTCGACCTCGCTCCGTTGGCGGGTGACGAGCAGCTCGTCGTCGCGGCCCGCTCGACCGTGGCCCACGACTGGCGCGGCAACGCCCGCAAGCGGCTGCCCCTGCTGGTCGAGGCCGTGGCCTCGCGCCACCAGCGACAGGGTGACCTCGCCCAGTCCATCGAGCCCGAGCTCAAGGAGGCCCACGGCGGCCTGCGGGACATGACCGTGCTGTCCGCCCTGGCCGAGGCCTGGCTCGCCGACCGACCCCACGGCGGGGTCGATGCCGCCCAGGCCACCCTGCTCGACGTCCGCGACGCCGTGCACGTCGTCACCGGCCGGGGCCGTGACCGGCTCGGACGCGAGGACCACGACGCCGTCGCCGCGCTCCTGGGCCACCAGGACTCCGACGACCTCTTGACGGCGGTCTCGCACGCCGGACGAGTCATCGCCTACGCCCTCGACGGCACGCTGCGCCGGGCCGGCCAGTCGCAGCGCGCGAGGACCCTGCGCGTCGGGCCGCGCCGCCCGCAGATGACGCCGCTCGGCCACGGGCTGTTCTCCAGCGACGGCGAGGTCGTCCTCGGCTCCGCCCGGCTCGCCGAGGCCGACGCGGGGATGCCGCTGCGGGCCGGTGTGGTCGCGGCCCGGGCCGGGTTGCCGATCGCCCCGGCGACGCTGGACAACCTCGCTTCCAGCTCGCCGCTGCCCGAGGCCCCGTGGCCGCCGTGGATGCGTGACCTCCTCGGTGACCTGCTCGCCGCCGGACCCGGCCTCGTCGGGGTCTGGGAAGGGCTGGACCAGGTCGGCATCATCGACCGGTGGATCCCGGAGTGGGCGTCGGTGCGCTCGCGGCCGCAGCGCAGCGCGGTGCACCGGCACACCGTGGATCGGCACCTCATCGAGACCGTGGTGCGAGCGGCGGGGCTCGTGCGACGGGTCTCGCGTCCGGACCTGCTGCTCGTCGCAGCCCTGTTGCACGACATCGGCAAGATCCGTGGGGCCCACGACCACTCGGTCACCGGCGCCGAGCTGACCCGGCCGATCGTCACCCGATGGGGGTTCTCGCCCGAGGACGTCGACACTCTCGTGCTGCTCGTGCGGGAGCACCTGACCCTCATCGAGCTCGCCACCCGGCGCGACCACCAGGACCCGGCCACCGTCGATGCGGCCATCGCCGCGGTCGACGGTGACGGCGACGTCTTCGAGATCCTCCTCGCGCTCAGCGAAGCCGACGCGTCCGCGGCCGGGCCGGCGGCGTGGACCGACTGGCGAGCCACTCTGCTCGCGCAGCTGGCCGCTGCCGTGCGCGAGCGGCTCGCGGGGCCGGCCCGGGTCGGTGTGCCCGTCGGAGTTGCCGACTCGGCGATCGTCCCCTGGGGTGTGCTCGATGCCGGTGGGCTGGCCTCGGTGCGGGCGGGGGAGCCGCACGTGCGCGTCATCGCCACCGGCGGGTCGCACCGCCTCGACATCACCGACCTCGATCGGGTCGGGCTCTTCGCCGACACCGCGGGCCTGCTCGCGGCCGAGGGCCACACCGTACGCACGGCCATCCTGCGCACCGTCGACGGGATCGCCGTCAACGAGTGGCACGTCGAGTCGCCGAGTGGAGCGGTGCCGGATGCCGCGCGCATCGAGCGCGGGTTGGCTCGCCTCGCGCAGGGGGATCGTGGACCCCTCACGACCTTGGACCGGCGTCGGGCACACCACCCGAGGCCGTCAGGGCGGTCGTCGATCGGCACGCCGGGTCAGGCGCGAGCGCTGATCGTCCCCGGCGCGAGCAGCGACGCCACCGTGCTCGAGGTGCGTGCCCAGGACCGGCCCGGACTGCTCCACGAGATCGGTGCCGCCTTCGCGTTGGCCGGCATCTCGGTGCGCTCGGCCCACATCGCGACCTATGCCGGCCAGACCCTCGACACCTTCTACCTGACCGGGGCCGACGGGTTGCCCCTGCCGCCCGCTCGGGTCGCGCAGGCGGTCAGCCTCATCATCGACACGTGTGACGGCATCTGAGCCACGCGACCCTCCTGCGAAACCTCCGACCCTCCGGCGAACCCTCCGGCCCTCCTGCGAACGTGGGTGAAGATCGTCGTCCAGCCGACGATTTTCACCCACGTTCGCGGTGAGGGTGTTGGCGGTCGGGGCCCGTCGGCATCAGCCGTTAGCCTTGACCGGTGTTCACCAGCCTCTCCGACCGCCTGACCGAGACCTTCAAGAACCTCCGCAGCAAGGGTCGTCTCACGGAGTCGGACGTCAACAAGACGATCCGCGACATCCGTCTCGCCCTGCTCGACGCCGATGTCGCGCTGCCGGTGGTCAAGGAGTTCACCCACGCCGTGCGTGAGCGCGCGCTGGGGGCCGAGGTCAGCGAGGCGCTGAACCCCGCGCAGCAGGTCGTGAAGATCGTCAACGAGGAGCTCGTCGGCATCCTCGGGGGACAGACGCGCACGATCGCGTTCGCCAAGCAGCCGCCGACCGTCATCATGCTCGCCGGCCTCCAGGGTGCCGGCAAGACGACCTTGGCCGGCAAGCTCTCGAAGTGGCTCAAGGACCAGGGCCACACCCCTCTGCTCGTGGCCGCCGACCTCCAGCGCCCGAACGCTGTCACCCAGCTCGAGGTCGTCGGTGAGCGCGCTGGCGTGCCGGTCTTCGCGCCTGAGCGCGGCAACGTCTTCGGCCACGACGTCGTCTCCGAGACGGGTGAGGGCACCCGCAGCCACGGCGACCCGGTGGCCGTCTCGCGCGCCGGTGTCGAGCACGCGCGCCGGGCCCAGCACGACGTCGTCATCGTCGACACCGCAGGTCGCCTCGCCATCGACGCGAACCTCATGCAGCAGGCCGCCGACATCCGTGCGGCGATCCAGCCCGACGAGGTCCTGTTCGTCATCGACGCGATGATCGGTCAGGCTGCGGTCGAGACCGCCCGCGCCTTCCAGGACGGGGTCGACCTCACCGGTGTCGTGCTGACAAAGCTCGACGGCGACGCCCGCGGTGGTGCTGCCCTGTCGGTTGCCTCGGTCACCGGCCGCCCGATCATGTTCGCGAGCACCGGCGAGGGCGTGAAGGACTTCGAGGTCTTCCACCCCGACCGGATGGCCTCTCGCATCCTCGACATGGGTGACATCCTCACCCTCATCGAGCAGGCCGAGAAGGCGTTCGACCGCACCCACGCCGCGGAGATGGAGCGCAAGTTCCTCGCTGCCGAGGACTTCACCTTCGACGACTTCCTTCAGCAGATGGCGGCCATCAAGAAGATGGGCTCGCTGAAGTCGATCCTCGGCATGATGCCGGGCATGGGCCAGATGAAGGCCCAGATCGACGCCTTCGACGAGCGCGAGTTCGACCGGGTCGAGGCCATGGTGCGCTCGATGACCCCGTTCGAGCGCAACCACCCCAAGCAGATCAACGGCTCGCGCCGGGCCCGCATCGCCAAGGGGTCGGGCACCAGCGTTTCCGAGGTCAACCAGCTGCTCGAGCGCTTCACCGACGCCCAGAAGATGATGAAGCAGCTCGCTCGCGGCGGGGGCATGCCGGGGATGCCGGGCGGAGGCTCCGGCCCGGGCAAGCGCGGCCGTCAGCAGGTGCCCCAGCGCAAGAAGTCCAAGTCCGGAAACCCGGCCAAGCGCGCAGCCGAGCAGCGAGCGGCGGCCGAGCGCCCGGCATCCGGCGGTGGTGCCTTCGGCGCTCCCGGCGCGGGCGACCCGGCGACCATCGACCCGGCAAGCCTGCCCAAGGGCTTCGAGAAGTTCCTGGGGCAGTGACCTACGGTGCCGCTACCGGTGTCGCGCAGCGCGTTAGATGCGCTTGGCAGGCGGCTGCGTCAAGGCGAGGTCACGGACGCCGACTGGCTGCTCCTCCACGCGGTTCTTGACTCCTACCAAAGGGCGCTGGACGAGGTGCAGGCGACACTGGCTGCGTTGGGGTATGCCTCGACCTCCCGCGTCAAGTCCACCGGCACACTGATTGACAAGTTGAATCGTGGGACCTCGTTCAAGTCCGTTCAGGACGTCGCAGGGGTGCGAATCGTCATAGACGGCGGCTGCTCCGAGCAGGACGAAGTCGTCGACGCGATCGTCCGGGAGTTCGGCGCGAGTAGTCGAGTCGTGGACAGGAGGGCAAACCCGACACACGGGTACCGCGCAGTTCATGTGATCGTTCGGCGAGATGAGTTGCCTGTCGAGATCCAAGTGCGAACGACCCCTCAAGACATCTGGGCGCAAACCATCGAAAGGCTGGCGGATCGCTGGGGTCGAGGGATCCGCTATGGCGAGCCGCTGGTTGGCGCGGACATCGAAATCGTGCCGGGCTATACACGGGGTCATCTCCTTGAGACGCTCGACCGTGCGACAGAGGTGATTGCACGTTTTGAGGACATGCAACGGGAACGATCTCTGGATCAGGTAGCGTTCACAGAGTTCGAAGAGTCAACGAACGACCTGCTAGCAGCCATCTCCGACTTGTACGGTGGCATCGACGACGCCCTCGGCTGACTGTGAAGGAGCACGCACCATGAAGCACTTCATGATCGTGTTCGACCGGCTCGGTGGACGTGTGCTTCGTGAAGAGGAGTTCACGGACGCGCGGGAGGCCATGAGCCAGCGGTTTGCGGCGGAGCAGCTCCACCGCGGAAACCCCGATGTTGAGGTCGTGGTGCTCGGCGCCGAATCTGCTGAGGCGCTGCGCAGTACACACTCCCGCTATTTCAGCGACGTCGTGACTCTGACCCGGAGAGGCGCCACGGCGGTGCGCGCCGTGCGTCAAACCTCTCGTATCGCTGGGTGACCGGGAGCGAGTCGCTCTCGACGCTCGCGGTCGGCACGGCCGGGGCGCGGGTGGCCTTCCTGCACGGACTGTTCGGGCAGGGGCGCAACTGGACCCAGATCGCCAAGGCGATCGCCGGCCCGGACGGGGCTGCGGCCCAGTGCCTGCTCGTCGACCTGCCCGACCACGGACGGTCGCCGTGGACGCAGGAGTTCTCCTACGAGACGTATGCGCAGCGCGTCGCCGCCACGCTGGCGGCCACGGCGCCGGGGGAGCCGTGGGTGCTCGTCGGCCACTCGCTCGGGGGCAAGGTCGCGATGGTCACCGCCCTGACCAACCCCGAGCTCGTGCGCAGCCTCGTCGTCGTCGACATCGCCCCCAAGGACTACGGCGACCTCGACCGCTTCGTGCACTACATCGAGGCCATGCGCTCGCTCCCGCTGGCGGAGCTCACCGGGCGCGCCGACGCGCAGGACCGCTTCGCGCAGGTCGAGCCGGATGCCGGGGTGCGCGGGTTCCTGCTGCAGAACCTTCGGCGGCGGGGCGACACCTGGGGGTGGCAGGCCAACCTTGAGCTCATCGCGGCCGACGCGGCGCTCGGTCAGGGCTCGCGGATCGCCGACTTCCCCGAGCTCGGTGCCCCGCCGTACGACGGCCCGGTGGTGTGGCTCGTCGGTGGCGACTCCGGCTACGTGCGTGACGAGGACACCGAGCAGATGCGGGCGCTGTTCCCGCGTGCGCGGCCGGTGGTCGTCAAGGGGGCCGGGCACTGGGTGCACTCGGAGGCGCCCGAGGTCGTCATCGAGACGTTGCGCCGGGTGCTGAGGGCACTGCCTGCTGCCTGATTCGCCGTCGGGTGTGTGGGAAGTGCCCCGGCCCATTGACATTCTTCACGCCCGACTGCGCGGCCCGGGTCTAGGGTCGGGGCATGGCTTCGGTCCTGCACCTCACCGGCCCTGTCCTGCTCGGCCCCGACGACGTCCGAGATCAGGCCCGGGTGCTCGGCGGCCGCATCACCTACGAGCAGCCGACCGGGGACCACCACGTCACCACCGTGCCCGGCTGGGTGCTGCCGGGCCTGGTCGACGCCCACAGCCACATCGGGCTCGACCGCCACGGGGCGACCGACGCGGCCACCGCCGAGCAGCAGGCCCTGACCGACCGATCCGCCGGGGCCCTGCTCCTGCGCGATGCCGGCTCGCCCGCCGACACCCGGTGGGTGCAGGACCGCGAGGACCTGCCGCGGCTCGTGCGGGCCGGGCGGCACATCGCCCGAACGCGCCGCTACATCCGCAACTACGCGTGGGAGGTCGAGCCCGAGCAGCTCGTCGACCAGGTGCGCATCGAGGCGCGCTCGGGCGACGGGTGGGTCAAGCTCGTCGGCGACTGGATCGACCGGGAGAGCGGGGACCTCGCGCCGTGCTGGCCGGCTGACGTGTTGGCGCAGGCGGTCGCGGCGGCCCACGAGGAGGGGGCCCGGGTCACGGCGCACTGCTTCGGGGAAGAGTCACTGCGTGACCTGGCCGCGGCGGGTGCCGACTGCGTCGAGCACGCCTGCGGGCTCGAACCCGACACCATCGACACGTTCGCCCGTCAGGGCATCGCGATCGTGCCCACGCTGGTCAACATCGACACCTTCCCGCAGATCGCGGAGCCGGCTCGCGAGAAGTTCCCCGACTACCACCGGCACATGATCGACCTGCACGCGCGCCGGTTCGAGACGATCGCGTCGGCGCGCGAGGCCGGCATCCCGGTCTACGTCGGCACGGATGCCGGGGGCTCACTTCCCCACGGACTCGTCGCCGACGAGGTCGCGCACCTCGGGCGGGCCGGCTTCACGCCGCAGCAGGCGTTGGATGCCGCGTGCTGGGGTGCGCGGGCGTGGCTGGGATGGCCGGGGCTGGGGGAGGGGGAGGAAGCCGACCTCGTCGTGTACCCCGCTGACCCGCGGGCTGACCTCGGCGTGCTCGCTGCCCCGTCGCTGGTGGTGCTGCGCGGGATCGCCCACATCCCCTGACCCCACGCCCGCATGAGACCTCCGAGCTGCGGGTCGAGAGTAGACGAATCGTCGCGAGCGGCAAGGGCCACGCGGCGATTCGTCTACTCTCGACGGGTTGTGGTGAGGGCGTGCTCAGGCGGGTTCG
>JAGNQK010000071.1:8660-10402 GCA_017989115.1 Dermatophilaceae bacterium | reverse complement strand
TCGACGAGCACCGGGAAGCCGAGCCCGCCGATGATGATGGCGAGGGTGATCGGCAGCAGCACGAACGGGTCGGTGAGGAAGCCCATGAAGTTGTCGCTGAACAGCGCGAAGCCGGCGTTGTTGAAGGCCGAGACGGCGTGGAAGACGCCGTGCCAGGTGGCCGTGGCCCAGGAGCCGTCGTACTCGGCCCGGAAGCGCAGGGTCAGCATCACGGCGATCGTGGCCTCGACGACGACGGTGATGAGGAAGACCCCGCGCAGCACCCGCCGCACGTCACCGGGGCCGATCGCCTTGGTCTCGGCCGCGGCCGTCAGCCGGGTGCGCAGGCCCATCCGGCGCGAGAGGAACAGGGCGATGAGAGAGGCCAGGGTCATGATCCCGAAGCCACCGACCTGGATCAGCGCGAGGATGATCGCCTGCCCGGTCGTGCTCCAGTAGGTCGCCGTGTCGACCGTGGCCAGCCCCGTGACGCAGACCGCGCTCGTGGCCGTGAACAGTGCCGTGATGAACGGGGCGCTGCCCACGTCGGCCCGGGAGACGGGGAGCAGGAGCAGCAGGGTGCCGACGATGTCCGCGACGAGGAAGGCGGTGACCACCACCTGCGCCGGATGCCGGAACACCGGGCGACGACGGGCCGGGCGTCCCGACCTCGAGGAGAACACCCGCTCAGGATGGCACGCTGGTGGAGCATGTGTGGAGCGGGCGACGAGAATCGAACTCGCGTAGCCAGTTTGGAAGACTGGGGCTCTACCATTGAGCTACGCCCGCACACCTCGTGGTCAAGGACCCCGAGTGCAGCGGCTAGCCTAGTGGCCGCGCTCGCGGGATCCGAAATCCGAGGCTCACCTCATGGCTGACTTCTGGCCCGAGGTTCTCGGATGCCGTCCGTGGGCTGCGGGGTATGGCGCAGCTTGGTAGCGCGTCCGCTTTGGGAGCGGAAGGCCGCCGGTTCGAATCCGGCTACCCCGACCAGCAACGCACGGCCTGCAACGCAGAAGTTCGGATCGCACGCAGCAATTACCGGTCGAGACCCGAACTTCTGCGTTCGGCTCGGACCCAGCAACGCAGAAGTTCGGATCGCACGCAGCAATTACCGGTCGAGACCTGAACTTCTGCGTTCGCAGCGGGCGTGAGGCCGCTCAGAGCGGCCGCAGCGTTGCCCGGAGCTCGCTGACGACCCGCCCGGCCCGCACCCCCTTGGCCTCGAACCCGGCATCCGGCCGCCACGGCGGGCGCACCCCCTCGACGACGTCCCAGCGTCCGTGCTCGGCCAGCTGGGCGCGCGAGTGCGCCGCGTAGGAGTCGATGTCGGTCGCGATGAGCAGCTGCCCACCGACCTCGAGCCTGGAGGCGATGAGCGCCAGGGTGTGCTGCTGCACGAACCGACGCTTGGCGTGCTTGTTCTTGGGCCAGGGATCGGGGAAGAACAGGTGAACGGCGGCGAGCGACCCCGGCGAGACCCGCTCGGTGAGGAAGGGCACGGCATCCCCGGGGTGCACCCAGAGGTTCTCGACCCCGGCGTCCTCGGCGAGCGCCAGCATCCGGGCCACCCCGGGCACGTGCACCTCGACGGCGATGAGGTCGGCCTCCGGGTGGGCGGCACAGAACGCGATGGCCGCGGCCCCGTGCCCGGAGCCGATCTCGACGACGACCGGGCCCGTGCGCCCGAAGGCCACCTCGGGCACGAGCGGACCCTCGGGCAGTGCCCGTGCGGGCATGAGCCGGGCCATCCGCTCGTCGGT
>JAGNQK010000071.1:0-8560 GCA_017989115.1 Dermatophilaceae bacterium | reverse complement strand
CGGGCACGGCTCCCACTCAGGGGGTCCTCTCACGCGTGGTCACAGACGGCGGACGGCCAGTGCCGCCCGGTCGTCATCCTCCCCCGATCGGGCAGCGCTGCACACTTCGCGCGCGACGTCGCCCTGGCTCAGAAGCGTCGTCGTGGCGATGCCGAGCATGCGGTCGACGCCGTCGACGAGGTCGCGTCCTCGGGCCTCGACGATGCCGTCGGTGTAGAGCAGCAGGGTGTCACCGTGGCCGAGCCAGCCTCGCTGGCGCGGGAAGTGAGCGCCGGGGACCACACCGAGGAGTGGACCCCGACCACCGGCGATGACCTCCCAGCGGCCCTTGCCGAAGGTGAAGAGCGCCGCCGAGGGATGCCCTGCGTTGCCGATCGCGTACTCCCCCGTGCGCAGGTCGACCTCGAGGTGCACGGCCGTGGCGAAGCCCTCGACCCAGCCCTGTCGCGCGAGGTAGTCGTTGGCGGTGGCCAGGAACTGGTCCGAGGGCACCGCCCCGAGCAGGCCGCCGAAGGCTCCGGACAGCAGCAGCGAGCGGGTGCCGGCGCGGGTGCCCTTGCCGCTGACGTCGACGAGCACGATCTCCAGGCGATCACCCGAGGGCGATCGGTGGGCGACGAGGAAGTCGCCGGAGAAGTGCTCGCCGTGGGCCGAGCGGATGCACGACGACACCTGCCAGCCCGGGGGCAGGTCTGGCAGCTGGCCGCCGAGGGCGATGCGGTCGCGCAGCTCGGCGAACATGCGGTCGCCGCGAAAGCCTCGGGTCCCGATCCGCGCGCGCGACACCGACGCGATGAGCATGACGGCCATCACGGCTCCGACCGAGACCGCCACGAACATCGAGCGGGTCAGCCCGACGCCGGAGTGGGGCACCCAGCCGGTCACGAGGACGAGCGCGATGCCATAGACCATCACCAGGGGACGGGGGCGCAGGACCACACCGGCGACGACGACCGTGGGGAAGAGGAACGAGATCGGCACGGCGTGCGGCCACCGCGCGATGGCGGCACCCAAGGCCAACAACCCCCCGACGAACGACACGAGAAGGGCGCGCTCGGAGACCGACCCGGCGCGTGGTGATCCGCCCAGCCATCGCATCGCGGGGTACGCACGCGGTCGCGGACGCACGATCACGTCATTGGGCATCGCACCCCTTCCGGTCAGACCAGCGGGCACACCCTAACCGGCAAAAGGTTAAAATTGCGACCATTTGCTGTGGGGCATCCTCAGCAAGGATGCCGGTGCTCGCCTCAGACCGCCAGACGTGGTGTGGCGCGCCCACCGATCACGCGGAAGGCAGCGGCGGCAGCGTCCCGGACTCGTCGTAGTGGGCGACCATCGTGATCCGTCGGACGTGGCGCGGGTCGCCACTGAAGGGCGTCGAGAGGAAGGTCTGGACCATCGAACGGGCCTGCTCGACGGTGTTCATCCGCGCGCCGATGGAGATGACCTGGGCGTCGTTGTGCTCGCGGGCGAGTGAGGCCAGCTCGTCGTTGTAGCACAGGGCGGCACGGATGCCGGTGACCTTGTTGGCCGCCATCTGCTCACCGTTGCCGGAGCCCCCGAGCACGACACCGAACGAGCCGGGGTCCGCGGCCACGGCCTCCGCGGCGCGCAGGACGAACACGGGGTAGTCGTCGAGGGCGTCGTACTCGTGGGGGCCGTGGTTGGTGACGTCGTGCCCCTGCTCCCGGAGGAACGCGACGAGGTCGAGGAGCAGGTCGTGGGCGGCGTGGTCCCCGCCGAGGTGAACGCGCATGTCAGGCCTCCGTGTGGAAGATGGGCTCGCGGGTGCGCGAACGCTTGAGCTCGAAGAAACCGTCAGTGCCGGCGACGAGGACGCACCCGTCCCAGAGGCGACCCGCGGCCTCGCCGCGAGGAGCGGGCGAGACGACCGGGCCGAAGAACGCCACGCCGTCGACGGCGATCACCGGGGTCCCGACCTCGTCACCGACGAGGTCGATGGCCCGCTGGTGGCTGGCGCGCAGGACGTCATCGAGTGCGTCGGAGGTGGCCGCCTCGGCCAGCTCCGCGGGCAGACCCACATCAGCCAGCGCACCCGCGATCGCCGTGGAGTAGTCCTCCTCACGGTGGTGGATGTGCTCACCAAGGGCGTCGTAGAGCGGCTTGACGACCTGCTCGCCGTGCGCCTCGCGGGCCGCGATGACGACCCGAACCGGGCCCCAGCCCTGCTCCATGAGCTCGGCATACTGCGGCGGGAGGTCACGGCCCTCGTTGAGCACCGCCAGGCTCATCACCGACCAGGTGACCTCTACGGGGCGCACCTGCTGCACCTCACCGAGCCAGCGCGAGGACATCCAGGCCCACGGGCAGAGCGGGTCGAACCAGAACTCGGCGCTCGCGCGCTCTGCGGACGTGGTCAGGGCGGTCTTCTCAGTGGTGTCAGGCACCCGCACATCCTGCCACCCGGGCCCGACACCGACGAGAACACCCACCCGTCCCACGGCCCGAGCCCGATGGGCACACCAGAGCGACCACGCGACGTCAGCGCCCCGTGACAGGATGGCTGACGACCCGGACCGGCCGCCCGAGACGACCGCCGGCATCCGACCGTTCGTCAGGCGTGAACACCACCACGCCCACCTGCACGCCCACACAAGGAGAACCCGTGCCCGGCACCAACCTCACCCGTGAGGAGGCCGCAGCCCGTGCGGCCCTCGTCACCGTCGACACCCACGAGGTCGAGCTCGACGTCACGACCGGCCCCGAGACCTTCGCCACGCGAAGCACGATCCGCTTCGCCTGCGCCGAGCCGGGTAGCGAGACCTTCGTCGACTTCGTGGGTGACGCGGTCACCGGCCTCACCCTGAACGGCACCGAGCTCGACCCGGCCGCGCACTGCGCCGACAGCCGGATCACCCTGCCCCGCCTCGCCGCCGACAACCTCGTCGTGATCACCGCCACGGGTCGCTACACCAACACCGGTGAGGGCCTGCACCGCTTCGTGGACCCGGTTGACGACGAGGTCTACCTCTACAGCCAGTTCGAGGTTCCCGACAGCCGGCGCATGTACCCGGTGTTCGAGCAGCCCGACCTCAAGGCCGCCTTCACCTTCACGGTGACGGCGCCGGCGCACTGGCAGGTCGTCTCCAACTCCCCCACCCCCGACGCCGAACCCACCGGCGAGGGCGTCGCCACGTGGCGGTTCTCCCCCACCCCGCGCATCTCGAGCTACATCACCGCACTCGTCGCCGGGCCCTACGACGTCGTGCGCGACACCCTGACCAGCCGTCGGGGCGAGGTTCCCCTCGGCATCTTCTGCCGCAAGTCGCTGACGCCCTACCTCGACGCCGACAACCTCTTCGACCTCACCAAGCGCGGCTTCGCCTTCTTCGAGGCCGAGTTCGACTGTGCCTACCCGTTCGAGAAGTACGACCAGATCTTCACGCCCGAGTACAACATGGGGGCGATGGAGAACGCCGGGGCGGTGACCTTCAACGAGGTCTACGTCTTCCGCTCCCGCGTCACCGAGGCGCTGGTCGAGCGGCGCGCCCTGACCCTGCTGCACGAACTCGCCCACATGTGGTTCGGCAACCTCGTGACGATGCGCTGGTGGAACGACCTCTGGCTCAACGAGTCGTTCGCCGAGTGGGCCTCGACCACCTGCCAGGCCGAGGCCACCGCCTGGACCGACGCCTGGACGACCTTCGGCACCCACGAGAAGGACTGGGCCTACCGCCAGGACCAGCTCTCGACCACCCACCCGATCGTCGCCGAGATCCGTGACCTGCGCGACGTCGAGGTCAACTTCGACGGCATCACCTACGCCAAGGGCGCCTCGGTGCTCAAGCAGCTCGTCGCCCACGTCGGCCGCGAGCCGTTCCGCGACGGTCTGCGGGCCTACTTCGCCAAGCACGCATGGGGCAACACGACCCTCGACGACCTGCTCGTCGAGCTCGAGGCGACCTCGGGCCGCGACCTGCGCGCCTGGTCACGGCTGTGGCTCGAGACCGCCGGGGTCAGCACCCTGCGCCCCGTCCTGGAGGTCGACGACCGTGGGCTCATCGCCTCGGCGGTGATCGAGCAGACCTGCGCTCCCGGCTTCGAGACGGTGCGCCCGCACACGCTCAACGTCGGGCTGTATGCCGTTCGCGACGGTGCGCTGCACCGCACCGACGTCATCGCCGTCGACGTCGACGGTGCGGTCACCGAGGTCGCCGAGCTCGTCGGCCGCGAGCAGCCCGACCTGCTCCTGGTCAACGACGACGACCTGGCCTACGCGAAGATCCGCCTCGACGAGCGCTCGCTGGCCACGGCCCTCACCCACCCGCGCGGGTTCACCTCCTCGCTCCCCCGCTCGCTGGTCCTGGCCTGCCTGTGGGACATGACCCGCGACGCCGAGATGGGTGCTCGCGCGTTCGTCGACGTCGTGCTGGCGACGCTGCCCGGTGAGACCGACTCGACCCTGCTGCGCACCCTCATCGCCCAACTGCAGACCTC
The DNA here is from genome assembly GCA_017989115.1 of Dermatophilaceae bacterium. Taxonomy (GTDB): domain Bacteria; phylum Actinomycetota; class Actinomycetes; order Actinomycetales; family Dermatophilaceae; genus Fodinibacter. The sequence goes on along the minus strand of JAGNQK010000071.1, from coordinate 4,099 downwards.
GGTGCTCTCCTACACCGACCCCGAGCAGCGCGAGGCCACCCGCGCCTCGACGCGGGACCGGCTGTGGGAGATCGCCCGGGCCAGCGAGCCCGGCACCGACGCACAGCTCCAGCTCGTGAGCGCCGCCTGTGCGCTGACGACAGCCGGTGACGACGTCGCATCGGTGCGCGCCCTGCTCGACGGGACCGAGGTCCTCGACGGGCTCAAGGTCGACTTCGAGATGCGCTGGACCCTGCTCACCGCCCTCGCGGCCGCCGGTGAGGCCGACGACGCGCAGATCGACGCGGAGCTGGCCAGTGAGGACACCGCCACCGGTCGCGAGCGCGCCGCTCGCGCGAAGGCCGCCCGCCCCACGGTGCAGGCGAAGGAAGCCGCCTGGGCCGCGGCCGTCGAGGGCTCCGGCCTGCCGAACGCCGTCGTCGACGCCATCGGTCAGGGGTTCAGCCGCCCGGGCACACCCGCCGACCTGCTGCGCCCCTACGTCGAGCGCTACCACTGCATGCTCGACACCGTCGAGGAGCGCGGGTCGCACGCCCTGGTGGAATCGGTGGTCTACGGGTTCTACCCGCGTCCCCTCGTCGACCGCGACCTGCACGACGCCACCCAGGCCTGGCTCGACACCCACCCCGATGCCCCGGCCGCGCTGCGCCGGCTCGTCGTCGAGAACCGTGACCCCGTGGCCCGGGCCCTGGCCGCCCAGGCCCGCGACGCGGGAGCCTGACGCACCGTGGACCCCGTAGCGCCCGTGCTCCCGACGTGGGAGCAGACCCAGCAGTGGCTGCTCACCGACGGTGCCCGCATCCTGCTCACCATCGTCATCGCCATGACGGCGCTGTGGGCCCTGCGGCGGGTCATCGACCGGGTGGTCGCGACGATGACCTCGCGCTCGGCCCGCCGCCTGGCCGAGTCCGGACGGGCCGGGCGAGTGCTCGCCAGCGCGACCGGTCTCGACAACGAGCGCCAGCGCCAGCGGGTCGAGACCGTCGGCTCGCTGCTGCGCAGCGTCGTGACCCTGACCGTCGCGACGCTGGCCATCCTCACGATCATGGCGCTGCTGGGCATCCCCCTCGGGCCGTTGCTCGCCTCGGCGGGTGTCGCGGGTGTCGCGCTCGGTTTCGGGGCGCAGAGCCTGGTCAAGGACTTCCTGTCCGGGGTGTTCATGATCATCGAGGACCAGTACGGCGTGGGCGACGTCATCGACACCGGCGAGGCCATCGGGACCGTGGAGGAGGTCACCCTGCGCATCACCCGGCTCCGGGACGCCAACGGGGTCACGTGGTACGTGCGCAACGGCGAGATCATCCGCATCGGCAACCGTTCGCAGGGGGTTGCCACCGCCACGGTGGACATGCCGGTCTCCTACGCCGAGAACGTCGACCGCGTCGTCGGCATCATCCGCGAAGCCGCAGCGGAACTGGGGGCCGACCCCGACTGGCAGGAGCAGCTCATCGAACCGCCGACCGTGCTCGGGGTCGAGTCGATCATCGGCACGACGATGACCGTGCGCACCGTCATCACGTGCGCTCCCGGCGAGCAGTTCGCCGTGCAGCGCGAACTGCGGGAGCGGCTGAAGAATGCCCTTGACTCCGCCGGGGTCATGGGGCCGCCGGCCGCACCGTTCATCGGCCCGACCGGAGGGAAGCCATGAGCCTGTACGACGAGATCGGCGGCGAGGAGACCTTCGAGCGACTCGTCCACGCCTTCTACGAGGGCGTGGCCGCCGACGCCGAGCTGCGGGCGCTCTACCCCGAGGCCGACCTCGGCCCCGCCGAGCGTCGCCTGCGGATGTTCCTCATCCAGTACTTCGGCGGCCCGACGACCTACAGCCAGGAGCGCGGCCACCCCCGTCTGCGGATGCGCCACGCGCCCTACCCCGTCACCCTCGACATGCGTGACCGCTGGATGCGGCACATGCTCGCCGCGATGGACACCCTCGACCTGCCCGAACCCCAGGCCGAGCAGATGCGTGACTACTTCCTGCGGGCGGCGCACATGCTCGTGAACTCCGACGACGGCATCCCCCCGACCGCCGGCCACGGCATCCCCTCCTGACGCGCCGACGACGATCCGGGCCGCACTCCTGCGCCCGGATCGCGCGTTGGTCTTCGCCATCGGCGCGATGTAGGGAAACATGGTGCCGGTGACTGCGAGCACCCCGAAGCCCCTGACCACCCCCGGCGACGTCGTCCACCCGGCGGACTCCCCCGACGCCCCCTGGTGGCGCGATGCGGTGATCTACCAGATCTATCCGCGCTCGTGGGCGGACGCCGACGGCGACGGCATCGGTGACCTGCCCGGCATCACGGCGCGCCTGCCGTACCTGCGCGACCTCGGGGTGGATGCCGTGTGGCTGAGCCCGTTCTACGTCTCACCGATGCACGACGCCGGCTACGACGTGGCGGACTACCGCGACATCGACCCCCGTTTCGGCACCCTGGCCGACGCCGACGCGATGATCGCGCAGGCCCACGACCTCGGGCTCAAGGTGCTCGTCGACCTCGTGCCCAACCACACGAGCAGTGAGCACGCGTGGTTCCAGGCCGCCCTCGCGGCCGGGCCGGGCAGCCCCGAGCGCGATCGGTACGTCTTCCGCGAGGGCCGCGGTGAGCACGGCGAGCTGCCGCCGAACAACTGGCCGTCGGTGTTCGGTGGGCAGGGCTGGACCAGGGTCACCGAGGCCGACGGCTCGCCCGGCCAGTGGTACCTGCACATCTTCGACACCACCCAGCCCGACCTGAACTGGCACCACCCCGAGGTCCGCCAGGAGTTCCTCGACATCCTGCGCTTCTGGTGCGACCGGGGGGTCGACGGCTTCCGGGTCGACGTCGCGCACGGACTCGTCAAGCGCGACGGCCTGCCGGACTGGGACGGGCCGGTCGGTCTGTACGACGAGGTGGGCGACGACGCCGGTGACGGCACCAGCCTTGCGCAGGTGCACTCCAGCGGTGGCGAGGTGCTCGACCACACCGCCACCGGTGCCGCCCCGATGTGGGACCAGGACGGTGTCCACGAGATCTACCGTGACTGGCGGGCGGTGCTGGACTCCTACGGCGCCCCCGACCGCATCCTGTGCGCGGAGGCCTGGGTGACCCCGGAGTCGCGCCTGGCCCGCTACGTGCGCCCCGACGAGATGCACCAGGCCTTCAACTTCGACTTCCTCGACGCACGCTGGGACGCCGAGGCGATCAGCGCGGTCATCGAGGACTCGCTGCGCAGCAACGACAACGTCGGCGCCCCGACCACGTGGGTGCTCTCCAACCACGACGTGGTGCGCCACGCCTCGCGGCTCGGGCTCGACCAGAACCTGCCGCGCCCCAACGGCATCACGGCGGACGACCCGCAACCGGATGCCGTGCTCGGCCTTCGTCGGGCGCGCGCGGCGACCGCGTTGATGCTGGCCCTGCCCGGTGGCGCCTACGTCTACCAGGGTGAGGAGCTCGGCCTGCCCGAGCACACGACCATGCCGGCTGACGTCCGCCAGGACCCGACGTTCCACCGCACCGAGGGAAAGGTGACCGGGCGCGACGGCTGCCGCGTGCCGATGGCCTGGGCCAAGGACGAGCCGAGCTTCGGGTTCGGCCCGGGTTCGACACCGTGGCTGCCGCAGCCGCAGGTGTACGGCGACCTGGCCGTGGACCAGCAGCAGGGGGTCGAGGGTTCGACGCTCGAGCTGTACCGCGACCTGCTCGCCTATCGCCGCAAGCACCGCTTCGGGCACGGCAGCCTGACGTGGGACGCCCTGAACTCGTCGAGCGTCATCGCGTTCCGCAACACCTCGGGTGACGGCGAGCGCACCCTGCTCGTCGTGACCAACGTCGGCGACTCCCCCGTCACCCTGCCCGAGGGCGACGTGCTCATCTCCTCGGGTCCGCTCGCTGACGACGGGAGCCTGCCGAGCGACACCACCGCGTGGGTCCGGTTGCCGGTGGCCTGAGGTGCGTGCCAGCGACTTCGCCTACCTGGACGCCCCCACCCCGGTCGCCCTCGCGCACCGGGGCGGGGCGGCCTACGAGCCCAACCGCGGCGTCGAGAACACGATGGCGGCCTTCCGGCGGGCCGTCGAGATGGGCTACCGCTACCTCGAGACCGACGTGCACGC
>JAGNQK010000070.1 GCA_017989115.1 Dermatophilaceae bacterium | reverse complement strand
GGCGAGCCCCTCGTCGGACGCCTGCTCGTGCACGACGCCCTCGGCCAGACCTGGGACGCGCTGCCCGTGGCGGCTGATCCCGGATGCCGGGTGTGCGGCTCCGGCGCGGACGTGGCGCGCCCGCTCGGGTGGGCGACCGGCATCCGGACTGAGGGGGCGGATGCCGGTGCGTCGCCACCTGATCGGCCCACCATCAGCGTGGATCGGCTGCGCGAGGAACTGGACGCCGGTGCCGTGGTGGTCGATGTCCGAGAAGCGGGAGAGCGCGAGATCGTCGCCCTGGCGGAGGCCGTCTGGGTGCCGATCGGCGACCTGCGGGCGGGTGCCGGAGTGCCTGGTGTCGATGCGGGGGTCCGGGTGTACGTGCACTGCAAGTCGGGCGGCCGGTCGGCCGAGGCGGTGGACCTGCTGCGAGCGCGCGGGGTGGATGCCGTGAACGTCGAGGGCGGCATCCTCGCGTGGGTGCGTGACGTCGAACCCCACCTGCCGACCTACTGAACGCAGGGCGTACGCGAGGGGCGCCGCGCTCTTCGGTGCGTCCGTCGTGGCGCAGTGTGCGTCATGGGCGCCCTCGTGGTGCGGTCGTGCTCCCGATGGGTGGGCCTTGCTCCCGATGCAGATCCGTTCTCCGGTGGTGCGTCGCTGCAGCACTGCACCACCGGAGTACGGACTCACCAGCGGAGCAAGGATCTGCGACGGGTGTGCTGAGCTGCCACGGTCCGGGACACTGGCCACCATGAGGAACGGCGTCCGGACACAGTTGCTGCGCGTGCAGAACTTCATGCTCTCCACAGACGGGTTCGGAACGGGGGAGGGGCTCACCCTCGAGCGTCCCTTCGGCCACGCCGACCCCGCGGCGCTGGCGTCCCGGGCCGGCGCCACGGCGAGCTGGCCGAACCGCACCGACCCGGGCGGGACCCGTGGCCTGGACGACTACTTCACCCGCGACTTCAGCACCAACATCGGCGCCGAGATCATGGGGCGCGGCAAGTTCGGCCCGCAGCAGGGGCCGTGGGAGGACCTCGAGTGGCAGGGCTGGTGGGGGGACGAGCCGCCGTTCCGCACGCCGGTGTTCGTGCTGACCCACCACGTGCGGCCGAGCATCACCTTGTCGGACACGACCTTCCACTTCATCGACGCCGACCCGCACGAGGCCCTGCGCCAGGCCAAGGAGGCCGCCGACGGCAAGGACGTGCGCCTCGGCGGAGGGGTGAGGACCGTGCGCGAGTTCCTCGAGGCCGACCTCGTCGACACGATGCACGTGGCCGTCGCTCCGGTCGAGATCGGCCGCGGGGGACGGCTGTGGGAGTCGCCCGACGAGCTGCTCGACCGCTTTCACCTCGAGGTCGTGCCCAGCCCGAGCGGCGTCGTGCACCACCTCTTCTGGCGCCGCTGACCTCACGGGTCAGCTGGTGTCGGAGGGGCGTGGTGGAATCCCGGGGTGCTCGTCCTTCGCCGCCCCGACCTCGCCGAGGCCGCTGCCCCCGTCCTCGACGGTTCGCAGCAGGCCGCGGTCGAGCACCGGGCTGCCGTCGTTCGGGTGCTCGGTGCACCCGGCACCGGCAAGTCCACGGTGGCCGTCGAGCGCATCGCGGCGGCGGTCGCCGAGGGGCTGACTGCTGACCAGTGCCTGCTGCTCGCCCCGACCCGACGTGCAGCAGCGCGCCTTCGGGATGCCGTCACGGCTCGCCTCGGCGGCACGACCACCACCCCCCTGGCGCGCTCGCACCAGTCCTTCGGGTTCGGCCTGCTCCGGCAGGCGGCCGCGCTCGCCGGTGACCCGACCCCGCGACTGCTGAGCGGCCCCGAGCAGGACGTCATCCTCGGCGAGCTGCTCGCCGGCCACGCCGCCGGCACGGCCCCGGCGCCGCAGTGGCCTGCCGAGCTCCACCTCGCCCTGCCCACCCGCACCTTCCGCCGCGAGCTGCGTGACCTGCTCATGCGTGCCGTCGAGCTCGGTCTCGAGCCTGAGGCGCTCGCGGAGCTCGGTCGCGACCACGGCCGAGGGGAGTGGGTGGCGGCGGCCCACGTCCTGCGCGAGTACGACGAGGTGACCGCGCTGTCCGCCGCCGGGGCGTTCGACCCGGCGTGGATCCTCGGCGCGGCCGCCGACCTCGTCGAGGACGACCCCACCTCCCTGCCCCAGAGCCTGCGCCTCGTGGTCGTCGACGACGCCCAGGAGCTCACCCCGCCGGGGCTGCGGCTGCTCCAGGAGACGGTCACGGCCAGTGCTGCCCAGCTGGTGCTCATCGGCGACCCGGATGCCGCCACCGAGACCTTTCGCGGAGCAGACCCTCGCCTGTTCCTCACTGCCTGGCCGCAGGCGGACACGATCACCCTCGGCGCCTGCCACCGTTCAGGAGCGCCGCTTCGCGCCGCGGCCTCTCGAGTCGTCGGGCACATCGGTGTCGTCGGCGGGGTGGCCCACCGGGCCGTGGACCCCGACCCGCGCGACGGGCGAGTCGAGACGCACCTCGTGCGCACGGCATCCCAGGAGGCCGGGTACATCGCGGGTCGTCTGCGCACCGCGCACCTCATCGACGGCGTGCCGTGGTCACGCATGGCCGTCATCGTGCGCGGCGGGTCCCGCACGGCCACCCTGCGCCGCGTGCTGCGCAGTTCCGGCGTGCCGGTCGACACGACCACCGCTGACCTCCCCGTGGCCGACGAGGCCGCCGTGCGGCCGTTCCTCACCCTGCTGACCTGGGCGCTGGAGGTGATCGCCGGTGGTGAGCACCTCGATCCCGCGCAGGTCGTCGACACGCTCACCTCCCCGGTCGGTGGGGCGGATGCCGTGTCGCTGCGGCGGCTGCGCCGCTCGTTGCGGCGACTCGAGCTCGACGGCGGCGGTGGCCGACCGAGTGACGTGCTGCTCGCCGAAGCCGTGCTCGCGCCGGGCGCCCTCGACCACGTCGGCCCGGAGGGCCAGCCCGCACGCCGGGTGCACCGGGTGCTGGCCACCGCGGTCGACGCCCTGCGCGAGGGGGACGGGGTCGAGGTCGTCCTGTGGCGGATGTGGTCGGCGAGCGGCCTGGCCCAGCCGTGGCGCGACGCCGCCCTCACGGGCGGCTCGGCGGGTGGGCGCGCCGACCGTGACCTCGACGCCGTGCTCGGGCTCTTCGATGCCGCGGCCCGCTTCGTCGACCGCCTCCCCGGCGCCTCCCCGGCTGACTTCCTCGATCACGTGCTCGCTCAGGACGTCGCTGGCGACAGCCTCGTCGCGAGGGCCCCCGCAGGTGAGTCGGTCGCCCTGCTCACGCCCGCGGCATCCGCCGGTCGCGAGTGGGACCTCGTCGTCGTCGCCGGGGTGCAGGAGGGGGTGTGGCCCGACCTGCGGTTGCGCGGATCGTTGCTCGGCTCGACCGACCTCGTCGACGTGCTCGCCGGCCGTGGTGATGACCCCCGGGCGGCGCGTGCGCAGGTGCGCCATGACGAGACCCGGCTCTTCCACGTCGCCGTCACCCGGGCCCGTGAGCACCTCGTCGTCACCGCCGTGCGTGGTGAGGACGAGCAGCCCTCACCCTTCCTCGACGTCATCGACCCGCTGCCCCAGGCGCGCACCTTCACCGACGTCCCGCGCCCGCTGACACTCGCGGGCCTGGTCGGTGAGCTGCGGCGCGAGGTCGCGGGGGAGGACCCGGCCCGCCGAGGAGCCGCGGTCACGACCCTCGCCCGCCTCGCCAGCCACCACGTGCCAGGCGCCGACCCCGCGCAGTGGTGGGCCCTGCGCGACGTCAGCGACACCCGCCCGCGCCGTGCGCCCGACGCACCGGTCGTGATCTCACCGTCGGCCATCGACCCGTTCATCCGGTGTCGCCTGCAGTGGGTGCTGCGTGCCGCGGGCGGTGACGGGCCCTCGATGGGCGCGCAGGACATCGGCACGCTCGTGCACGACGTCGCCCACGAGCTCGGTGACACCGATGCGGCGACCTACGCCGCCGAGGTCGAGGCGCGGTGGGGGCGACTCGGGCTCGCCCCCGGCTGGCTCAGCCGTCGCAGCCTGGCCCAGGCGACCGCGATGACCGACCGGCTGGCGCGCTACGTCACCGAGTCGGATGCCGCCGGGTGGCGCCGGGCGGCCTCCGAGGCCCGCATCGAGGCCGCGATCGGGCGAGCCCGCATCACCGGTCGGGTCGACCGCGTCGAGGTGTCGCCCACCGGCCAGGTGCGCATCGTCGACCTCAAGACCGGCGCCAGCAAACCGAGCGTCGCAGAGGTGTCCCGGCACGGCCAGCTCGGTGCCTACCAGCTCGCGGTGCAGCACGGTGCCCTGCCCGACGTCGGCACCGAGCCGGGCGGAGCAGCGCTGCTCCACCTGGGCAAGGCCGCCAACCTCACCACCACCGTGCAGGTCCAGCAGCCCCTCGACGCCGATGACGACCCGCAGTGGGCCCATGACCTCGTCGAACAGGTGGCGCAGGAGATGTCCGGCGCCGTCTTCTCCGCCACCCCCGGGACGAAGCAGTGCGGCACCTGCCAGGTCAAGGACTCCTGCCCGGCCCTGGCCGAGGGGAGGCGGCTGTGACGGTGCCGCGGTGGAGTGCCGTCGCGCTCGCGCAGGCGCTGGGCCAGCACGCCCCGACGCCTGAGCAGGCTGCGGTCATCGAGGCCCCGCTGCGCCCCCTGCTCGTCGTCGCCGGGGCCGGTTCGGGCAAGACCGAGACGATGGCGGCGCGAGTGGTCTGGCTGGTCGCCAACGACCTGGTGCGCCCCGACGAGGTCCTGGGGCTGACCTTCACCCGCAAGGCCGCCGGTGAGCTGTCCGAGCGGCTCTCCGCGCGACTGGCCACCCTGCGTGAGGCCGGCATCTGGGTGCCGCAGGAGGAGGACGGCGCCGCCGTGCTCGACGATGCCCCGACGGTCTCGACCTACCACGCCTATGCGGGCCGGATCGTGCGCGAGCACGGCGTTCGCCTCGGGGTGGAGGCCGAGAGCCGCCTGCTCAGTGAAGCCGCCGCCTGGCAGGTCGCCCACGAGTCGGTCGTGGCCTATGACGGGCCCATGGACGAGGTCGAGAAGGCGGAGTCGACCGTGACGACCGCGGTGGTCGACCTCGCCGGTGAGATGGCTGAGCACCTCGTCGACGTGGATGCCGTGGCCGCGCACCTCGACGAGGTGGTCGCCGCCCTCGAGCTCATCCCGCGGGGTGAGGCCTCGACGAAGAAGGCCTTTCCCAAGGAGGTCAGGGACGCCATCGCCGTGCTGCGCGAGCGGCGCGCGATCCTGCCGCTCATCAAGGACTTCCAGGCCCTCAAGCGCTCGCGCGACAGCATGGACTTCGCCGACCAGGTGCAGCTCGCCGCCCGCATCGCGATGACGGTGAAGCAGGTCGGGGTCGGTGAGCGGTCCCGGTTCCGCGCGGTGCTGCTCGACGAGTTCCAGGACACCTCCGAGGCCCAGCTCCAGCTCCTGCGGTCACTGTTCGTGGCTCCCGGTGCGGCGGTGCCGGTCACCGCCGTCGGCGACCCCCACCAGTCGATCTACGGCTGGCGCGGGGCGAGCTCGACGACGCTGCACCGCTTCCGTGCCGACTTCGTCGACGATGCCGGGCCGACCGAGGTGCTCCCGCTGTCGACGAGCTGGCGCAACGACCGAGCCGTGCTCGAGGTCGCGAACCACGTCGCGCAGCCGCTGACCCGTGCGACGTCGGTGCCGGTGCACCGGCTCGGGGCCCGCACGGATGCCGGCCCCGGGCACGTCGCGACGGCTCGGTTGTCGACGCTGGAGGACGAGGCCGCGCACGTCGCCGACTGGGTGCGGGCCCGGCTTCGTCGGCCGGGGCGCGCCACGGCGGCCGTGCTGTGTCGCAAACGCTCCCAGTTCGACCCGGTCATCGAGGCGTTGGAGGAGCGCGGTATCCCCTACGAGGTCGTGGGTCTGGGTGGATTGCTCCACACGCCGGAGGTCGCCGACCTCGTCGCCCTGCTCTGGGTCGTGCAGGACCCGAGTCGTGGTGACCGGTTGATGCGCCTGCTGACCGGGCCGTCGTGCCGCCTCGGTGCCGCCGACCTCGACGGGCTCGGTGCGTGGGCCCGAGAGCGGCAGCGCACCGGCCGTGACCGGAGGCGCACCGACCTCTCGCGCGACGCCAGCGAGCAGGCCAGCATCGTCGAGGCCCTCGACGACCTCCCACCCGCCACCTGGGTCGGGCCGGAGGGCCAGTCGCTGTCGCCCACGGCCCTCGCCCGTCTCAAGGGCCTTGCCGACACCGTGCGCCACCTGCGCACCCTCACCGGCCTCGGTCTGGCCGAGTTGGCCGCCGAGGCGGAGGTGGCCCTCGGTCTCGACATCGAGGTGCTGGCCCGCACCACGTGGAGCCCGGGCGCCGCCCGTGCGCACCTCGACGCCTTCGCCGACGTGGCGGCGACCTTCGCCGCCAGCGCTGACCGGTCGACCCTCGGCGGGTTCCTCGCCTGGCTCGACGCGGCCGTCGACGAGGAGCGCGGCCTCGACCTCGGCTGGGTCGAGGCGCGCCCCGATGCCGTGCAGGTGATGACCGTGCACGCGGCCAAGGGGCTGGAGTGGGACGTCGTGGCCGTCCCGGGGCTCGTGGAGTCGTCGTTCCCGGCCCACTCCGGCACCTCGACGACCGTCAAGGACGGCGCGTGGAACCACTCGACCCCGACCGACAAGGGCTGGCTGGCCGGCCTCGCGACCCTTCCCTACGACCTGCGCGGCGACGCCGACGGGCTGCCGCACTTCTCCTGGCGCGGCCCGCACACGTGGGACACCATCGCCGGCACGTCCGGCGAGTACCACCGGTTCAGGGGCGCGGTGGCGGCCCACGGCATCCTCGAGGAACGACGGCTGGCCTACGTCGCCTTCACCCGGGCTCGTCACGACCTGCTCCTGACCAGCCACGTGTGGGGCACGGCCGGCACTCCTCGACTGACGTCGCGCTTCCTGCTCGAGGTGCGTGGGAGCGGGCTGGCTCAGGCGTCCGGCCCGTGGGTCGACCTGCCGCCCATCGACCCCAAGCCGCAGAACCCGCGAACGGCCGAGCAGGTGGACGTCGCCTGGCCGACGCAGGACCACGTGCCCCGCAGGCAGGGGCTGCTCGAGCCCGCCCGGGCCATCGCGGGTGCCGTGGCCACCCTCTCGCAGGCACCCGACGGTTCCGGTGTGGCCGCTCCCCGCGGGCCCTGGGACGAGGAGGTGACGATGCTGCTCGCCGAGCGGGCTGCGCGCGGTCGCGGTGCTGACGTCGACGTCGTGCTGCCCGCGCACCTGTCGACCTCTGCCCTGGTCGCGCTCGCCGAGGACTCCGCCCGGTTCACCCTCGACCTCCGGCGCCCCATGCCCACCCCGCCGGCCCTGTCGGCGCGCCGCGGAACGGCCTTCCACGCCTGGGTCGAGGAGCACTACGCCCGGGCAGCGTTCGTCGACATCGACGAGCTGCCGGGGTCGGCCGACGACGGAGCCGTCGACGACGACCTTGCCGCGCTGCGCGCCAGCTTCAGCGCGAGCGAGTGGGCGGATCGCACGCCGGCCGAGGTCGAGACGAGCGTCGAGACCGTCCTCGACGGCATCGCCGTGCGTGGCCGCATCGACGCCGTCTTCGAGGAGGTCGGCGACGACGGCCAGCCCTCGTGGGTCGTCGTCGACTGGAAGACCGGGGCGGCGCCGAGCGGATCCCGTGCGTCAGCGCGAACGCTTCAGCTCGCGGCCTACCGCATCGCGTGGGCGCGGGTGCGCGGGGTGCCGGTCGAGCGGGTGCGCGGTGCGTTCTTCCACGCCGCGACGGGCGAGACGACCTGGCCGGACCTGCCGGGGGTCGAGGGGATCACTGCGGTGCTGAGGGCCGCTCGTCCGGGCTGACCTCGTCGGAGCCGAGCTCGTCGGCGTCCTCCTCGTCGGTCTCGGCCAGCGCGGCATCCTGGCCCGGCGCATGGTCTTCGTCCGGCTCGTCATCCTCGGAGTGCTCCAGCTCGAGCCACGCGGGGACCTCGTCACCGGCGGCGACGGGAACAGTGACGGGAACCGCGACGGGAACCGCGACCGTGTCGTCGCGGTCCGTCTCCACGAGTTCGGAATCCACCGGCTCGGTTTCCATGAGGTCGGGGTCCACGAGCTCGGGCAGCTCCTCGTCGTCCTCGTCGACGACGAGGGCGGGGGGTGGGGTCGGGCGCGTCCGGATGCCGATCGGCGCCAACGAGGTCCGGCGGTAGTCGTCGGGCTCCTCGCCGGCGTGGACGGCGTCGTCGAGGCGGCGAAGCTGGGTCGTCAGCACCTCGACGGCACCGGCGTCCTGCCGGGACAGGGCGGTCATGAGGGTGCCGAGCAGGCCGAGTTCGGCGACGAGGCGGGCGCGCACGATGAGGTTGGTGTCGGGGCGTTCGACCCGTGCGTGGGCGTAGGCCTCGAGCACGGTCTCGACGGCCTCGGGGCTCGCGTCCGCGACGAGAGGGGCGAAGTCATCGGCGGGATCGGCGACCTTGGCGTCCTCCCAGCCGGTCATGGCGCGGATGGTGCCCGTCGACGCGTCGGAGTCGTCGGTGAAGACGGCCAGGACCTGGTCGCCGGTGAGGTCTCCGTGGGTGGCGGTCGGCGCGAACCGCCAGAGGGTGACGTCCTCGAGGGCCTTCTCCCACCGGGTCAACAGCGTCGTCGGCACGCGCCCGGTCTCGGCAGCGCGGTCGAGCTCGGCGAGCCGGCGGCTGCGGTAGGCGTCGGCGTCGTACGACGGCAGGCCCGCCTCGTCGTAGATGGCCGGGTCGGTGTTGTGCAGGGCGGCGATGGCCCGGCCGAGCTCAGCGGCCAGGCCGGGGCCGGCAGGCAACTCGGCGAAGTCCAGGTTGTGCCCGGGCAGGTACGGGTAGACGGCAGCGCGCCCGCCCTCGGCCAGGGCGACGAACCCCTTGGGTGCGGGGACCGCGAACGGTAGCCGTCGGCCGAGCAGGGCCAGCAGGGCGACGGTGCGGTCCATCTCGGCACCTGCGACGTCGCTGCGGGGGACCCGCACCACCCATCTGCGGTGCTCGGTGTCCTGGATGAACGCGACGTCGAAGGACTGGTCCGGGGTGCTCGACAGGGCCTCCACGCTCACCGGGTCGAGCCCGGAGACCGCGGCGCTGGCGAGGGCGGCGAGATAGGCGGGGCTGCGGTCCACGCGACCACGGTATGCGCTCGACCCCCCATAGGCTGGGACGCGTGCCCGACCGTGCCGCGATCCTGCCTGACCTCGCCCTCAGCCGGTCCGTCCTCGACAGACGCGGCGACCTGCGGGCCGACCCCTCTCTGCTGACCCGGCTGTTGGCTGACGGCGACACCCGCGTGCTGCGCCTGGTCGGTGACCGCGCCGCCGTCATCGCTGGCGGGAGCACCGGTGACGGCAGCGACGAGGTGACCCGGGTGGTGTTCGACGCGCCGACCCCCGAAGACCTCGACCGGCTGGGCCTCTACCTCGGGGATGCCGCGGGGGTCTCGTACGTCGGCGTCGTCGCCGACGACCTCACGGCATCCGTCGAGGGTGACGATGCGTGGCGCACGCTGCGCCAGGTCGGCGCCACCCTGGCCGACCTCGACGCGCACGCGCTCGTGACCACGCTGGCGCTCGCGAACTGGCACCGGTCCCACACCCACTGCCCGCGGTGCGGCACCCCGACCGAACCGGTGCTCGCCGGGTGGATCCGGCGGTGCCCGGCGGACTCCAGCGACCACTATCCGCGCACCGACATGGCGGTCATCATGGCGGTCGTCGATGCCGACGACCGGTTGCTCCTCGCGCGGGGCAGGGGCTTTCGGGGCAACGGGATGTCGGTGCTCGCGGGGTTCGTCGAGCCGGGCGAGAGCCTCGCGGGGGCCGTGGCTCGCGAGGTCCTCGAGGAGGTCGGGGTGGCCGTCACCGACGTCACCTACCTCGGTGACCAGCCCTGGCCGTTCCCGTCGTCCCTGATGCTCGGGTTCACCGCCCGCGCTCTCGACACCGACCTGCACCTGCAGGCAGAGGAGATCGAGGCGGCACGCTGGTTCAGCCGCGATGACCTCGTCGCGGCGTTGGCGGACGGCTCGGTCGTCATCTCGGGGCAGCTGTCGATCTCTCGGCGGATCATCGAGCACTGGTTCGGTGGGCCGATCGACTCACCGGACATCCCCCTGCGCTGACCCTCGTCGTTCGCCAAGTCCGGATGCCGGGGGTCAGGTGAGGCGGGAGCGCACCTCGGCGATCGTCGGGTTGGTCGCGGCGCTGCCATCTGCGAAGAGCAGGGTCGGCACCGTCTGGTTGCCCCCGTTGACCGACATGACGAACTCGGCGGTGCCGGGCTCGTGCTCGATGTCGACCTCGGTGAAGGAGATGCCCTCGCGCTCCATCTGCGACTTCAGGCGGCGGCAGTAGCCGCACCAGGTCGTCGTGAACATCGTGACGGTGCCCGGCGCGGGCAGGTGGGTGACGGCGGCGTCGCTCATCGTGGTCCTTCGGTGGTGAACGGGTGGGCTCGGTGG
>JAGNQK010000302.1 GCA_017989115.1 Dermatophilaceae bacterium | reverse complement strand
TGACGACGTGGATGTCGGGGTGGCCCGGGGGCAGTTCGGTCAGCTCGTCGAGGACGCGAAGGGTGGTCGCGAGGTCGTCGGGGTCGATCCCCCGGGGCTGTTCATCCACTGCTCGAGGGTACGGGCGGGGCACTCGTTCACCCGCATCGGCGCCGATCAGTCGCGGTTCTGGGCGGCGTCGATCAGGGTGGTGAGGCGGTCGCGGATGTCCTCGAGCTCGCTGACCTCCATGCCGAGGCGGGCGATGATCGCGGGTGGGATCTTCTCGGCCTTGCGCCGCAGGCGGCGCCCGGCCGGGGTGAGGCTGACGGCGAGGGCGCGGTCGTCGCGGGGGTCGCGGTCGCGCACGACGAAGCCGCTGGTCTCGAGGCGCTTGAGCAGGGGAGACAGCGTCGCCGGCTCCAGGCTGAGTCGCTCGGCGAGTTCGGAGACCCGCAGCGGCTCGCTCTCCCAGAGGGCGAGCATCACGAGGTACTGCGGGTGGGTCAGCCCCATCGGCTCCAGCAGGGGCCGGTAGAGCCCGATGACGGTGCGCGAGGCGACGGCCAGCGCGAAGCAGACCTGACGATCGAGCGCGAGGAGGTTCCCGGCATCCGGGGTCTTGTCGGTAGGGGGGGTGGAGGTCTGCGGGCTCACGGATTTCATCCTACGGCTGCGGGCCGCTAACTTAGGGGCCGAACAGTTAGTGGACTAACAAAAGGACAGACATGGCCAAGGCGGACCGTGAAGGGCTCTCACTGGGCTACCGGATCATGTGGCGCATCAAGTACGCGGGGCTGCACGTATTCGGTCCCGCCCAGCTCGGCACGGAGGCCGACCCGCAGGCCCGGCTCATCCGGCAGCGCGAGGCCAAGGTCGCCGCAGCCCGCGCCGAGCGCGAAGCTCGCGACGCGCACGGCTGAGGTTCGCGCGGTGGTGCAGGTCACGGCATAGGCGGGGCCGCTGCGCCGTTGGACCGACCTGTGAACACCGACGTCGACAGGAAGGTCGTCATGACCGACAGCACGACCACCGCATCGCCCCCCACCAGCGAGACCGCCGCGGCCACCGCTGCCCCGCGCGAGGTGCGCTTGGTCTCCCGCCCCGTCGGTTGGCCCACCCACGCCGACTTCGAGGTGGTCGATAGCGAGTTGCCCGACCTGGCCGATGGGCAGATCCGGGTGCGCAACACGGTCATGTCGGTCGACCCGTACATGCGCGGCCGGATGAGCGCCGCGAAGTCATACGCCGCCCCCTACGCGATCGGTGAGGCGATGACCGGCGGCGCGGTCGGCGTCGTCGAGGAGTCACGCGCCGAGGGTTTCGCCGTCGGTGACCACGTGCTGCACGGCCTCGGGTGGCGCGAGGTCGCTGTTCTGGATGCCGCGTCGGGCCGTCGCGTGGCTGCCGCAGCGCCCGATTCGGCGTACCTCGGCGTGCTTGGGATGACCGGGTTGACGGCGTATGCCGGCCTGACCCGCATCGCCGAGATCAAGCCCGGTGACGTCGTGTTCGTCTCGGGTGCGGCTGGTGCCGTGGGCAGCGCGGTCGGCCAGATCGCGAAGGCCCTCGGTGCGAGCCGCGTCATCGGCAGCGCCGGGTCCACCGAGAAGGTGCGCCACGTCGTCGAGGACCTCGGCTTCGACGCGGCCTTCAACTACAAGGACGGACCGGTCTCGCGGCAGCTGCGCGAGGCCGCCCCCGACGGCATCGACGTCTACGTCGACAACGTCGGTGGCGAGCACCTCGAGGCCGCGATCGGGTCGCTGCGCCTCGGTGGCCGCATCGCCGTCTGCGGGATGATCTCGGTCTACAACGACACCGAGGCCGCCCCCGGCCCGCGCAACCTCGCACGCCTGATCCAGACCCGTGGTCGCATCCAGGGCTTCCTCGTCGGCGACCACTACGACCTCGCCGGGGAGTACGCCAAGCGGGCGGCTGGTTGGTTGGCGTCCGGTGAACTGCAGTCGCGGGAGACGTTCGTGGACGGCATCGACAACGCGGTGGACGCCTTCCTCGGGGTCCTGCGGGGCGAGAACACCGGGAAGATGGTCGTCCGACTCTGACCGGAGGGTCGTGCCCGACCGAGTTCGGGCACGGCGCTCACGGCTACCCTCAACGGATGAACCAGACCGCTGAGCCGATCGGCTGGGGTCGTCGGCTGGGGACTCGCTCATGACGGTGCTCAGGTCTGTCCTGCTCTTCGTGCTGGCTGCCGTCGCGGAGATCAGCGGGGCCTGGCTGGTCTGGCAGGGCGTGCGCGAACACCGTGGCTGGGTGTGGATCGGTGCCGGCGTCGTGGCCCTCGGGCTCTACGGGTTCGTCGCCACCCTCCAGCCGGACGCGAACTTCGGTCGCATCCTTGCGGCCTACGGCGGCGTCTTCGTGGCGGGTTCGCTCGCCTGGGGCATGGTGCTCGATGGCTTCCGCCCTGACCGCTACGACGTGGCTGGCGCTTTGCTGTGCCTCGTCGGCGTCACGGTCATCATGTACGCGCCGCGCTCCGCCTGACGCCCGTGGCACTCTGCGCTGTCCACTGGTCGAGTGGGCCCCGTGGGACTCGAACCCACAACCTACGGATTAAAAGTCCGCAGCTCTGACCATTGAGCTAGAGGCCCGGAGGACGAGACGGCATCCACGCACCGTGCGCCACGGCATCCGAGGTTCGGGGCCGCACGCGTCCGCGGACAGTATGGCGTAGCCCGGCTCGGATCACGCCGCCCGGTCCGGCGCCGGATGCCACCGGTTCAGCGCGTGACGAGGTAGAACGCGGCCAGGACGGCGAGCAGGGCGACGCTGAACCCGGGCACCCAGGCCCAGTGGACGTGGCCCTTCGGCACGGGCGGCAGGCTCGACGGGGTGGGGGT
>JAGNQK010000301.1 GCA_017989115.1 Dermatophilaceae bacterium | reverse complement strand
CGCTCGAGCGCCTCGTGCCGATCGTCGTCTTCCTGCTCGCGATCACGGTCGTGGCCGAGATCGCCGAGCGCGCCGGGGTGTTCGACGTCGCCGGCCACTGGGTCGCCCACGCCGGCCGCCACCGGGCCTGGGCCCTGTGGGTGCTGTTCGCCCTCGCGAACACCGGGTCCCTGCTGCTGCCGGTCTCGAACCTCACCAACCTGCTCGCCCTGCACTCGTTCCAGCGGCAGGGCCTCGGCCACGTCGACTTACCTCGCCCTCGCGTGGGCGCCGGCGCTGGCGTGCGTCGTCGTGACCCTGCTGCTGCTCGTCGTGCTGCACCGTCGCACCCTGGCCGCCCGCTACGAGGTCGACCCGCCGGCGGATCCGCACGACCCGGTGCTGCTGCGCTGGTCGGCCGTGGTGTGCATCGCCCTCGGCCCCCTGTTCGCGGTCGGCGCTCCCCCCTGGGCGGTGTCGCTCGTCGCGGCCGCCCTCCTGCTGTCGATCGGGCTGTGGCGGGCGCCCGACCTGCTGCGCGGGCTCCCGGTGCCGTGGCTCATGGCCGCGGGGTTCGTCGCCGTGGCCGTGAGCGTCGAGGTCCTGCACCGCCACGGGCTCGACGCGGTGGTCGACCGGGTGGTCCCCTCGGGCACCGGGGCCACGGCCCTGCTCGCGGTCGCGGGCCTGGGCGCCGGGCTGGCCAACGTCGTCAACAACCTGCCCGCCTACCTCATCATCGAGCCCGCGGTGGCCGATTCCTCCACCCGCCTGATGGCGCTGCTCGTCGGGGTCAACGCGGGGCCGCTCGTCACGCCATGGGCCTCCCTCGCCACCCTGCTCTGGCTGGCTCGGTGACGCAGCGTCGGCGTCGCCATCCCGTGGCGTTGGCTGGTCCCTGCGGGGGCGGCGTGCGCAGTGCTGCCCGTGTCGGCAGGCACCGTGGCGCTGGCGTTCGTGACCTGAGCCCCACCGGCGACAGGTGTGACGGGCGTCACGGTTAGACAGGCGCGCGGATGCCGGGTCGCACGACGTTGGATCGTGCGGACCCTGTCCCCTCGCCGATCGGAGCCTCATGCTGCCCGTCACCGACCTGTCCCGTCGCGCTCAGCAGCGACTCGGCGCAGCCCTGCGCGCCAGGGTCGCCGGCGATGACGCGGCACAGCGGGCTGCCGTGATCTGGGGCAAACCCGGTCAGCGGTGGTTCACCCCGCAGGACCCGGTGTGGCGGGTGCACGCCGACGCGTCGATGTTCCCCGGTGGGGTCGCCGCGCTGCTCCTCCAGTCGCTGCATCCCCTGGCCATGGCCGGGGTCGCCGGTCACAGCGGCTACCGCGGAGACCCGTGGGGTCGGCTCCAGCGCACCTCCCACTTCCTGGCCACGACGACGTTCGGCACCATCGCGGACGCCGAGCAGACCATCGCGCGAGTCCGCTCCATCCACGAGCGGGTGCGCGGTCGTGACGAGCGGGGTCGGCCCTACCGCGCGAGCGACCCCGACCTCCTGTCGTGGGTGCACGTCGCCGAGGCTTACTCGTTCCTCACCGCCTACCAGCGCTTCGCCGTGGAGCCGCTCACGGCCACCGAGGCCGACACCTACGTCGAGCAGGCCGCCGTGGTCGCACGCCTGCTCGGGGCCACCGAGGTGCCGACGACGGTGGCCGGGCTGGAACGTGCGCTCACGGCATACCGCCCCGACCTCGAGGCCACGGATGCAGCACGTGATGCCGCCCGCTTCCTGCTGCTGCAACCTCCGCTGCCGTTGCTGGCGCGACCGGGGTACAGCCTGATCACCACGGGAGGAGTCGCCGTGCTGCCCGGCTGGGCCCAGAGCTCGCTCGGCCTGCCGATGGCGCGCCCGCTCGCACCGGTCGCGACGGGCATCGGCCGCTTCGGGACGCGAGCGGTGCGCTGGGCCATGGCAGGGGTGGCGCAGGAACGCCAGCTCGCCGCCGACCTCACCTGAGGACGGTCACCCGACCGAGGTCACGAGCTCCTCGATGCGAGCCAGCGTGCGCTCCATGTTGCGCTTGGTGGCGTCGGTCATCGTCGCCTTGACGACGAACTTGCTCGTGACCCGCTCCTGGGTCAGGTCCCAGGACTCCGTGACGAGCGTGCCGCCCTCGACCGGCTCGAGAACGTAGCGCCAGATGCGCCCGCCCAGCAACGACCCGGCCGGGCCCGATGCCGTCGTCTGCCAGGCGATCCGCCGGTTCTCCTCGAGCTCGATGACGGTGTTGCGCGTCGAGTAGGCCACACCGAGCTTCATGTCCATGCCGAAGCGGTCGCCGAGCACGAGCCGACGCCCGCCGCTGCGGGCCCCCTTGACGGTGCCGCCACCGTCGATCTCCGAGTGACCGGCCGGGTCGACGAGAAGGTCGAAGATCGGCTCGGGAGGTGAGGGGATCAGGCGCTGGACGGACAGGACATCACTCATGCCGGCGACGCTAACAGGCGCGTCAGCGGGCCACGGCATCGGCTGCCGCCAGTGCCGTGTCGATGTCGGCGATGAGGTCGCGCTCGTCCTCGAGACCGATGGACACCCGGATGGTGCCGTCGGTGATGCCGACCGCCGCCCGGGCCTCGGGGGCGAGGCGACGGTGGGTGGTCGTGGCCGGGTGGGTGGTCAGCGACTTCGAGTCCCCGAGGTTGTTCGAGATGTCGACCAGGGTGAGGGCGTTCATGAAGGCGAACGCCGCCGCCTTGCCGCCTGCGACGTCGAACGTCACGACGGTGCCGCCCCCGCCCTCGAGCTGACGCACTGCCAGCTCGTGCTGGGGGTGGCTCGCCAGGTGCGGGTAGACCACCCGGGTGATGCCTCGACCGGAGTGCTGCCACTCCTCGAGCGTCTGCGCCACCGTCAGCGCCGAGTCCGCCATGGCTCGCACCCGCAGG
>JAGNQK010000300.1 GCA_017989115.1 Dermatophilaceae bacterium | reverse complement strand
TGGGAAGGCGCAGGGGCCGCAGCATGGGAAGCCGCATGGGAAGCCGCATGGGAAGCCACAGGGGCCGCCGCAGGGGAAGCCGCATGGGAAGCCACAGGGGCCGCCGCAGGGGCCGCCGCAGGGGCCGCCACAAGGGCCGCCACAAGGGCCGCCGCATGGGAAGCCGCATGGGAAGCCACAAGGGGCGCCACAAGGGCACTCGCTGTCCACGACCTGATCGGCGAGCAGTTCACCCAGGCGCACTACGACACCCTCACCGCGCCACTGCGGTCCATTGGCATCACCGTCCACCCCGGCGACGACCAAGCAATGGAGGCCACACGATGAGCTGGAAGAGCGAGACACGCCGCAAGGTCGAGTTCATGCTCGATGTTTATGCGGCCGGGAACATCGGCCACGCTAATCTGACCGCTGGGCTGGCCGAGGTGATCGACACCGAGCTGTCCGACACCGAGCTGTCGACCCGGTGCACCATGGATTTTGTGAGGGCGTGCGGCGACTTGGCCGGACACCTCAAGCCGGGCATTCTGCTGAGCCACGCGCAGGGTCGCTACCTGGCAGCGCTGGACAATATGATCCCTCGCCCGCTGGTCGACGCCGAGGCCAAGGAGCGCATCGAGTTCCTGTGCCGCGTCATCGCTGCCCGTGAGATTGAGCGGGGGCTGCTCGGATGAGCTGGACCTTCCGCACTTTCACGGGCACCGACTGCGCGGCCGAGGATGCTCGGGCGTTGCAGGACCGCCTGATCGCTGAGGGCTGGCCGTGGTGCGCCGACCCCGACACCATGATGCTCACCCCGCCCGCCGCGCTACGTGCGGCCCTCGACCTCCGCGGCACGAACCTCGCCGAGCTGGCCCGCCGTTGTGGCGTGACCCGCCAGGCGATCTACGACCGTCGGCGCCGGGCCCGCGAGGAGAGCCCACCGCCGGTGTGGTCGCTGTCGTGGGTGCTCGATGCCCTCGACGTGGCCTGGCACGACGGCGCGAACCTGTCGTGCGAGTGCGTCGTGAGCGTCGACGTCGACCGCCGGGCGGCGCGTGTCCCACGTTCCGAGCAGGTCGGCGGCATCGCCGTCGACGGCCAGTTGCGCCCCGGGGTCACGGTTACCGTGTGCCTCGCGTGCGGCGCCGAGATCAAGACCATCAAGTCCCACCAATGCCAGGAGGCAACCCAATGAGCAACACCCCAGCAAAGACCGACGACCCGAGCAGCGTTCCGGCGCTGCCCGGCGACCTCGGCGACCTGATCCCGACGATGGACGACCTCGGCGTGTCCGCGGGCCTCCTGGCCAGCATGACGCCGACGTTCCAGATGTCCAGCCCGAGCTCCACCACCTTCGACGTGCCCGAGCTGCTCCACGATCAGCTCGGCAAGTCGGCCGACGAGATCGTCGGTGTGCCGATCACGTCGATCCGTCAGCGTGTCCGGTGGGAGCCGGGCTCCGAGCTGGGCGACGCGGCCCCGACATGCCGCAGCCACGACGGCAAGACCGGCTCCGGCGAGTACACCGGCAACGTGGTCCGCGAGTGCGCGACGTGCCCCGCAGCGCAGTTCGGCGCCGACGGCACGGCGCCGGAGTGCAACGAGCGGGCCGCGGTGATCGTGGTTCTGCAGTCCACGCTCGACCCGGTGGTGGTGTCGGTGCCTGTGACATCGATCGGCCACGTGAAGCGCTGGGCGGCTGGGATGCTCCTAAAGCACGGCAAGGGTCAGCCGTCGTGGATGACGGTCATCACCCGGTTCACCCTGGACGTGCGGCCGCTCAAGTCGGGGAAGAAGGTGGTGGCGCAGTTCGTCATCGAGAATGTCGGTGTGGCCGAGGGCGAGTTGCTGAACGCTGCCCGCACGGACGGCTACCAGGCGGCGACGTCGTTCCGCGACTCCGGCGAGCACGTGGCCGACTCCGCGGGCGCCGAGAGCGTGGCCGACTCCGGCCCGCAGGAGGTGTGATCGTGGCGATCTTCACCAACCCCGGCCCGGGCGCGTCGAACGTCGAGCACGCCGCCGCGTGGCGCGCCGACCTGGAGCGCATCGTCGTGCACGGCGGCCGCCCGCTGGTGCTCGACCTTGCCCGCAGCCTGCTGGCCGAGGTGGAGGCGAATGCCCCGAACCTCGACGACTACCTAGCGGTCGTGTCGGGTCTGTCCGCCGATCAGCTCGACGAGGCGCGCGCCCGCGGGTCACGGGCGGTGTCGTGATGCCGTCGATCCCAGAGTTGACGAGGGCCTACCTCGCGGCGCACGCTGCCGACGCTGCCGCGAAGCAGGCGAAGACCGACGCCTACAAGGCGCTCAAGGTCGCCGAGGCCGAGCTCGTCGAGGCGATGTCCACCGAGGGGGTGACGCGCTCCCCGGTCGACGGGCGGATGGTGTCGTGGAAGCATGACCTGTCGGCCTCGATCGATGTGGCGGTGCCGCCCGAGGTGCTCGTCGATTCGCTGGAGTCGCTGGGCCTCGGTGACCTGGTGCAGCGCAACGCCGTGTCGGTGCATGCCGGCGCCCTCGCCGCGGCGCTGCGTGGCTTGGAGCGTGAGGCGGCGGAGCGCGGCGAGGACCTCCCCGAGATTCGCGGCGTGAAGGTGCGCCACTACACAAAGGTCTCGAACGCGAAGGGCTCGTCGTGAGCGACGGCGCGATCAAGGTTCACGGCGGGCGCATCTCATCGCTCCTCGTGTTTGGTGCGTCGTGAGCAGCCTTCGATACTCTGACGACCGTTGCGATCTGCACGGCGGCGAGGCGCTGGCGATGCTGGCCGACCTGCCCGACGCCAGCGTCGACGCCGTGGTAGCCGACCCGCCCTACTCGTCGGGCGGCATGGTCCGCAGTGACCGCGCCAACATCGGCACCGTGACGAAGTACACGACCAATCAGAACACGAAGAGAGCG
>JAGNQK010000069.1:8313-10620 GCA_017989115.1 Dermatophilaceae bacterium | reverse complement strand
TGTCGGCCCTGGGCAACTTCGACGGCATCTCCTACGCCAAGGGGGCCTCGGTGCTGCGCCAGCTGATCGCGCACATCGGTGACGACGCGTTCGTCGCGGGAGTGGGGGAGTACCTGCGCTCGCACGCGTTCGGCAACGGCGAGCTCGCGGAGTTCATCGTCGCCATCGAGGGCGCGGCCGGGCGATCGCTCACCGCGTGGAGCGCTGCCTGGCTGCAGACCGCGGGTGCCGACCGCATCGGCCTCGAGGGTGACGTGCTCACCCGGGTCGCGCCCGAGGCGCACCCCGCCGACCGGGCGCACACGCTCGACGTCGCCGCGTTCGTGGGTGGCCGCGAGGTCGCGCGGGTCGAGCTCGTCGTCGACGGTGAGCGAACCCCTGTGCCGGGCCTGGCCGACGTGCCGGCCGGGGCGCTCATCGTGCCCAACGCCTCGGACCTCACGTGGGCCGAGGTCGCGCTCGACGCCGCCACGATCGACGGGCTGCCCGGCAACCTCGCCGACGTGCCGGACGCCTCCGCCCGCTCGGTGCTGTGGGTCTCGCTGCTCGGGTCGGTGGCCCGCGGCGAGGTCGACCCACGCACCGTGCTCTCGGTGTTCGTCGCGGCCTGGCCGCGGGAGGACTCGGCGGCCGTGCTCTCGCGGGTCTCGCTGCTCATGACGAACCAGGTCGTGCCGCTCTTCCTGCCCCCGGGAGAGCAGGAAGGAGCACGTGCCCGGGTCGCGGATGCCGCCGATGCCCTCCTCGAGCGGTCGGCGTCCGTTGCGGGGGCGTCGGGGGATGCGCTGGCCGTGCTGGCTGCACGAGTCTGGGCGCGAACCGGCGTCGACGAGGACCGGCTGCGACGCTGGGCGGCGGGCGACGGCATCCCCGAGGTGCTTGTCGGCGACGACGACTTCCGCTGGTCGGTGCTGCGCCGGCTCGCGACCTTCGGTGTGCTCGGCGACGACGAGATCGCGGCCGCCGAGGCAGCCGACCGGTCGCTGGCCGGATCGTTGGCAGCCCTCGGCGTGCGCGCCGTGCGGCCGACCGCGCAGGCCAAGGAGTGGGCGTGGGGGCGCCTTCGGGATGATGCCGACCTGTCGAACTACGCGGCGCTCGCCATCGCCGGAGGGTTCTGGACGGCACCGGATGCCGCGTTGGTGCGTCCGTACGTCGCGCAGGTCGGTGACCTGCTCGTCGGGTTGTCGGGGCGGATGGGCGATGACGCCGTGTCCCGGGTGGTCAGCGCCATGCACCCGACCTCGCTGGTCGAGGACGGCACGCTCGAGGCGTCGGCGGCCATGCTGGCCCGGGCTGACCTGACGCCTGGTGTGCGGCGCGCGCTGGTCGACGCGAACCACGAGCTGCGCGAGGCACTGGCCAGTCGCCGACGCTTCGACTGAGCCCCGGCTGGCTGCCCGGGTGGCGCCCGGCTGGTCTGGCTGCCTCCGGCGGCTGGGGGGCGCGCGGCACTTCTCCGTCATCCCGGTGATGGCGGAGAAGTTCCCTCATGGCGCGGATATATGCCCGCCAAGCCTGGAGTTCCCCGTCGTCCCAGTGATGACGGGGAACTTCAGGTCGTCAGGAGCTCTGCTCGGACCCGGCCCAACGAGACCGGATGCCGTCCGCCCGAGGTGGGCGGACGGCATCCGGTCTCGCGTCGGCCCCCGATGGGGGCGCCGGCTCAGCGGCGGTTGGTGAAGTTCAGCGCGATGTCGAGGTCGGCGGCCTTGAGCAGGCGCTGCACCTCCTGGAGGTCATCGCGCGACTTGCTCGTGACGCGGACCTCGTCACCCTGGATCTGGGTCTTCACGCTCTTGGGCCCCTCGTCGCGGATGATCTTCGTGATCTTCTTCGCGTTCTCGGAGGTGATGCCCTCCTTCAGGGGCACGTCGAGCTTGTACTCCTTGCCCGACAGGCGCGGGCCGGCCTCGGGGATGTCGAGGTGCTTGAGCGAGACGCCACGCTTGATGAGCCAGGTCTCGACGACGTCGAGGACGGCCTTGCAGCGCTCCTCGCTGTTCGCCTCGATCTTGATGACCTCGCCGGCCAGCTCGACGGTGGCCCCCACGCCCTTGAAGTCGTAGCGGTTCGAGATCTCCTTGGCCGCGGTGTTCACGGCGTTGGCGACCTCCTGCTTGTCGAACTTGCTGACGATGTCGAACGAGCTGTCCGCCACGGGTCCTCCTGGAGTCGATTCGGTGTGCCGGGTTGCGGCTTGCTATCCTTCCATGCGCACCACGGCAGGTTGCCCGAGCGGCCAATGGGAGCGGACTGTAAATCCGTCGCGAAAGCTTCGAAGGTTCGAATCCTTCACCTGCCACC
>JAGNQK010000069.1:0-8213 GCA_017989115.1 Dermatophilaceae bacterium | reverse complement strand
CACGGCCGCCCCCGCACCATCCCTCGCGCGCCGGGTCTGGCTCGTCGTCGGGGTCCTGGCGCTGGCCGCCGCCCTGGTCTTCCTGCTCTGGCGGGGCGCCTCGACGTTCTACTACGTGATCATGGCGTGGTTCGCGGCGCTGGCCATGGAGCCGGTGGTCTCGCGGCTCGCGAAGAGGATGCACCGCGGTCTGGCCACCGGCCTCGTCATGCTGCTGGCCGGCATCTCCCTCGTGGTCTTCCTCGGCCTGTTCGGCACCCTGTTCGTCGAGCAGCTCACGAGCTTCATCACCGCACTCCCGGGGATGGCCGAGGACACCCTGCGCTGGTTCAACAGGGTGTCCGGGTCGACGTTCACGTTCGAGACGATCCTCGACGAGATCGGCCTGAGCCCCACCGACCTCACGGCGTACGCCGACGATCTGGCGTTCGGGGTGCTCGGCCTCGTCGCGAAGGTGCTCTCCGGCTTCTTCGGCGCCTTCATCCTCGTGTTCTTCACGTTCTACATGTCCGCGGGGATGCCCACACTGCGGGGCTGGGTCGCTCGCCGCCTGCGCCCGAGCATGCAGGTCCCGTTCCTCACGGCCTGGGACCTCACCGGCATCAAGGTCGGTGGCTACATCGCCGCGCGCATCGTGCTCGCGTCGATCAATGCCGTGCTCAGCGGCGTCGTGTTCGCCCTCATCGGCCTGCCGTACTGGTTGCCCCTCGCCCTGTGGACCGGCCTGGTCGCCCAGTTCGTACCCAACATCGGCACCTACATCGCCATCGCGCTCCCGGTGCTCGTCGGGCTGACGTCGGGCGACCCGATGGTGGGGGTCTGGGTGCTCGCGTGGGGCATCGGGTACCAGCAGGTCGAGAACCTCGCCATCGAGCCGCGCATCTCCTCGCGCGCGGTCAACCTCCATCCGGCCGTGTCGTTCGGCTCGGCCCTGCTCGGTGCCCAGCTGTTCGGGCTGTCGGGTGCGCTGCTCGGGGTGCCCGTCGCCGCCACCGTCATGGCGATGCTCGAGATCTACCAGCGCCGCTACGAGCTGAGCCCTCAGACCGAGGAGCTCGTCGCCGAACTCGTCGCGCCACGCGCCACGCAGCGCGATGCCGGGGGAGAAGGCAGTGAGAACGGCGACGTGGATGCCGTCCCCCCGCCTCTCGCGGGCCTGGCACCCCCCGTCGCGGCCGAGGTTTCCCATCCGCCGGACGAAATCCGCACCGACTGAGAAGATCGCGCCATGGGCTCTCGTTCCCGCCGCATCCTCGCCATCACCCTGCTCGTCCTCGCTGGGTTGCTCGTGCCCGTGGCCGTGGTCGCCACCTGGACGGCCCGCACGGTGACCGACACCGAGTCGTTCGTGTCCCGGGTCGGGCCGGTGGCCTCGCAGCCCGAGGTGCAGGCGTTGGTCTCCACGCAGCTCGCCGACCAGGTGACGGGTGCCGTGATCGATGACCGGGTGGCACCGAGGGTGGGGGAGGCCATCGACGAGCTGGCGGCGCCAGAACTCGTCAAGGGCCTGCTGCGTGACGTCGCGGCCTCGCTCGGCGGTGCCGTCGAGGCACGGGTGCAGAACGTCGCCGACAAGATCGTCACGTCGCCGGAGTTCCAGTCGGCGTTCGACACCGCGCTCGACGAGGCCCATGCCGAGCTGGTGGCGACCCTCGAGGGGGATGAGCCGCAGGGCACCGTCATCACCGAGGGCACCACGGTGAGCATCAGTCTGGCCACGATCGCCGGAGCGGTGCGGGCCGAGCTCGTGAACTCCGGGTACACCTTCGTCGACCGCCTCCCGCAGCTGGAGGCCACCGTGCCGATCGCCACCGTCGACCAGCTCGAGAAGTGGCAGGGCTACTACCACCTGCTCAAGGTCATGGTGTGGCTCGGGCCGCTGCTCGTCGTCGTGCTGCTCGCCGCCGGAGCGTGGCTGTTGCGCGACGCCGCCGTGTCAGCCCTGTGGTTTGCCGGGTCCGGCTTCCTGGCCCTGGTCGCCGTCACGGTCGGTGTGCGCGCAGCCGTGGGCTCAGCGACCTCCGACATCGCAGACCCGTTGGCGGCCGATGCGGCCCGGGTCATCGTGGCCACCCTGACGACCACCCTCGTCCGCAACGCGACCGTCGTCGGGCTCCTGCTCGTCATCGCACTCGCCGCTGCGGCCTACGTCGCGGCCCGGCGCCGACTCACCCCCACCACCGCTTCCTGAGCAGTCAGGTCAGCGGCTGGGAGGATCAGGCCTGCGGGTCGGGTTGCTCGAACAGTGGCTGCACGAGCGGGTCCTCACGCGGCGTGAACCACCCGGCGGCCCGGGCGATCTGGGCGCCGGCCACGCCCACCAGGACGATGAGGCCACTGAAGGCCAGCAGCCAGGTGACGAGTGCGAGGGCCACGCCGATGACGCCGTAGCGCGCGCCATCCCGTTCGAAGATGCCGGGCAGCACGGTGACCGTCCAGATGGCGATGGCGGTGCTGCCGACACCGCCGACGAGCGCGCCCGGCCACAGCCGTACGACCGACAGGCGCCCGTGGGTCAGGGCCCGCCCGATCGCGATCCAGAACGCGGTCGCCACCACCGTGCGGACCAGCCCTTCGAGGAACCCTTGAGCGGCCGACGTGCTGACCCACTCCACCGCGATCACCGCCAGGGTCACCTGCATCACGATGAGCAGCACCACGCCGAGCAGGCCGCTCAGCTGGCCCTTCCACCCGACCTTCGGCAGCTCCCAGGGCCCTTCCATGCTGCGGCGCAGGGTGCGGGTGAAGCTGTTCACCGAGAAGAACAACAGCGCCAGGCTGAGACCGGATGCCGTGCTGACCTCCGCGCTGCCCTCCGGTCTCGAGAACAACAGCGTCACGGTGTCGGCGGTGACGCCCGTGAGCCCCAGCCGGGTGTTGAGGGCCGTGGCGAGTGCCCGCCCGTCGCTCTGCGAGAGCCAGCTCGAGCTGATGATGAGCAGCGGGATGACGGCCAGGAACGACTGCCCCGCCATGCCGAAGACGCGGTCGCGCACGTCCACCGCGAGCAGCTGGCGCACGATGCGCAAGGTGGTGCCCGGGACGGGGTTGCGGTCGGCCCAGGCGACGAGCGGGGCCAGCCGGGCAGCGGTCCGGGCGGCAGCGGTGCTGGGCGCGGCGGTCTCGGCGGTGGGGCCGGTGTCGGAGGGTCGGTCGGTGGACGGCTGCGGGTTCGGGTTCGGGGTCTTCACGACAGGGTGACCTCAGCAGGTAGGCGCTCGAGCTTGACCGAGCTCCACTCGGCGACTTCCACACCCTCGTGATGGCCGTACCCGAGGCAGGTCGGGTCCTGCTCGAGCGCGCTCGCGGCGTCAGACGCCGCGAAGTCGAGCTGGATCATCTCCCAGTCGCTCTCGTGCTTGTTGTTGACGTCGTTGAACGGGTAGTACAGCCAGTACTGCAGCGCCAGACCCTCGCGGCCCGGCTCGGTCGCGACCCGGGTGCACGTCGTCGGCCTGGTGAACGGCTCACCGGGCCCGCACTTACTCACCTGTTCCACGAGGCGCACCACGGGGGCGAAAAGTGCCACGAGCGCGGCGGCAACGGCAGCGATGCGCATCCGGCCACGATACGGCTCAAATTTCCAGCCTGATGCCACATCATTCACCTTGGCACCCCTTCGTTTCCGGTGCTGAGATGAACCTCCCGGTGTGAAGGTCACGCGCAGCCGACGGGCGAGCCCGATCGCAGCCAGACGCGCGCACTCTGCTCATTACTCGCGCGTCACGGCGCACAAGTGACAGGCTCGGACGAACAGCGGGACAGCCCCGCCGAGACGACGCGCACACCGGACCCCCGGGAGGACCACCGATGTTCCAGCGGATCGCCATCGTCAACCGCGGAGAGGCCGCGATGCGGCTCATCCACGCGGTACGCGACCTCAACGCGCAGTCCGGCCCGGACGGCCACCGCATCGAGACGGTGGCCCTGCACACCACCGCCGAGCGGTCGGCGATGTTCGTGCGCGAGGCCGACGCGTCCTACGACCTCGGCCCGGCATCCGAGCGTCCCTACCTCAACCACGAGATGCTGGAGCGGGCGCTGCGCGAGACCGGTGCAGACGCGGCCTGGGTGGGCTGGGGCTTCGTCGCCGAGGACCCGGCCTTTGCCGAGGTCTGCGCCCGTGCCGGGGTGACGTTCATCGGCCCGAGCCCGGAGGCGATGCGCCGCCTCGGCGACAAGATCGGCTCCAAGCTGATCGCGGAGGAGGTCGGGGTCCCGGTCGCTCCGTGGAGTCGCGGCGGGGTCGACACCCTCGAGGACGCCATCGCCGCGGCCGGCCGGATCGGCTACCCGCTCATGCTCAAGGCGACCGCGGGCGGTGGGGGCCGCGGCATCCGCATGGTCGCGACCGACGCCGATCTCGCCGACGCCTACGAGCGCACCCGCGACGAGGCGCAGCGGGCCTTCGGCTCGGGAGTGGTGTTCCTGGAGAAGCTCGTCACCGGCGCACGCCACGTCGAGGTGCAGGTCATCGCCGACGGCCAGGGCACGGCGTGGGCGATCGGGGTGCGCGACTGCTCGGTGCAGCGCCGCAACCAGAAGGTGATCGAGGAGTCCGCCTCACCCGTGCTCGACGCCGAGCAGATGCGCGAACTCAAGGATGCCGCGGAGCGGCTCGCGATCGCCGTGGACTACGCGGGGGCTGGCACGGTGGAGTTCCTCTACCACCCGGGTGAGCGCTTCTTCGCGTTCCTCGAGGTCAACACCCGCCTGCAGGTCGAGCACCCGATCACCGAGGTCGTGACGAGCACCGACCTCGTGCGGCTCCAGATCCACGTGGCGTCGGGCGGCCGCCTCGAGGGTGAGCGGCCGAGCGAGGTCGGGCACGCCGTCGAGGCCCGGCTCAACGCCGAGGACCCCGACCGCGACTTCGCCCCGGCACCGGGGCGCATCGCCCACCTCGAACTGCCCGCAGGCCCCGGCATCCGGGTCGACACCGGTGTGGCCGAGGGCGATTCGATCCCCGCAGACTTCGACTCGATGATCGCGAAGATCATCGCCCACGGTCGTGACCGTGACGAGGCGCTGGCCCGGCTGCGTCGAGCCATGCGCGAGACGACCGTCGTCATCGAGGGTGGGGCGACGAACAAGTCGTTCATCCTCGACCTGCTCGACCAGCCCGAGGTCATCGACGGCTCGGCCGACACCGGGTGGATCGACCGCGTCCGCTCGCAGGGTCGGCTGGTCGCGAGCGAGCACTCGGGTGTGGCGCTCGTGGTCGCCGGCATCGAGGCCTACGAGGAGGCCGAGTCGGTCGAGCGCACCCGACTGCTGCACACCTCGCGCGGCGGGCGCCCCCAGGTGCAGCACGACGTCGGGCGCGCCGTCGACCTCAAGCTGCGCGGCACCGCCTACAAGGTCACCGTCTTCCGCACCGGGCCTGCCCGGTTCCGGGTCGCGGTGACCGACCCCACCGGACACACCGTCACCGTCGACGCCGACTTCGAGCGCGGCGGCCCCTACGCGAGCCGGATCGTCGTGGGCGGCCGTTCCCACCGACTCGTCACCGCCGCCCACGGTGCGGTGCAGCTCGTCGAGGTCGACGGGGTCACCCACCGGGTCAGCCGTGACGAGGGTGGCGTGATGCGTTCTCCCGCACCGGCTCTGGTCGTCGCCACCCCGGTCGCCGTCGGCGACGAGGTGGCCGCGGGTGCCCCGGTGCTCGTCCTCGAGTCGATGAAGATGGAGACCGTGCTGCCGGCGCCGTTCGCGGGCCGGGTCAAGGAGCTGCTCGTCGCCGCGGGCAGCCAGGTCGAGACCGGCGCCGCCCTGGTGCGGCTCGAGCCGACGGGTGACCCCGCAGACGCGGGGGCAGCCGCCGACGTCGACGCCCCCGACCTCGACCTGCCCGACGAGGTCGCCGACCGCGAGCCCACCGAGCGGGCTGCCCGGGGCCGCGCCGACCTCGCGGCCATGCTCCTGGGCTACGACCTCGACCCCAGCCAGGAGCAGCGCACGCTCACCGGCTACCTCGAGGCCCGCGACGAGATCGAGGCGTCGGGCGCATCGCCGATCAACGACGAGGTCGCCCTGCTCGGGGTCTTCGCCGACTTCGCCGAGCTGAGCCGCAACCGACCCGTCGGGGAGGAGGCGCACCTGGAGAACCGGGTACACAGCCCGCGCGAGCACTTCCACACCTACCTGCAGACGCTGGATCCCGAGCGTGGCGCACTGCCTGCCGACTTCGTCGGTCGCCTCGAGCGGGTGCTCAGCCACTACGGGGTCACCTCCGCCTCGCGTGCCGACGCCGGTGACGCGGCCGCCGCCGACGCCCTCGAGGGTGCGGTGTTCCGGGTGTTCCTGGCCCAGCAGCGCTCGGCTCCCGAGGTCGCGATGGCCACCGCGATCCTGCAGCGCTGGCTGGGTGAGCCGGCACCCGAGCCGCCCGCCGACGTCGCCGCCCGCGAGCTGCTCGACCGCCTCGTGAGCGCCACCCAGCTGCGGTTCCCGATCGTCGGCGACCTCGCCCGCAGTGTGCGCTTCCGCTGGTTCGACCAGCCCCTCGTCGACGCCGACCGGGCATCCGTGCTCGGCTCCGTCGGCGACGAGCTCGCCGAGATCGACGCCCTCCCGGACGGGCCCGAGCGCACCGCCCGCATCGACACGCTCGCCGCGATCCCCGAGCGGATCGTGCGGTTCCTCGCCGAGCGGCTGCGCACCGGCATCCAGGCTCGTGAGCCGATGCTCGCCGTCCTCGTCAAGCGGCACTACCGCGAGTACGACCTCGTCGACCTGCGCGAGGAGACCATCGACGGTCGCGGCGTCGCCAGCGCGAACTACGTTCTCGACAACCGCGTCTCGCACCTCATCACGACGACCGGCACCGTCGATGAGCTCACCGACGGTAGCCCGCTGTCGACGCTGCTGAGTGGCCTGGTCGCCCAGCGCCCGGTCGGCCACCAGGGTGTCGTCGATCTCTACGTCCACTGGGGCGACCTGCCCGCCGACAAGGAGGCCGCCTCGGCGGCCCTGGCGGAGAAGATCGCCCGGATGCCGTTCGCGGCCCAGGTGCGGCGCGTCGCCGTGGGCGTGGTCCCCGACGACGAGCGCGAGGTCGGCTACTTCACGTTCCGGCCGCAGCCGGATGGGTCGATGGTCGAGGACCGGCCGGTGCGTGACGTGCACCCCATGGTGGGTCGTCGACTCAACCTGTGGCGGCTGCGCGACTTCGACCTCACCCGCCTCGACGCCCCCGAGGACGTCCTGCTCCTGCACGCGGTCGCGACGGGCAACCCGCAGGACCAGCGGCTCGTGGCCCTGGCCCAGGTGCGCCAGCTCGTCGTCGTGCGCGACGCCGACGGCAAGGTCACCGGCCTGCCGCACATCGAGCGGGCGCTCGCCAACTGCCTCGAGGCGATCCGCCGGGCCCGGGCCACCCTGGGCGCCGGGGCGCGGCTGGACACCAACCACGTGTGGCTGCACGTCTGGCCGCCCGTCGAGGCCGACCTCGACCAGTTGACGGCCCTTCAGGACAAGGTCGCGCCAATGACCGCTGGCGCGGGCATCGAAGAGGTGCGCGTCGAGGGGGCGATCCCCGCCGAGGACGGCACCACCGTGCCGATCTGCGCCCGCTTCGCGTACCAGCCGGGGTCCGGGGTGACCTTCACCGTCGACCAGCCCCCGACCACGCGGGTCGCACCGCTGGACGAGTACGCCGAGAAGGTCGTGCGGGCCCGGCGCCGCGGCTTGGTCTACCCCTACGAGCTCGTCTCGATGGTGGCCGGCTCCGGTGGGTCGGTGCAGGAGCTCGACCTCGACGAGAGCGGTCGGCTCGTGCCCGTCGAGCGGCCCTACGGCGAGAACACCGCGGGAATCATCTGCGGCCTCGTCACGACCCCGACCCCCCTGCACCCCGAGGGTGTCAGTCGGGTGCTGCTCTGCGGCGACCCGCTGCGGGCCCTCGGCGCGGTGGCCGAGCCGGAGTGCGCCCGGGTCATCGCGGCCCTGGACCTCGCGGAGGAGTGGGGCCTGCCGGTCGAGTGGTTCGCCCTGTCCGCCGGTGCCCGCATCTCCATGGACTCGGGCACCGAGAACATGGACTGGGTCGCGAAGGCGCTCAAGCGGATCATCGAGTTCACCCAGGCCGGGCACGAGATCAACGTCGTCGTCGCCGGCATCAACGTCGGGGCGCAGCCGTACTGGAACGCCGAGGCGACGATGCTCATGCACACCAAGGGCATCCTCGTCATGACGCCCGACTCGGCGATGGT
>JAGNQK010000299.1 GCA_017989115.1 Dermatophilaceae bacterium | reverse complement strand
CGCAGGTGCGCCACCTCCCCGATGCCGTGCGCACCGCGCAGGCCGCCGCCGACGCCCTGGGCATCTCGCCTGCCGAGATCGCGAACAGCCTCGTCTTCGTCGCGACGACCCACGACGGCGAGCGCCTCCCCCTGCTCGTCATGGCGTCGGGAGGGCACCGGGTCGACGTCGTCTCCGTCGCGGAGCGGGCAGGTCTCGCGAGCATCGAGCGGGCCGACCCCGCCTTCGTGCGCGAGCACACCGGCTTCGCGATCGGCGGCGTCGCACCGGTCGGCCACCCGCACCCGCTGCGCACGATCATCGACACCCACCTCGCGACGTACCCCGTCGTCTGGGCCGCCGCAGGCCACAGCCACAGCGTCTTCGCGACGTCGTACGACGACCTGGTGCGGATCACCGGCGGTCAGCCGATGGACGTCGCCTGACCGAGCCGAAGACCGGCTGATTGAACCCAGATCCCCGGAACCAGACCCCGACCTGCCACATCTGAGTACGAGTACGCATGCGGCAGGCCCGTGCTGGCCGTCATGCTCGACACAGTGGTCGCGCCGACCGCGGGAGTGGACGTTGAGGGGGGTCCGTGCCCGCGGTCGGCGCGACCGACCCATGCGGGGCTCGGCCTGCTCGACAAATCGGCGTGCGGGCGCGCAGGTCGTCGGCAACACTGACGCGGTGTACCTGACCATCTCGACGACCCACCGTCCCGCGACGGATCTCGGGTACCTGCTGCACAAGCACCCCGACCGGGTGCAGCAGTTCACCCAGAGCTTCGGGGTCGCGACGGTGTTCTACCCGCAGGCCACCGACGAGCGCTGCACGGCCGCCCTGCTCCTCGAGATCGACCCGGTGCGCCTGGCTCGCGGTCGCGCCCGCAACCTGCCCGACTTCAGTCTCGGCCAGTACGTCAACGACCGCTCGTACGCCGTGTCCTCCCTGTTCGCCGTGACCCTGGCCGAGGTGTTCAGCACCGCGCGGATCGGGCGCTGCGCGTCGCACCAGGACCTGGCCGACACCCCCATCCCCCTGCAGATCCGCATCCCCGTGCTGCCGTGCCGGGGCGGCCCCGCCATCGCCCACCGGATCTTCGAGCCGCTGGGCTGGCAGGTCGTCGCCGACCCCATCGCCCTCGACGAGGCATTCCCGCAGTGGGGCGCCTCCCGTTACGTCGACCTCACCCTCACCGGCACCGTCCGCCTGGCCGATGCCCTCACCCAGCTGCACGTGCTGCTGCCGGTGCTCGATGAGTCCAAGCACTACTGGCAGGGCCCGGACGAGGTCGACAAGCTCCTGCGCTCCGGCGGCGACTGGCTCGCGGGCCACCCCGAGGCCGAGCTCATCACCCGGCGCTACCTGAGCCGCACCGGCTACACCCGGGTGGCGCTCGAGCGGCTCGCCGAGCTCGGCGACGACGCTCCCACTGACGACCCCGCGGAAGACTCGTGCGCGACACCGACATCGGATGCCGTGGAGCCGGCAGCCTCGCCCCTCACCACCGAGCGCACCCCCTTGAACCGCCAACGGCACGATGCCGTCCTCGCCGAGCTGCTCGACCTCGGCGTGAGCTCGGTGATCGACCTCGGCTGCGGCCCCGGGGCCTTCCTCGAGCGCCTCGTGCGCACTCCCTCCTTCACCAAGGTGGCCGGCAGCGACGTGTCGACGAGGTCGTTGCACCAGGCTGCCCGCCGCCTGCACCTCGACACGATGACCGAGCGCCAGGCCGACCGGGTCGAGCTCTTCCAGGGTGCCCTGACCTACGAGGACCCGCGCTACGCCGGCTTTGATGCCGCCGTGCTCATGGAGGTGGTCGAACACGTCGACCCGAGCCGCCTGCCCGCCCTGGAGTCGGTCGTCTTCGGCACCGCCTCCCCCGGTGCCGTGCTCGTCACCACACCCAACCGGGAGTACAACGTCCACTACGACGGCCTGACCGGAATGCGGCATCCCGACCACCGCTTCGAGTGGGACAGGGACGAGTTCGCGACCTGGTGCGCGCGCGTGGCGGCCACCCACGGGTATTCGGTGGTCATCCGCGGCATCGGCGATCCCGAGGCCGCCACCGGCCACCCGACCCAGCTGGGGGTGTTCACCCGTGACGCCTGAGACGAGCGACACGACCGAGGTGCGCGTCCCGGCATCCGGGCTCGTCGTGCTCGTCGGGGTCTCAGGCAGCGGCAAGTCGAGCTTCGCCCGAGAGCACTTCCGCCCCACCGAGATCGTGTCGAGCGATGCCTGCCGGGCGATGGTGTCCGACGACGAGAACGACCAGTCCGCGACACCGGACGCCTTCGAGCTGCTCAACCACATCGTCGGCACGAGGCTGCGCCGTGGGCTGCTCACGGTCGTCGACGCCACGAACGTGCAGTCCAAGGCCCGGGCCGAGCTCGTCAGCCTGGCCCGCCGGCACCACGCCCTCGTCGACGCCATCGTGCTGGAGGTGCCCGAGAGCGTCGCCGGGCGGCGCAACGCCGGGCGTGCTGACCGCGACGTCGGGATGCCGGTCGTGCGGCGCCAGCAGCGAGACCTCAGCAGGTCGATGAAGCGCCTGCGCAAGGAAGGGTTCCGGCGGGTGCACGTGCTCGACGCTGGTGGCGCACCACCTCGGGTGCAGATCGTGCGCGAGCGTCCGTGGAACGACCGGAGCGAGGTGCACGGCCCGTTCGACATCATCGGCGACGTGCACGGCTGCCTCGGTGAGCTGCGCACCCTGCTCGAGGACCTCGGGTGGGCCCTCGACCTCGACGATGCCGGTCGTGCCGTCGGTGCTTCCCACCCGCAGGGTCGGCTCGCCGTGTTCGTCGGCGACCTCGTCGACCGCGGGCCGGACTCCCCCGGCGTCGTGCGGCTCGTCATGGGCATGGTCGAGCAGGGCAGCGCCCTGTGTGTCTCGGGCAAC
>JAGNQK010000068.1 GCA_017989115.1 Dermatophilaceae bacterium | reverse complement strand
CCGGCGCCGTCCGCGAACGCCGCCTGCCACTCGTCCTCGCGGGCCCCGACGGCGCGGGTGCGCTCGACGACCTCGGCCAGCCCGCCGGCGCGCACGACGACGACGCCGCTGCGGTCGGCCCGCACGACGTCCCCGGGGTGCACGGCGACGCCGCCGCACTGGATCGGCACGTTGAGGGCCCCGGGACCGACGTTCGAGCCGGTGGCCGGGTGGGCACCGCGGGCATGGACGGGCAGGCCCAGCGCCTCGAGGCCCTCGAGGTCACGCACGGCGGCGTCGGCGACGATGCCCGCACAGCCGTTGGCCAGCAGACGGCCACCGATGACGTCGCCGATGACCGCGGCATCCAAGCGACCGCCGCCGTCGATGACGAGGACGTCGCCCGGCTGCACGAGGTCGGGTGACTTCAGGATGTAGAGGATGTCGCCCGGTGCCGTCCACAGGGTGACCGCAGGCCCGCAGATCTCGGTCGCCGCCACCATCGGCCCGATGCCGGGACCGACCACGGCGATGGGTCCGCCACCGTCGGCGATCTGGGTCGTGGGAAAGCGGGCGAGCTCGGCGACGAGCTCGGCGTCTGGACGAGGCGCCTCGGTGGTGATCGACCACGCCTGGGGGTGCCAACGGCTCATGCGGACCTCCTCATGGGGATCCCGGGCGGGGTATCCGCCCGGGCGGGCTCATCCTCGCCCCGGTGGCAGTGCCCGACAAGGGTTGAGCCACCCCGCGGACAGCACGCGCTCAGATCTGGGCCGACTCCAGCTGGCCGAGCAGCTCCGGGGCCCGAGCGTCCAGACGGGCGCCACCGAGGACGACCCCGACGGCGAGGAGCCCCAGCCCGTACGCCGTGCCCACGACCAGCACCGCCCACCGGCCCACGGTCGTGCCCGAGGTGATCAACGCCAGGACGGCGGCGGGAGCCGTGAGCGCGATGGGGCCGATGAAGGAGATCAGAGCGGTCAGGCACCCCTGGGCCGCTCCCCCGGACGTCGCCGCGAACGGGTTGCCCCCGGTGCGCGGTGCCGTCCCCGGCAGGTACGCCCCGACGAGCACGGCCAGCCCGAGGCTGGCGAAGAAGGCGACGACGGTGACGGTGAGCCACGGCAGCGGCGACTGCACCACCCCCAGGGCCAGGCTCACGGCATACGTGAGGAGCACGACGGGCCCGAAGACCACGGTGGTCGCGAGCACCCGCCCGAGCCGGTCCTGCCAGCCCGGCACCCCGACGGCGACGTGCAGCCACCACGCAGGCCCGTCGAAGGCGAGGTCGTTCATGAGCGTCAACCCGGCGAACACAGCGAGCGACACCACCCCGGCACCCGCGAGGCCGGGCGTGTCCATGACGATCGACTGCGCGACGAAGAACACCGGGAGCACGGCCGTGCGCAGGGCGATCGACACGAGGCGGCTGTCCCGGTACCAGGCGCGGATGCGGCGCGCCGCGATGGTGGCCACCGGAGACGTGCCGAGCAGGGCGGGCAGGAACCGCCCGGCACCGATCCGTTGCCCACCCGAGCTCGTCAGCGGTGAGGTCAGCGTGCGCCGCAGCTGCCCCACCCACACCCACCAGAGCAGGGCGAGGAACCCCAGCGCGAGCAGCAGGTGCACCAGCGCCGCGCCCCACCGCCCGGTCGCGACGTCGAACGGCAGCCCCCAGGCCCAGCCGAAGGGCGTCCACGAGGCGATCCGGGCCGAGCGGGTCGCGTCGAACGAGCGCAGGTCCGCGCCGAGCGTGCCGGTGGTCAGCAACAGGTTGAGGGCCAGCGGCACCAGGGTCACGAGCGCGACGACGAAGGCGCCGAGGATCCGCCCGATGCGGCTCGTCATGACACCGGCCAGCGCGCTCGTCACCGCCCGTGACAGCAGCACCGCCGTCAGCACCCCCAGCACCGCCGCGACGAGCGCCGCGCCGGCCGTCGTCGGGCTCGACGCCCAGCTGCCCACCTGCGCGAGCGCCAACAGGCACAGCATCAGGGCGGGGATGCCGGTGAGCGCGGCGGCGAGCAGACCGCGCGCGAGCTCGGGCGCGCGCAGCGGGAGCACGGAGAAGCGGGCGGGATCCAGCAGGGAGTCGACACCCGTCGCGATGAGGCTGAGCACCGCCCACATCAGGGTGGCGACCGTGAACAGGGGGACGACGAGGGCGGTGATCCGCAGCGGCTGGGCCACGAGCAGCACGAGGCCCGGCCCGAGCGTGCCGACGACGGCGAGCGCCGCGAGGCCACCGATGATCGAGGACGTGAGCTGCAGGGTGCTGCGGCTCATCGCCGTGCGCCACATCGCGAGGCGCAGCCGCACGATGAGCCACGTCACGGCATCCGCCTCAGCCCAGCCACGACAGTTCGTCTCCGCCGACGTCGGAGGCACCGACGAGCTCGAGGAAGCGGTCGTGCAGCGACCCACCCCGGGTCAGGCCTGCGACGGTGTCCTCGGCCAGCACTCGCCCGCCGGCGATGACGGCGACCCGGTCGCACAGGCCCTCGACGAGCTCCATGACGTGGCTCGACATGACGACCGTGCCGCCACCGGCGACGTAGCGGCGCAGGATCGTGCGGATCGTCTGACCGGACACGGGGTCGACGGCCTCGAACGGCTCGTCGAGCACGAGCAGGCGCGGCGCGTGGATCAGCGCCGCCGCCAGGCTGATCTTCTTGACCATGCCAGCCGAGTAGTCGGCGACGACGGTGCTCGCGTCGTCGGCGAGGTCGAGCACCGCCAGCAGTTCGTCGGCACGGGCGGAGGTCACGTCGCGCGGCATCCGGCGCAACGCACCGACGTAGGACAGCAGCTCGCGCCCTGACAGCTGCTCGAACAGCCGCATGCCGTCGGGTGCGACACCCATGACCTCCTTCGCGGATGCCGGGTCGCGCCACACGTCGTGGCCCAGGACGTGCGCGGTGCCCCCGTCGGGGCGCAGCAGCCCGGTCGCCATCGACAGCGTCGTCGTCTTGCCCGCACCGTTGGGCCCCACGAGGCCGTAGAGCGAGCCACGAGGCACCGCGAGGGAGAGTCCGTGGACGACGCGACGCCCCCGGAACTCCTTGACCAGGCCGGCCAGTTCGAGCGCCGGCCGGTCCCCCGGCGGGTCAGTCACACACGGCGCCCTGGCTGGCGCTGCCGACCAGGCGCCGGTACTTCGCGAGCACTCCGCGGGTGTACTTGGCCTCGGGGTGCGTCACGCCCTCGGCACGCCGGCGCTCGAGCTCGTCGTCGTCGACGAGCAGGTCGAGGCGACCGTTCGCGACGTCGAGTCGGATGCCGTCGCCGTCACGCACGTACGCGATCGGGCCCTCGTCGACGGCCTCGGGGGCGACGTGGCCGACGCACAGGCCGGTGGTGCCGCCGGAGAACCGACCGTCGGTGAGGAGCAGGACGTCCTTGCCCAGGCCGGCACCCTTGATCGCGCCGGTGACGGCGAGCATCTCGCGCATCCCGGGGCCGCCCTTGGGGCCTTCGTAACGGATGACGACGACGTCGCCGGCCGTCATGGTGCCGTCCTCGACGGCATCCATGGCGGCCCGCTCACCGTCGAAGACGCGCGCGGTGCCCTCGAAGACGTCGGAGTCGAAGCCGGCCGACTTCACGACGGCACCCTCGGGGGCCAGCGAGCCGGTGAGGATGGTGATGCCGCCGGTGCCGTGGATGGGTTCGGACATCGCCCGCAGCACCTTGCCGTCGACGTCCGGCGGGTTGATGTGGGCGAGGTTCTCGGCCATCGTCCTGCCGGTGACGGTGAGGCAGTCGCCGTGCAGCAGACCCGCGTCGAGCAGGGCGCGCATGACGACGGGCACGCCACCGACCCGGTCGACGTCGGTCATGACGTAGGACCCGAAGGGCTTGACGTCGGCGAGGTGGGGCACCTTGGCGCCGATCCGCGCGAAGTCGGAGAGCGAGAGGTCGACGTCGGCCTCGTGGGCGATCGCGAGCAGGTGGAGCACGGCGTTGGTCGAGCCACCGAAGGCCATGACGACGGCGATGGCGTTCTCGAACGCCTCCTTGGTCATGATGTCGCGGGCGGTGATGCCGCGGCGCAGCAGCTCGACGACGGCCTCACCAGACTTGCGGGCGAACCCGTCACGGCGGCGGTCGGTGGCCGGCGGGGCGGCCGAGCCGGGCAGGGACATGCCGATCGCCTCGGCCACGGAGGCCATCGTGTTGGCGGTGTACATGCCACCGCAGGCGCCTTCACCGGGGCAGATCGCGCGCTCGATGGCGTCGACGTCCTCGCGGCTCATCAGCCCCCGGGCACAGGCGCCGACGGCCTCGAACGCGTCGATGATCGTCACGGTGCGCTCTGAGCCGTCGGACATCTTCGCGATGCCGGGCAGGATCGACCCGGCGTAGAGGAACACCGAGGACAGGTCGAGGCGGGCGGCGGCCATGAGCATGCCGGGCAGCGACTTGTCGCACCCGGCGAGCAGCACCGAACCGTCGAGGCGCTCGGCCATCATGACCGTCTCGACCGAGTCGGCGATGATCTCGCGGCTGACGAGGGAGAAGTGCATGCCCTCGTGGCCCATCGAGATGCCGTCGCTCACCGAGATGGTGCCGAACTCGAGCGGGTAGCCGCCAGCGGCGTGCACCCCCTCCTTGACCGCCTTGGCCAGGCGGTCGAGCGAGAGGTTGCACGGGGTGATCTCGTTCCACGAGCTCGCGACCCCGATCTGCGGCTTGGCGAAGTCGTCGTCGCCGAGACCCACCGCGCGCAACATGCCGCGCGCTGCGGCCTTCTCGAGGCCGTCGGTGACGTCGCGGCTACGGGGCTTGATGTCCGGGGTCGAGGTCATGCACCCATCCTAGGGAGCGCACTCGGGTCAGGTCGCGAGGGTTCCGCGCACGACGCTGTCGCCCGAGTGTTGCGGGGCTGCGTCGAAGCCCTCACGGGAGATGTCGACGATGACGTAGCCCTGGTCGATCAGGGCCTGGTCGATGGCGAAGGTCTGCTCGGGGGCGTCTGGACGCAGCACCCCGATCGACACCATGCGCTCGAGGTCCTTGTTGATCAGCCACACCTCGAGGTACCCGTCGCGGGGGTCGATCGGCTCGGTGCGCACGGCGAGGTCGAGCTGGCCGTCGAGGCGAACGATGTCGGCCGACCCCTTGACCTGCCCGGTGTCGAGGGTGTCGAGACTGGTGCTGGCCACCGTGATCGGCGCGGGCGCCGGGTCCTCGCCCCCGAGCAGGCGACCACCGGCGATGCCGAGGACGATTCCGGCGGCGGCGGCACCGGCCACCCACGCGAGGGGGATGCCGCCTCGCCTGCGGTTCTCGCGGCGCGTCGCGAGCTCGTCGGTCGGTGGCTGCGCGGTCGCGGGAGCGGCGACCGCGTGGTCGACCGCCGTAGGGGCGGCCGGCAGAGCGGCGACTGTCGCCGTCGGGGGCGCGGCGGCGGTCTCGGGGGCGTCGATCTCGGCGAGCACGGCATCCCACACGCTGGCGGGGGGCGCGATGAGAGCAGGGACGGGCTCGCGCAGCACGCTCAGGGTGGAGCGCAGCGCCGTCACCTCACGTGAGCACGGGGCACAGCCACCGACGTGTGCGGCGACGTCGTTCGGCGTCGACTCGCCGAGGGCCAGGGCGGCCAGCATGTCGTCATCAGGATGGGTCACGGTCCACCTCCTCCAGGCGGGTCCTCAGGTGCAGCAGTCCGCGGCGGACATGGCTCTTGACGGTGCCGAGGGGCATTGCGAGACGCTCGGCGATCTCGTCGTGGGTGCGGTCCTCGAGAAAGGCCATGCGCACGATCGTCCCCCGGGGCTCCCCGAGGCGCTCGAGCTCGTCGTGCAGCACGAGCCGGGTCGCGAGCAGGTCGTCCGGCGGTGGGGCGCTCTCGTCGGGCAGGGTGTTCTCCGCGACCGCCTGGGCGTCGCGCGCCAGCCGAGCGCGCTTGGCGTGGACGTCGGCGACCTTGTGGCGGGTGATGCCGACGAGCCACCCCGGCACGGTGCCCTTGTCGGGCCGCAGGGTGTGCCGGCTGTTCCACGCGGAGACGAACACCTGCTGGGTGACGTCCTCCGCGTCGTGGTGGTTGCCGAGGGAGCGCACGGCCAGGGTGTG
Source organism: Dermatophilaceae bacterium (assembly GCA_017989115.1). GTDB lineage: Bacteria > Actinomycetota > Actinomycetes > Actinomycetales > Dermatophilaceae > Fodinibacter. Next base: position 4,608 of record JAGNQK010000068.1, on the reverse strand, counting down.
GACGAGGGACGCCCAGCGAGCGTAGGCCTCCTCCAGCGCCTCCCGAGACCCGTCGCGCAGCCGTTCGGCGATGTCGTCCACGACGACCGCCTCGACCTGCTCCTCTGCTCGCACGGACCCCACGATAAACGGGATCGGCCGGTCAGGCCGACCCGGCGCACGCACCGCCTGCCATGGAAGGCGCGGCGGATCCATGGTGAGCTGGGTCATGCTGCACTCCTCTCGGCTTTCTCACGGGGTCATGACTGTCTCGACAGTGGTTCGCTGCCGACCGGCCCTGTGGATGCACCGTCACCGAGATTCGTTCAACCGCCAGTACCCCACCGCGAGGCTCGAGGCGACCGTGAGCCACACCGCGTACGGCCCGAGCACCCAGGCCGGCCAGCCGACCGTGCTCGCCGTGAGCGCCACGAGGGCCCAGGTGACCGCGGCAGCCAGGCTGAGCAGCGCGGCGGACCGACCCAGCCGGTGCCGGAGGTAGAAGGCCCTCGCCCACCCGAGCGCCAGCGCCACGCTGGCGCCGAACAGCACCATCCAGAGCACTCCCTCGCGCGGGGTGGCCCCGACGGTGACGGCCGTGCCGACCACCGCCATCGCGATGAAGTTCAGCGGCCAGACCACCCCGAACACCACGTCCGGCGGCTGCCACGCCGGACGAACCAGCGTGGTAGCCCAGGCGGACCCGGCTCCGGTCCACCGCACCGCGAGGACGGCGTACAGGCCGATCAGTGCGGCCAGGGTGACCCCGAGGCCGAACCGGGTGAGGGTCACGCCCCACCCACGGGCACCGGGCCTTCAGCACGATCAGTCGAGTCCGCGGCATCCGCGACCGAGGGGCGGGTGTCGACGCGCCGCGGCCACCAGAAGCGGTCACCGAGGATGAGCCCGATCGCCGGGACGAGCACGGTGCGCACCACGAGGGTGTCGAGGAGCACGCCCACGCAGATGATGACGCCGAGCTGGGCGAGCACGACGAGCGGCAGCACACCCAGGACCGCGAACACCGCGGCCAACAGGATGCCGGCGCTGGTGATGACACCACCGGTCGCCGCGAGGGCGCGCAACATGCCGCTGCGTGAGCCGTGGTCCTTGGCCTCCTCGGCGGCTCGGGTGATGAGGAAGATGTTGTAGTCCACGCCGAGGGCGACGAGGAAGACGAACGCGAGCAACGGCACACCGTCGTCGAGTCGCTCGAAGCCGAACACCTGGGTGAACAGCACCCACGACAGGCCGAGGCTGGCCATGTAGGTCGCGACCACCGTGGCGACGAGGATGATCGGCGCCACGACCGAGCGCAGCAGCGCAGCGAGCGAGACGAGCACGAGCGCGAGGATGATCGGGAAGATCACCAGACGGTCTCGGGCCGCGGATGCCGAGGCGTCCATGGCCTCGGCCTCGGTGCCACCGACGTGGGTGTCCGCCTGACCGGCCAGGGCCTCACGCAGTGCCGTGACCGTGGCCTCGGCCTCGTCGGACCCGGGGGCGGCGTCGATGACCGCGTCGATCTCGCTCACCCCGTTGCCGGAGGCGACGACCCGGGCGTCGCTGATGCCGTCGACGGCGGCGACGGCCGTGGCCGTGGCCTCCCCGTCACCGCGGGTCACCACGATGGTCGGGTCGGCAGCACCTGCAGGGAACGACTCTCCGAGGCGCTCGGCCGCGGCGATGGCCTCGGGCTTCTGCAGGAACTGGTCGGGGCCGTCGAGGCCGGTCTTGATCTGGGTGATGCCACCGGCCATGACGGCCAGCGCGAGCAGCGTGACGGTGACGAAACCGGCGGGCCGCTTCGCGACGGCGTCACCGATGCGGCGCCACAGCGAGTTGGCGTCGGCGAGACCGGCCTGGCCCACCTTCGGGACCTTGGGCCAGAAGATCCAGCGACCGAACACGACCAGGGCTGCGGGGAGCACGACGAGCACGAAGAAGGCCGCGACGACGACACCGACGGCACAGGCCAGGCCGAGCCCCCGGGTCGCGGGGAAGAGCGAGAGGAGCAGGGTGAGCAGGCCGATGACGACCGTGCTGGAGCTGGCGATGATCGCCTCGGTGGTGCGGCGCAGGGCGATCGCCATGGCCTCACGACGGTCCTCGGTGACCCGCAGCTGGTCGCGGTACCGGCTGATGAGCAGCAGGGCGTAGTCGGTGCCCGCACCGAACACGAGGACGGAGAGGATGCCGATCGTCGACTCGTCCCACAGGACGTCGAAGGCCGCCAGGGTGTGGGTCGCCGCCACCGCGGCGAGCTGGTCGGCGACACCGACGACAGTGAGCGGCACGAGCCACAGGACCGGGCTGCGGTAGGTGATGACGAGCAGGAGGGCGACGACGGATGCCGTCGCGGCGAGCAGGCGGAAGTTCGCCCCGTCGAAGACGGCCGCGAGGTCGGCCTGGATGGCGGCGGGGCCGGTGACCTGGGCTGTCAGGCCGTCCGGGAGGTCTGCCTTGGCTGCCTCCCGCAGGTCGCCGACGACCTCGGCGGTCTCGACTGCGTCACTCGTGTTCACGGGGATGAACACCGTGGCGGCAGTTCCGTCCTCCGCCACGGCGGGGGGAGCACCGGTCGCCCCCGGCAGCGTGCGTGCCCGTTCCTGGACGACGGCCAGCTGATCAGGGGTCAGGGCTGCGTCGCTGCTGTAGAGGACGACGGCCGCGGACCCCTCTGCCTCGGGCAGCTCGGCTCGAAGCTCGGCGGCGGCCTTGCTGTCGGTGCCGTCCGGCAGGGCCGCCACCGCGGTGGGCGGACCCTCGGCCTGCCCGACCACACCGATGATCGCGCCGGCGCCGAGGATGGCCACCAGCGCGAGGATGCCGGCCACCCACTTGCGCGTGATGGCGTGTGCAAGGTTGCCCATGTGTCCGCTCTCCCTTGATACCGTGCTGATTCAGTAGGTGATTCAGTAGGTGATTCACCATGTTGCTAAGTAGGTGAGTGAGATTACGGAACCCCAAGCCCTTGATGCAAGTTTGTCTAACGTTGCTCCCGACGTCACGTCGGTGGTGCCGGGTTATCGGCAGTCACCTTCCCTCGTCGCCCTCCAGGAACTCGTCGACGTCGCCGGGCAGGTGCCCCACGAGGTGGCCCGCCAGGCTGGTCTGTCGGTCTCGGAACTGCACTCGCTGCGCCACCTGATGACCACCCCCATGGGTCCGGTCGAGCTGGCGCGTGAACTCGGGGTGACCTCCGCGGCATCCTCGGGGATCGTCGACCGCCTCGTCGGACGCGGCCACGCGCAGCGCCGCCCCCACCCGGACGACGGCCGGCGCACCGAGGTCGTCATCACCGACTCGGGACGCGTCGAGGTCTTCACCCGGCTCGCCCCGATGTTCCGAGGGCTCGCCGAGATCGACGCCTCCCTGAGCGACGACGAGCGGGTGGTCGTGGAGCGATACCTGCGGGGCGCGATCACCGCGATGAAGGCACTGATGTGACGGGGCTGGCGACGGCGGCTGCCTCCGCCCTGGACACCACGCTCGACCGCACGATCGCCCCCGGCTTCACCCGGCTCGGGTACGCCGTGCGGCGGCGGCTCCCGACCTGGCCCGCCGACCCGACTCCCGGGTGCCTCACCGGGCACCACGTGGCCGTGACCGGCGCCTCGTCCGGCCTCGGCGAACGCACTGCCCACGACCTCGCCGCCCTGGGTGCCACCGTTCACCTCGTCGTCCGGGATGCCGGCCGCGGCGGTCGCGTGGCCGCTGAGATCGAGTCAGCGGTCGGCAGGGCGGGCGCGGCCCGGGTGTGGGTGTGTGACGTCTCCGACCTCGACTCGGTGCGGACCTTCTGCGCGGCCTTCCTCTCGGCCGGGTTGCCGCTGCGGGCGCTGGTGCACAACGCCGGCGCGCTTCCCGCCACGCGCACCGAGTCCGCGCAGGGCCACGAGATGACGATGGCCCTGCACGTGCTCGGTCCGGTGCTCATGACCGAACTGCTGCTGCCACTGCTCGGCGCCGATGCGGGTCGGGTGGTGTTCGTGACGTCAGGTGGCATGTACAGCCAGCCCCTGCCCGTGGATGACCCCGAGTTCCTGCGTGGTGAGTACGCCGGTGCGACCGCCTACGCGCGCAGCAAGCGCGGCCAGATCGAGCTGCTCCCCGTCCTGGCCCAGCGCTGGGACGCCGCGGGGGTCAGCGTGAGTGCGACCCACCCGGGGTGGGCCGCAACTCCCGGCGTGCAGACGTCACTCCCCCGCTTCGCCGCCCTGCTCGGTCCGTCGCTGCGCACGGCCGGTGAAGGTGTCGACACGACGACGTGGGTGGTCGCGGCCGACCCGGCACCGGCATCCGGCCAGTTGTTGCACGACCGTCGCGCACGGCCGACGAGCATCATGCGCCGCACGCGACCCACGGCTGAGCAGCGGGGCCGTTTCTGGGAGTGGGTCCAGGAGGCGACGGGCACGGGAGGGTCACCCGAGCGGGGTGAAGAGGGCCGCGCCCGCCGTCCCTAGATTCGAGGGGTGACGCGGCACGGTCGCCGGCCGGCCCGGCTGCGCGCGCTGGTCGCCGCGCAGGCCACCGCCGATCCGACGGACCCGGCCACCCCTGCCGGTACGGCCGGGGGCGGGCCGCGCTCCACCCGTGGCCGGTGGGCCGGGTCGATCGTCCTGATGC
>JAGNQK010000298.1 GCA_017989115.1 Dermatophilaceae bacterium | reverse complement strand
GTGCTCGAGCACCCGTGCGTCGAGGTCGTCGTCGCGGCTGAACAGCTCGGTGCGCACCGGGTAGCGGCGCACGTTCTCGCCCAGGGAGGTCACGAGGTCGAGGTTCTGCCCCTCGTTCGCCTCGTAGTCGGTCTTGACCCGGGCGGTCGCGTCGGTGGCGTCGCCGGCATCCTCGTGCTCGTCGATGAACTCACGCATCCACAGCTCGAGGTTGATCAGGCGCCAGAAGGTCATCGTGTCGACGTCGTTCGCGCCCTTGATCCACCCCTCGAACGCCGCGATGACCTCGGTCTGGTTGACGTACGGCCGGTTGGCGAAGGACTCGCTGAGGAAGATGTTGTAGAAGTGGTTCTTCAGCCGCATGAACCACTCACCCTGGGGGGTGGTGAAGCCGATCTTGTTGCGGCGGCGGTTGATCGACTCGGGGAGCAGGCCGCGGGTCGCGTCGCGCAGCACCCGCTTGTTCCAGCCGTCCTTGATGATCGCCTCGTCGGACAGGCTGAAGATGAACTTCAGCACCTCCTTGTCGAGGAACGGCACGCGCCCCTCGAGGGAGAAGCGCATCGTGTTCTTGTCCTCGTAGCGCAGCAGGCTCGGCAGCGAGTTGTGGAACAGGTCCTCGACGAGGCGCTTCTTGAGGTTGGCTCCCTCTGAGCTGTAGCGCTCGCCCCGGTGCGCGGCGACGAAGTCACGGTTCAGCAGGTGCGTGGTGGGGATCGACTTCTTCAGCTTGACCTTGGCCTTGAGCTTGAAGCGGCCCAGCCGGTAGAGCACGTCGAGGCTCTTCGCGAGCTCGGCGGCCGCGAGCGTGGCGCCCTGGGCGCGCAGCTGACGCAGGTAGACGAAGTAGTACGGGATGTACCCGGCCATCATCTCGTCGGCGCCCTGCCCGTCGAGCAGGACGGTGACGTGCTTCGTGGCCTCGCGCATCACCTGGTACTGCGCGTAGGGCCCGGAGGAGATGATCGGCTCCTCCTGGGTGCGGATGAAGTCGAGCAGGTCGGCCTTGAACTCATCGGCCGTCGGAAGGATCTTGTGCGCCTCGACGTGCCCGGTGCAGATGTCCAGGACGTCGTCGACGTACTTCTCCTCGTCGTTGATCGACCCGGGGAAGATCGCGGAGAAGGTGTTCTGCCGGGCGCCGACCGCGCTGAGGGAGAGCGAGTCACCCTCGTTCAGCAGCTGGTTGATGATGACGGCGACCGCACTCGAATCCAGGCCACCGGACAGGCTCGTGCCCACGGGCACCTCGGACTGCAGGCGCAGCCGCACCGACTCCACGAGGCGGCGCTTGTACTCCGCGGCCGCGGCCGCGTCGTAGGGGCGCTGCACGGAGGCGAGCTCGAGCAGCTCCTCCTTCAGCCGGGTGAACATGCGACGTCGGATGCCGTTCGCGTCGGCTTCCAGCATCTCGCCCGGAGCGAGGCGCTCGATGCCCTCGAAGAAGGTCTCCGTGCCGTCCTCGTGGGCGCGAAAGCGCAGGTAGCGGTAGACCGAGCGGTCGTTGACCCGCTTCTCGTACAGGCCACTGGCCAGGATCGGCTTGATCTCGCTGGAGAACAGCAGCGCCTCGCCCTCACCGCTCGGGTTCGGGACCATGGCGACGTAGAGCGGCTTGATGCCGAAGTGGTCGCGGGCCAGGGTCAGCCGCTGCTCGTGACGGTCCCAGATGGCGAGGCCGAACATGCCGTTGAACCGGTCGAACGCGTCGGCGCCCCACTGCGCGAAGGCCTGCAGCACGACCTCGGTGTCCGAGTCGGTCGTGAAGGTGCGACCGAGCGCCTCGAGCTCGCCGCGCAGGTCGAGGTAGTTGTAGACCTCGCCGTTGTAGGCGATCGCGTACCGGCCGTCGGCGGTGTCCATCGGCTGCTGGCCGTGGGCGATGTCGATGATCGACAGCCGCCGGTGCGCCAGGCCGCAGGGCCCGTCGACGCAGATTCCGTCCCCGTCAGGGCCACGGTGCTGCTGGTGGGCGTTCATGCGCTCGAGCAGCGCGGGGTCGGCGGGGAGCCCGTGGTATCCGGCGATGCCACACATGCGTCTGGTCGGTCCTCACGTATCGGGGCTGGCGGTGGTGCCCACCCAGCCTGCCACGGATGCCGCCCGTGTCCGATTCCATCGGCTCCCTCGGGGCGAGCCGGCGCCTCTCTCAGGGCAGGTGGGAGTCCAGCCAGGCGACGACGTCCGCCGTGACCTCGTCACGGTTGGTCTCGTTGAAGATCTCGTGGCGAGCACCCGGGTACAGGGTGCAGGTGACGTCGACGACCCCGACCGAGCTGTACTGCTCGGCCACGGCGCGCGGGCCCCTTCCGCCGTCACCGACGGGGTCCTTGTCGCCGGCGATGAGCAGGATCGGCAGGTCGCGGCGCACCCGTGCGACCTGCTTGCGGTCGTTGATCCGCTGGATCCCGCCGAAGAGGTCGACGAAGAAGCCCGAGGTGAAGGTGCGCCCGCAGAGCGCGTCGTCGACGTAGGCGTCGACCTCCGCGTCATCGCGCGAGAGCCAGTCGAACCCGGTGCGGTTGGGCTTGAAGGCCGCGTTGAACTGGCCGAAGGTCAGCTTGTCGAGCAGCGCGCTCACGTGGCGGGGGCCACGCACCCGCTTCTCGAGCCGGGCCACACCGAGACCGACCTTGCCGAGGGGGCCCGGGTCGCCGCCCGTCCCCGAGAGCACGAGGCCCGCGAGGTCCCGGCTGTTCTCGATGACGTACGTGCGCGCGAGGAAGGAGCCCATCGAGTGCCCGAGGAGGAAGACCGGCAGGCCGGGGTTCTCCTGCTGGGCGAGGCGGGTCACTGCACGCATGTCCGCGACGACGGCATCCCACCCGTTCTCGTCGGCGAAGTACCCGTGGTCGATCTCGCTCGCCGTCGAGCCGTGCCCGCGGTGGTCGTGGGCGTAGACG
>JAGNQK010000297.1 GCA_017989115.1 Dermatophilaceae bacterium | reverse complement strand
CGCCTCAGCGGGTGAACAACACGCCTCAGCGGGTGAACAGCACCGGGCAGGGGCTGCGGCCCATGAGGCGCAGCGCCGTCGACCCGACGTGCAGCCCGGGGAAGCCGCCCGAACCACGGCTGCCCACGACGAGCAGCCCGGCGTCTCGCGCGTGGTCGAGCAGGGTCTGAACCGGCTCACCCGTGACCACCTCGTAGCTGACCTCGACGTGCGGGTTGGAGGCCTGCTGTGCGGACAGTGCTGAGCTGAGGGTGCGCTCGAGGTCGGCGGCGTAGTCGCTCCACGACGAGTCGCCGGACAACGTGGGGTCGCTGGCGCTGCTGGGCTCCCAGGCGTGGACGACGCGCAGGGGAGCGCTGCGGCGGACGGCCTCGTCGAACGCGGCGGACAGGGCTCGCAGGGAGGCTTTGGACCCGTCGACGCCGACGACGACCGCAGCACTCTCGGATGCCGGCGGGGTGCCTTCGTGGCCCACGACGAGGACGGGGCAACGGGCGTGGGTCACGACCTGCATCGCGACGGCGCCGACGCTGGCCCGGCTGAACAGCCCGTGCCCCATGGCGCCGACGACGACGAGGGCTGCGGTGCGTGCGGCGTCGACGAGGGCCTGGCTCGCGTAGCCGTCGCGAACGGCGGTGGTCACCGTGAGGGAGGGGTCAATGGCGTGGGCGCGGGCAACCCCTTGGGCGACGAGCCTGGACGCGTGGGTGGACACGACGTCGGAGTCCTTCGTGAGCTCACCGAACCCCAGCATCGGGAGGTCGACGGCGAACGCGTGCAGCACGTGCAGGGGCAGCCCCCGCTCGCTCGCGATCTGTGCGGCCGCGGACACTGCCGCCATGGACAGGGGGGATCCGTCGACCCCGACGACAACTCGTGATGCGCTCATCCAGGTTTCCTCCGATCGCGAGTGTTTCGCGGCGGCGGGCTGAGGAAGTCCGTCGTCGTGGAACCAAGGGCTCCACACCTCGACCGTGTCACGGTGCGCGCCGGCACGCAAGGACGCGGGTCACATCATGTTCAGCGGGCGAGCTGGTCACCGGACCCGAAGACGTCGAGGACGACCCCGCTCGCGCCGAACGCGCCGTTGGCGCTGACCCACGACGACGCCCCCGACCCGTCGGCCACGACGACCGACGCACCCGAGACCGAGGCGCCTGCAGGGCTCAGCACCACCGCCGACCCGGACGCCACCCCGATGGCAAGGTCCGCGGGTGCCGCCGCGACACCCGCGTACAGCCGACCCCAGCGGAAGTCGTCGGTGAGGTGGGGGACCACGGTGGCGGGCACCAGCGCGAGCCCGTCCTGCCACGCCGCGTCGTCGGCGCGGTACGCCGCGACGCCCTCGGCCTCGAGGGTGTTCGACGTGGGTCTGGCCTTGGCCGACCAGCGCTCGCCGAGGACGGCGGTCATCGAGCCGTCGGCGAACACCACCGGGGTGGTGCGCACCGCCTGGGTGACCGTGGCCCGGAACGCCGGGTCGGCCATCGACGACGCGAGCGCCACCGGGTCCTCCCCGACGAGGACGACGGCCGTGGCGCCGGCGAGCGACGTGCCGGGCCAGCCCTTGCCGTTGTGGACGACCGCGTTCACCTGCCCGGCCCACCCGGCCTTCTTCACGGCCTGGGCGTAGGCGCTCGTCAGCGAGCTCGACGACGCACCGCCTCCGAGGACGACGAGCCGGGCCTTCTTCGACGCGTCAACCGTCCGGGCCGCAGCGACCACGTCGGCGATGACCGGGCTGCCGAGTGACCCGCCACCGAGGAACACCGTCCCCTCGACGGTCGACGGGGATGCCGGGGCGAGCCATGCGCTCGCCGGGGGAGGGGCGATCACCTCGCCCGCGCGGGTGAACTCGCGCGAGGCCAGGTCGTAGGTCGTGTCCTCGGTCATCAGGTGGGTGAGCACGCGGCGGGCCGACAAGGTCGCCGGACTGCCCACCCAGGAGTGGGTTCCGCCGAGGGTCTGGTCGTCGATGATCGTCACGGCACCGTCGCCGAAGACGTCCGACAGGACGGTGTCACCGGTGACCCGCACCCCCGTCGCGTAGTCGACCCCCACCCCGACCGGGCTGGTGCGGAGGCGCTCGCCGGCGGTCGCGATCGTCGACAGGCTCCGGCCCAGACGGCCGCGCTGATGGAAGTGCTGGTCGAAGATCGCCCTCGACGAGCCGATGTCGAGACCGCGTTCGAGGTCCCCGTCGTCACCCCACCAGATGAGGGCCGAGCCCTGCTGGAGACCGTCAGCCGGCCCCAGCGAGCCGCGGTACCCGTTGATCATCGTGCGGGACTCCACGGCGGCACCGGCGCTGGTCCCGCCGAGGGCGGCTCCGCGCTCGACGGCTGCGGTGATGGCCGCTTCGGCCGGGGAGTCGGCGAGCACCTGCATGGCCAGCCCCTGGTCGCCGCCGAGGACATAGATGCCGTCGGTGCCGGGGTCGGCCAGGGCGACGGCGTTGGCGGGATCGAGCGCGTCGGCACGGTTCAGCAGCACCGCGAGCGTGGCGGTGCACCCGGTGAAGCCGCTGCCCGAGGACGCGACGGCGGCGTCGCACGCAGCGTCGAGCTGGGCAGTTCGGTCGGCCGCGAGGCGGAGGTTCTCGGCCCGGTCCTTGGCGCCGTCGCCGTAGGCCGCGGGGACGACGACGAGGTCGACGGTGGGTCCGCTGGCACCGAGCGCCGCGGCATCCGCGAACCCGGCCAGGGTCGAGGTCACGTACCCGCCGCCGATCGGCGTCAGCACGGTCGGGTCGTCACCGTGGGCGGCGGACGCGGCGGCCGGGATCATGGCGAGCGCCAGGGTGAGGGCACCGGCGGAGCGGGCCCGGCGCGTGCGAGGGCTTGGCGAGGTCTGGCGCAGGGTGGGTCGCGGGCTCATGGTCGGACGCTAGCCCCTCGGCAGGGGGTGCGCACCCCGCAGC
>JAGNQK010000296.1 GCA_017989115.1 Dermatophilaceae bacterium | reverse complement strand
GCGGCCCTGACGTACTACTCGGTGCTCTCGGTCTTCCCCGCGATCCTGGCGCTGGTCTCCCTCCTCGGGGTGTTCGGGCAGGGGGAGGCAACCACCCAGGCAATGCTCGAGATCCTGCGCGACCTCGGCCAGAGCGACATCGCCGACCAGCTCGATGAGCCCATCGCGGCCATGGTCGGGGCGCAGAGCGCGGGCCTGGCGCTGGCCGTCGGTCTCGCCGGTGCCCTCTGGGGGGCGTCGGGTTACGTCGGGGCCTTCGGGCGCACGCTGAACCGGATCTACCAGGTCGACGAGGGCCGCCCGGTCTGGAAGCTGCGCCCGCTCGTGCTCCTCGTGACGGTGGGGCTGGTCGTCATGGCGGCCATCGTGCTGGTCGGGCTCGTCGTCAGCGGACCTGTCGCCGAGGCGATCGGCTCGGCGATCGGGTTCGGTGAGCAGAGCCTGGCGCTGTGGAACCTCGCCAAGTGGCCCTTCCTCCTCGCGGTCGTCGTGCTGATGGTCGCGGTGCTCTACTACGCGACGCCGAACGTCCAGCAGCCCAAGTTCCGCTGGGTCTCGGTGGGGGCCGCCGTTGCCATCGGCATCTGGGTGCTCGCGTCGCTGGGGTTCGGGTTCTACGTCAGCAACTTCGCGAAGTACGACTCGCTCTACGGCTCCCTCGGAAGCGTCATCGTCTTCCTCCTGTGGCTGTGGCTGACCAACCTGGCCCTGCTCTTCGGGGCCGAGATCGACGCGGAGCTGGAGCGGGCGCGGCAGCTGCAGGCCGGCATCCGGGCCGAGCGCACCCTCCAGCTGCCGCCGCGCGACGACTCCGGGTCGCTCAAGGCCGCCACCAAGCTGGAGGAGCGCGTCGCCGAGGGGCGCCGGCTGCGGCTCGAGGCGCAGGCGCCGGACGAGGTTGAGGAGGCCGCGAACGGGTACGGACGCGGTCGTGGAGACCATCGACGCACGGCCCGCACCGGCGCGACACCGGCACACGAGCTGGAGCCCCTGCCGTCTGAGATCGCCCGGGAGCGGGCCCGGCGCCCCTGACGGAACCCTCGACCTCACGGCGCGTGATCGGCGCGCACGCAGGCCGGTCAGGGGCCCGGGGGTGACCTACCATGGTCCGGTGATTGCGACCAACCCCCGGTGAACCGGTTTCACGAGGGATTCGTCCTCGGTGACCGCTACACGCTGACCGCCCGCATCGCGTCCGGGGGCATGGGCGACGTCTGGGAGGCCAGCGACGGCGTCCTCGAGCGCCAGGTCGCGGTGAAGATCCTTCGGCCCAGCCTGGACGACGAGGAGGTCTTCGCGCTCCGCTTCCGCAACGAGGCGCTGCACACCGCCAACCTCGCGCACGTCAACGTCGCCACCGTCTTCGACTACGGCGAGGAAGACAACCTCGCCTACCTCGTCATGGAGCTCGTCCCCGGTGAGCCGCTGTCCGACCTCGTCAAGCGCGAGGGCGCCCTCGACCCGAGCCAGGTACGGGCGATCATGGCGCAGGCCGCGCTCGCCCTCGGGGCGGCCCACGAGGCCGGCGTCGTCCACCGCGACGTCAAGCCCGCGAACATCCTCGTCATGCCCGACGGCACGGTGAAGCTCACCGACTTCGGCATCGCCCGCGCCGTCGACGGGTCGGGACACACCCAGACCGGCGAGGTGCTCGGCACGCCGCACTACCTCTCGCCCGAGCAGGCCCTCGGCGAGCCCGCCACCGGCGCCTCCGACCTCTACGCCCTCGGCGTCGTCGCGCACGAGCTGCTCACCGGTCGCCGCCCGTTCGACAAGGGCACTCCGGTGGCGACGGCCCTGGCGCAGGTCAACGACCCGCCGCCGCCCCTGCCCGCGCACGTCCCCCCGGGCCTGCGCGCGCTCATCGAGCAGTGCCTCGAGAAGAGGCCTGCCGACCGTCCCGCGAGCGCCCGTGAGCTCGGTGAGCGACTCGGGCTCGACGAGCACGACCTGCCCGAGCCGTCCGGGGACGCCGCGGACGTCGTGGGTACGGCGGCGGCGGAGGAGCAGTCGCTCGACGACCGACCAGCAGCCCCACCGCGGTGGCCCGCGAGTGCCGACCCCACCCCGACGCCGACGAACGTGCCGGTGGCGGCCCCCAAGGGGCACGTGCACTGGGTTTGGGTGCCCGGGTTCAGCGCCGCGCTCCTGGCCATCGCGGCCATCGTCTACCTCATGGCCCGCTGAGCGGCGGCGGGTCGGGCCCCGCTCACCATCGTGGCGCGGCGTGGGCAATACTTGCCCCCGGACAAGAGGGCAGTGCGACCCGCGCGGATGCCGTGCCGCCCGGTCACGCACCACCTCTCGTCCCACGGGCCTCTAGCTCAATGGTTAGAGCTGCGGACTTTTAATCCGTAGGTTGTGGGTTCGAGCCCCACGGGGCCCACCAACACCGCAGGTCAGCGACGTGCACCCGCTTCGGCTCGTCGACCAAAATGGCCTGCGGGCACTCATGCGGGCACTCATGCTCTGATCACGCCTCATCGACAACGTCCCGGGGGCGCTGGTCATCGGCGAACGACTCAAGCGCCGCAGCGAGCTCTGGCGATACCGCCCGCCGGCCCATGTAGACGTCCTGGGTCATCGAGATGCGGGCGTGGCCGAGCTGGTCGGCGATCATCCTGGCGCTGGCACCCTTGCCGTCGAGCAGCGTCGCGACGGTCTTGCGAAAGGTGTGCGGAGTGACCCACTCGTAGTCGGTCCCGGTCCGCACCCTCCGGAAGGCAGCGCCGACGTTGTTGCGATCCCGGTAGCCCCCCACGGCATCAGCGAACACCGGCCCCTCAGTCACCCCAAGCCGTGCCCTCCGCGCCTCGAGCATGGTGAAACACCAGCCGGGCAGCACCAGGGTGCGCAGCGAGGACCGAGACTTCGGCCGCGACGCCACGAGGCCCTTCCCCTTGACCCGGATGATCGTGCGCTC
>JAGNQK010000295.1 GCA_017989115.1 Dermatophilaceae bacterium | reverse complement strand
TGCGCCCCGCTGCTCGGCATCGACCCGCTCTCCCTGCGGCGCCGCAACGTCTACCGCGAGGGCCAGAGCACCCCCTACGGCCAGGTCGTGCGACACGCCGAGCGGATCGTCACCTGCTGGGAGCAGGTGCTGTCCTCCGGGGACGTGGCCCGGCGACTGGAACAGGTCGCGCAGTACAACGCGAGCCACGAGCACTCCAAGCGAGCGATCGCGGTGACGCCGGTGAAGTTCGGCATCTCCTTCAACTTCACCGCCTTCAACCAGGCCGGGGCTCTCGTGCACGTCTACAAGGACGGGTCCGTGCTCGTCAACCACGGCGGAACCGAGATGGGCCAGGGCCTGCACACCAAGATGCTCCAGATCGCGGCCACGGCGCTCGACGTGCCCCTCGACCTGGTGCGCCTCGCGCCGACGCGCACCGACAAGGTGCCGAACACGTCGGCGACCGCCGCGAGCTCCGGGGCGGACCTCAACGGGGGTGCCGTCCTCGATGCCTGCGTCCAGATCCGCGAGCGGCTGCGCGCGGTGGAGGCTGCCCATGCAGAGCCCCTGCCCTGGGCCGATCTCGTGGCAGTGGCCTACGCCGACCGCGTCCAGCTGTGGGCGGCGGGCTTCTACCGCACCGAGGGGCTGCACTGGGACGCCGCGGCCATGCAGGGCTCCCCGTTCAAGTACTTCTCCTACGGCGTCGCCGCGGCCGAGGTCGAGGTCGACGGCTTCACCGGCAGCCATCGGGTGCTGCGCGTCGATGTCGTCCATGACGTCGGCGACTCGCTGTCCCCCCTCATCGACCTCGGCCAGGTCGAGGGGGCGTTCGTCCAGGGGGCTGGCTGGTTGACCCTGGAGGACCTTCGGTGGGACGAGTCGGACGGGCCCTCGCGGGGCCGGCTGGCGACGAACACGGCCAGTACCTACAAGCTCCCGAGCTTCTCCGAGATGCCCGAGGAGTTCAACGTCACCCTGCTCGAGCGCGCCCACGAGGACGGCGCCGTCTACGGATCGAAGGCCGTCGGCGAACCCCCGCTCATGCTGGCGTTCTCGGTGCGAGAGGCCCTTCGTCAGGCCGCAGCAGCGTTCGGGCCCCCCGGGGTCTCGGTCGGCCTGGCCACGCCAGCCACGCCGGAAGCCGTCTTCTGGGCAGTCGAGCACGCTCGCGGCGGGGGCGTGCCCCCAGGTCTGCACCCGGTCGTGGAGGGCTGACATGCACTGGCTCGCAGCGCTCGACCACCTGCGTACCTCCCGCCAGCCCGGTGTCCTCGTGACGGTGACCCGGGTTCGCGGACACGCGCCGCGCGACGCCGGCGCGAAGCTCGTCGTCTCCGACCGGGACACCTGGGGCAGCATCGGCGGCGGCAACCTCGAGGCCACCGCCGTCGAGCGCGCTCGGCGGATGCTGGCGGACGGCGCAGACGTCCCCGAGCAGCTCGACATCACCCTCAGCGAGCGCGCGCGCACCGAGCACGGCCGCCAGTGCTGCGGCGGCGAGGTCAGCGTCCTGCTCGAACCCCTGGCCGTCGTGCCGTGCGTGGCCGTCTTCGGTGTCGGGCACGTCGGCCACGAGCTCGCGCGCATCCTCAGCCGTCACGACCTCGACCTGCACCTCGTGGACTCCCGCGAGGAGCAGCTGGACGTCGCCATGATGTCGTGGCTCGGCGAGGCCGTGGCCCGCGTCGAACCGCACCACTCACCCCTGCCGGAGATGGTGCTCGACTCGCTGCCCGCTGGAACGCACGTCGTCGTGATGACGCACGACCATGCCGAGGACTACGCCCTGTGCGACGCAGCCCTGCGACGAGCGGGACTGGGATCCGTGGGACTCATCGGCTCCTCGGCCAAGTGGACCCGGTTCCAGCAACGCCTCGCCGCGGACGGCCACCCGGCGCACGTGGTGAACCGGATCCACTCCCCCATCGGCGTGCCCGACCTGGCCGGCAAGGAGCCTGCGAGCATCGCCGTCGCCGTCGCCGCCGACCTGCTCCAGGTGATCTCACGAGGTCACCGGTCAGCCGACGTCAGCCGCTGAGCGCCTGGCGCACGGCGGCCCGTGCTCGCTGCGGACCGGGAACCTCGCGCAGCCCCTCGCCGATCGCCGCCGCGGCACTGCGGGCGCCGCCCGGGGCGAGAAGGTGCCGCACGGCATCCGCGATGTCGCCCGAGGTGGTGGCGTTGGGGTCCAGGCAGACCCCGACCCCGGTGCGCTCGATCGCCGCGGCACCGGCGAACTGGTCGGTCGAGAACGGCAGGACGAGCAGGGGAACCCCGGCGGTCAGGGCCTCGGTGACGCTGTTGTTGCCGCCGTGCGTCACGGCGACGCTGGACGCGGCAAGCAGGCGCACCTGCGGGAGGAACTCGCGCACGAGCCAACCCTGCGGCAGCGGCCCGAGCTCCTCCACCGGCGCGGAGCCGGTCGCGAGGGCCACCCGGACGTCGAGCCGTCGCAAGGCGTCGGCGATCAGCGCGAGCACGTCGGAGCGGGCCGACAGGAAGCTGCCGAGGCTCACGTACACGACGCTCCCCTCGTCGGCGTCCAGCCAGGCCTCGACCTGTGCGTCCCGTGGTTCCTCGCGCACTGCCGACCCGAGGAAGGTGTGCGGCGGGAGCAGGGCCGTGCGCTCGGGCTCGTGGAGCGCGGCCGGGTAGTTGAGCAGCAGCAGGTCGCCGGTCTCGGCGAAGGCGTCCCGGCTGGGCTGCGCGCTCGGGCGCAGGTCCTTCAGCGCTGCGTTCCACTGGGCCGTGAACGTGTCACGGACCCCTTCGCACAGCACCCGCAGGTCGGCGAGCTCCTCGTCAGCGGGGCGCATGGCACGCGGCCAGGTCGGTGGGTGGCCGTAGACCTCGTCACCGACGGTGAGTGCAGTCGGGTGGCCGAGCACCACGTCCGCGTGCGGTACCTGCGCGCCCACCAGCCCCAAACGGGCCCCGAAG
>JAGNQK010000294.1 GCA_017989115.1 Dermatophilaceae bacterium | reverse complement strand
CGCAGCGCATGCTGAAGTTCGCGTTCAACCTGCTCGACGACGGGCTCATGGGCCAGCAGGTCTTCGCCGGCGAGGCGACCCGCCTGGCCTACATGACCGACGAGGCCGTCGAGGGGCGCGACCAGTTTCTCGAGAAGCGCGACCCCGACTGGTCCCCCTTCCCCTGGTACTTCTAGGCACGTCCTGCCACTCGCGAGACGAGCCAGCCCACGACCCTGCCGTGACCACCTGCCGTCAGCGCAACGCCCCGTAGACCGCCCACGACGCCACCCCGCCGATGACGGCACCGAGCACGATCTGCCCCACCGAGTGCCGCCCATCCCGCCAGCGCGCCCACCCGATCGGCACGAGCAGCAGCGCCAGCGCAGCACCGACCCCGGGCTGCTCGACCAGCACCACGGCCACCGCCCCCGACGCCACGGCCAGGTGCATCGACGCCTTGGTCACCAACGTCACGACCGACATCGCCACCAGTCCGGCCGCCATAGACACGACGAGCACGACGACCTCGCGCGGCGCATCGGCCACGGCCAACACACCCAGGGCGAGCACCACACACACCAGCGCCATGACGAACAGCCACGGCCGCTGCGAGCGCCGCACCACCTGCCGGTCGTCCACCCGCCCGACCCGCAGCGCGCGAAACAGGATGCCGTAGGGCACCCCCACGACGAGAACGAGCGTCAGCGCCCACCACCCGAAGGCCTCGACCGCGCTGCTCGAGTGCCGCAGCGCGACGTACGCCATGACCGCGAGCACCACGTTCGCCGGCGTGAACACGCCCGCCACCACGCGGGCGAGCATCGACGGATGCCGTGCCGCGGCATCCAGCCTCGCGAGGTCGTCCGCGTCCCCCGTCCCTGCCGTGGGCCTCAGCGGTGGGCGTCCAGCCACGCGATCACGTCGTCGGTGACCTCGCCGCGGTTGGTCTCGTTGAAGATCTCGTGCCGCGCACCCTCGTACAGGCGCACCGTCACATCCGTCAGGCCGGCGTCGCGGTAGCGCTGCCCGAGCAGCTCCACGAGCTGACCGCCACCCGCGAGCGGGTCATCGACACCGGACGCGATCAGCACGGGCAGGCCCGGGCGGATCGCCGCGAGCGCCGAGGGGTCGGCGAGCGTCCCGGCAGCCCCGAAGAGCGCCGGGACCGTCGCCTCCGGAAGGTCGAAACCACACAGCGGATCCGCGACGTACGCGTCCACCTCGGCCTCGTCGCGCGATAGCCATTCGTAGCCGGTGCGCTGCTCGAAGCCGACGTTGAACGCCTCGAGGCCAGCCGGGGCATCGGGGCCCTGCGCACCGGCCGCCATGGCGGCGCCCAGCTCGGCGAGAGCCGTCGAGCCCGAGAGCACGACCCCGCAGTACTGGTCGGAATCGGTGAGGAGCACCGACTGGGCAGCGAACGACCCCATCGAGTGCGCGACGAGGAACAGCGGCAGCCCGGGGTGCGCTGCGGCCAGGCTGGCGCCGTAGGCGGCGACGTCAGCGACGAGCGCCTCGAACCCGGCATCCCCGAAGTCACCCGGCACCCCGGAGATCGACTTCCCGTGGCCGCGGTGGTCGGTGGCGTGGACGACGAAGCCCGCCACGTTGAGCGCCTGCGCGAGGCGGTCGTAGCGACCTGCGTGCTCGGCGAGCCCGTGGGCCACCTGGACGACCCCGACGGGCGCCTGCACGGCATCCCAGGTGTAGGTGGCGAGTGCGGTGCCGTCGACGGGGGACGCGAACGTGCCGAGGGAAAAGGTCATGCCGGCGATTATGGCAGGGCCGGCCGCAGCACGGCGAGGACACGACGGCCCACGATCACTGCGAGGGGTCGAGGTCCCGGTAGGGGTCGGTCACGACTCGCAGTCGTCCCATGATCGAGCGCAGCCGGTCCATGTCGCGTGCTCCGAGGTGTGCATGCCACTCGGCCTCGACCTCCGCGACCGCCCGGGCTGCGCACTCCCGGGCCACCCGGCCGCGGTCGGCGATCCGAACGAGCCTGGCCCGCGCATCGCTGGGGTCCGGCACCCGCTCGACGTACCCGGCATCCGCGAGCCGGTCGACGAGGAAGCCGGCCGTCTGCTTGGTGACCTGGGCCATCTCCGCGAGGTCGGTCAGACGGGTCCCCCCGTGCCCGATCCTCGCGAACACCCTCCCCTGCGCGAGGGTCACGTCGTCGAATCCGGCGAGGCGCAGGGCGGCGAGCACGCGCTCCTCCATCGCGCGATGGGCCACGAACATGAGCACCCCGACATTGGGGTCCGACAAAACCCGTCACCTCCGACGTGATGCGATCGATACCGGGCGGTAGGACGACAACCGAGGATGCCGTGCCTTGCCATCCGAATGTTCGTCAGACTATCGTACCAATATGGTTCGATAGTCTGACGGTATCGGAGACGAGCGCATGACCACCATCAGCAAGGACGAGAGCTGGCAGGCGATCGACGCAGTGCGCACCGAGGTCGCCGACCTGATCGACACCCTCACCCCCGACCAACGCCTGCAGCAGTCACTGTGCGGCGCCTGGACCATTCGTGACGTGGGCGCCCACCTGTCGATGGCCGCGCTCGCGTCGACCACGTTCGTCCTCAAGAACGCTGTGCGGCAGGGTTTTCGATTCGACGCGATCATCCGCGAAAGTACCCTGGCCTGGTCTCGCGGCCTGTCGGATGCCGAGGTGAGTGGCAGGCTGCGCACGATCGTCGGCAACCGCACGCTGGCACCGACGACGATGTGGCGCGACCCCCTGCTCGATGCCCTGGTGCACGCACAGGACATCGCTCGCCCGCTCGGAAAGAGCGTGACCCCTCACCCCGAGGCAGCGGCAACCGCCACCGACTGGGCCTGGGAGCGCACCTTCGGATTCCCGTTCTTCCCCGCACGCCGGTTGCGCGGTCTGCGCCTCGTCGCCACGGACACCGACTGGGCCCGCGGTTCAGGG
>JAGNQK010000067.1:5383-10898 GCA_017989115.1 Dermatophilaceae bacterium | reverse complement strand
ACCGCAGAAGGAACCGGGTAGCCACGCCGGGCGAGGAAGCGCAGGAACTCGTCGTAGATCGTCGGTTCACCGAGCAGGCGCATCAGCTCCGCGTGCTCGTGGGGGCTGTGCTCGAAGAGGCGCACCATGTCGGCGTTCTTGTTGCCGAGCAGGAACTCCACGGCGCGGTACTGGTGGCTCTGGAACCCCGAGCTCGTCGCGAGGAAGGGCCTGATCTGGGCGTACTCGCTCGGGGTGAGGGTGGCCAGGACGTCCCACTGCTCGACGAGCTGCTTCTGCACGTGCTTGACCCGGGCCAGCCGCTTCAGCGCCGGGGCGAGCTCGTCGGCGGCGATGAGGGCGCGGGCCGAGTGCATCTCGTGCAGCAGCAGCTTGAGCCAGAGCTCGGCGACCTGGTGCTGGATGATGAAGAGCAGCTCGTCGTGCTGCTGGGGCTCACTGCGCGGATGCTGTGCGGCGAGCAAGGTGTCGAGGTCCAGGTAGGCGCCGTAGGACATCGCCTTGCTGAAGTCGGTGGAGATGCCTTCTTCCAGCACTCGCTGGGCCCGGTCCACGGCGTCATCGCTCATGGGCTCATGATGCCCTCCTGGAGGAGCCGGGCCCCGGGGACACCAGCCGTTCAGGTCAGCGGGTCTCCACGTCGACCAGGGCGGCGTGCCCCGATCCGTCGACGCGAACGGTGGCCACCGCACGACCGTCGCGAACGGCATCCTCGAAGGCCTTGGCATCAGCCTGCGGCAGGAACCAGCTCTCGATCCCGCACCGCAGTCGCCAGCTGGAGTCGTCACAGGTCAGGTACAGCCCGTCAGCCGGCGCCGTGCGCACGACCTCGCCACCGACCCAGACCTCTCCCTGCTGGCGCAGCGGCACGTAGGCGATGCCGCGTTGGGCGTCCAGGGCCTGCTGCTCCTCCTCGGTGACCGGGTTGACCTCGTCGAACTGCTGGCGGGGCAGGTCGGGGTAGCCGAGATCGACGTAGGCACCGCGGAAGGGGTCGATCGGGTCGACCGGCTGCACCCGCAGCACGACCTCGTCACCGGTGAACCGCGCCGACAACTGCGGCCAGACGGCGACGGCGAGCAGCGCCAGGCTGGTGAGCACCACCCCCGCGACGCGTGCGAGGTGCCCGGTTCGGCTGCGCCCCGTCGGGGGCACCGGCTGCGCCGGATCAGGCCGGATGCCGCTCTCGAGGGCGGTCATGACAGGGCCTCCTTGGTCTCGCTCACGAGCCGTCGGCGGCCCCGGTCGGCGAGGATGCCGGTGCCGATCAGGACGAGGCCGACGATGAGGAACAGCGCCGCACCCGACACGATCGGAGCGAACACGGCGAACGCCTGCACGGTGACGAAGATGACCAGGGCGGCCGTCGCCAACCACGTGAGACGGCTCGTGTCCCGCATCCCGCCGAGCACGGCATACCCGCTCGCGACGAACAGGTAGGCGACCACGGCGAAGACGGCACGTGCCCACGCTCCGGGCGGCAGGTTGGCCGTGTCCATGACGTCCTGGTCGAAGCGCCACAGCGACAGCGCGATCGTCAGGGCCAGCGCCAGCGCCGACAGGGCCACCTCGAACCGGTCGACGCGGTCTCCGCGGGCCAGGGCCAGCACGGCGAGACCGCCCGCGACCGCGAGGCCGAGCCACAGCGCGATGCTGCCCGCAGCCTCACCCCAGGCGAACGGCAACGCGGCGATGAACAGCGCCACCAGGCCCAGCGCCGCCCCGATCTCGCGCCACGGCAGGGCGAAGTCACGCCAGCCGACCATGCTGTGCACCACGCCGACCGAGACCCCGGCGAGGGCAGCGGCCGCGAGGGCGGTCGAGACGGCGAAGGCGCCCTCCCCGGCACTCATGACCTGCCAGACGAACCAGAAGGCGATCAGGCCGATGCCGAGAACGAGCGGCGCCACCCCCCGCACGGCATACGCCCACAGCACGGCGCCCAGACCCCACACCCCGACGAGGATCGGCTCGAACGCCGGCACCTGCAAACTCTGCGCCGCCTGGAAGACCACCGCCCCGAAGGCACCCGCGGCGAGAAGGCGCACCGCACCCACGACGGGGGATGACGTGTCACCCTCGCGCTCGCGACGCGCGGCGAGCACTTCGGCGGTACCGATGAGGCCCAGCCAGATCACCACCATGAGCAGGAAGCGCACGAGCGGGGACATCTGGTCCAGGTTCGACGCAACGAGCCAGATCAGGCCGAGCCCGACGAAGCAGGCCCCGAGGGTGAGGACGATGTGGGAGAGGGTGAAGCGCCGGCTCGCGACGTAGCGGTTGCGGATCGCCGACGCGGCGACCGGGTCGACGAGGCCTTCGGACTGCCAGTGGGCCAGTTCGCCCTCCAGCCAGTGCAGCTGTCCGGGGGTCGCGGCGACGACGGGGGCGTGCGGAGCGGGACCCGGCTGACCGGGCTGGCCGGGTGAACCGGCGGGTGCGTCCGGGGGGATGGTGGGCGGTGCGGTCATCACGGGCTCCTCGTGGTTGGTGCATCACCCAGCGCGGTGCACCTTCATCGTCCTCCTGCCCGGCGAGGTCGCGCCATGAGTTCGGACACTCAGCCGCCGCGATCGAGCCGCTCCTTCCCCACTCGTCAGGAAGGGGCACTCGGCGTCGGAACCGACCGTTCGCGGATCGACGACCGACCGCTCGTGGAGTACGTCACACCGCAGCACGAGCGCCGCCCCACCACCGGTCGATCGCGCCGCTGGTCACGCTAGAGTCCGAAGCATGGCCATCAGCAAAGTCCTCATCGCCAACCGCGGTGAGATCGCCGTCCGCATCGCCCGCGCCTGCGCCGACCACGGGATCGCATCCGTGGCCGTCTACGCCGACCCCGACCGGGACGCCCTCCACGTCAAGGTCGCGGACGAGGCCTACGCCCTCGGGGGCACGACGCCCGGCGACTCCTACCTGCTGCAGGACAAGCTCATCGAGGTCGCCCACCAGGCGGGTGCGGATGCCGTTCACCCCGGCTACGGCTTCCTCGCCGAGAACGCCGGCTTCGCGCAGAAGGTCATCGACGCCGGTCTGGTGTGGATCGGGCCCGGCCCCGAGGCCATCGACAGCCTCGGCGACAAGGTCAAGGCGCGCCACATCGCCCTCGCTGCCAACGCCCCGCTGGTTCCCGGCACGCCCGACCCGGTCGAGGGCCCCGACGAGGTCGTCGAGTTCGCGAAACAGCACGGGCTGCCCGTCGCCATCAAGGCCGCCTACGGCGGCGGTGGCCGAGGGCTGAAGGTCGCCCGTAACCTCGAGGAGATCCCCGAGCTGTTCGAGTCGGCGGTGCGCGAGGCCGTCACGGCCTTCGGTCGCGGCGAGTGCTTCGTCGAGCGCTTCCTGGACCACCCCCGCCACGTCGAGACGCAGTGCCTGGCGGACCAGCACGGCAACGTCGTCGTCGTCTCCACCCGCGACTGCTCCCTCCAGCGGCGCAACCAGAAGCTCGTCGAGGAGGCCCCGGCCCCGTTCGTCACCGACGAGCAGCACACCGAGCTCTTGCGGGCCTCCAAGGAGATCCTGCGCCGCGCCGGGTACGTCGGTGCCGGCACCTGCGAGTTCCTCGTCGGTCCGCAGGGCGACATCTCCTTCCTCGAGGTCAACACCCGCCTCCAGGTCGAGCACCCGGTCTCCGAGGAGGTCACCGGCATCGACCTGGTCCGCGAGCAGTTCCGCATCGCCGACGGCGAGGCCCTGACCTACCCCGACCCCGAGCCGCACGCGCACTCCATCGAGTTCCGCATCAACGGCGAGGATGCCGGTCGCGGCTTCCTCCCCGCCCCCGGCACCGTCACGACGATGCGCGTCCCGCAGGGCCCCGGGGTCCGCTGGGACTCCGGCCTGCTCGAGGGCGACACCGTGGCAGGCGCGTTCGACTCGATGATCGCCAAGCTCATCGTCACCGGTCGCACCCGCACCGAGGCCCTGGCCCGTGCCCGCCGCGCCCTCGACGAACTCGTCATCGAAGGCATGCCGACCGTCACGCCCTTCCACCGCGCAGTCGTCGCCGACCCGGCCTTCGCCCCGGCCGACCCGGACGAGAAGTTCACGATCCACACCCGCTGGATCGAGACCGAGTTCAACAACACGATCGAGGCCTACTCCGGCGGCTCCGCTGACGCCCCCGAGGCGCAGGAGCGCCAGAGCATCGTCGTCGAGGTGGGTGGCAAGCGGCTCGAGGTCTCCCTGCCCGGTGGCCTGTCCCTCGGTGGCGGCGCCGGCCACGGCGGGCCCGGCGCTCGCAAGAAGGCGCCGAAGCGGTCCACCGGCGCGAAGGCGGGTGCCGCGGCATCCGGCGACTCCCTCACCGCTCCGATGCAGGGCACGATCGTCAAGATCGCGGTCGAGGAGGGCGCCACCGTCGCCGCAGGTGACCTCATCGTGGTGCTCGAGGCGATGAAGATGGAGCAGCCGATCACCGCTCACCGGGCGGGCGTCGTCACCGGCCTGTCGGCCGAGGTCGGCGCCACGGTGTCCAACGGTGCCGTGCTCTGCGAGATCAAGGACGCCTGAGCGGGTCCCGTCGGACATCCCCGCGTGCGGTCAAGCGGATGGTGGGTTGACTTTCCTCGTCGTGTCCGTGGGCAGGGGCGAGCCGTCAAACGTGCAAAGGCTGCCGTACTGCGCGGGCTCCCCCCCTCGGCGATGCCGCTCACGATGACGGCAGGCACCCTTGCCCTGTTGTCGCCGTGGCGGCGCGTCCTGTGACCCAAGGATCGGGACGTGGCTTGCCGATCTCCGTCGGCACGGTGTCGGGGACCGCCGAGGTGGATGACGGTGGCTGCGCGGCAGCGCTACGAGGGCTCGACCTCGCGCGGCTGGGTGCCCGCGAACAGTGCCGTGAGGTCGAGCGAGGGCACACGCCGACGGCTGGCGAGCGAGACGTACGTGCGCGCGAGGACGTCCTTGCCGAAGCCGAGCACGGTGCTCAGCAGGCCGGTCGCCTCGGCGAGGTCCTCCGCGGGCGCGACGGCCACGACGTGGCGCCAGATCGTCTGTTCGAGCGCGTTGAACGCAGCCTGCACCTCCCCGATGTCGAAGCCCTGGTTGAAGCGCTCCTCGGCGACCCGTCGCGAGAAGACGCTCACCTGCGCGAGGTCGCGGTCTCGGATCGCCGAGACGACGAGCAAGAAGAGCTCGTCGAGGCGCTGGCGGGTGAACTCCTCCCCGGCGGCCTCGTAGTGGTTGACGTGCGAGCGCTCGAGGGTGGCGTAGCTCTCCTCGACGATGCCCGACTGGGACTCCAGCAGCAGGGCTGCAAGATCCATCTGGATGCACCTCCTGGTCAGTGCCTCCATCCTCCCACCGGCGCGCGGTGCGTGGTCGGTGACCCCCGTCATGCCGGCCGGTGACCCCCGTCATGCAGGTCGGGGCCTCGGATGCCGCTCCGCGGCGCCGGGCCCGCACCGGCCGAACCCCGCGCAGATGGTCATTTCGGGCCACAGACAAGTGCGGCACGCAGCGACAGACTGGGCCACACGAGCGCACCCGGGCGGGGTGTGCCCTCCCCCGC
>JAGNQK010000067.1:0-5283 GCA_017989115.1 Dermatophilaceae bacterium | reverse complement strand
TCCGCGGCGCCGGGCCCGCACCGGCCGAACCCCGCGCAGATGGTCATTTCGGGCCACAGACAAGTGCGGCACGCAGCGACAGACTGGGCCACACGAGCGCACCCGGGCGGGGTGTGCCCTCCCCCGCTGGAGAAGGCAGGGCCCCATGAGTGCACCCCGACGCCGCGCGGTCATCACCGGAGCCGCCGCCGTGGCGGCCACCGGTCCGATGACGACCGCCACGGCATCCTCTGCTCAGGCCGCGAAGCAGCAGACCGACCTGCTGCGCCGGTCGAGGTTCACCCCGCACGTCGGCTCGACGTTCACCTCGACCTCGGCCGCCGGGCGGTGGTCGGTCGTGCTCGCGTCGGTCGCCGACCTCGGGCCGGGCGGGGTGGCCGGCGGCGAGAAGCAGTTCGCGGTGTCCTTCACCGGCACGCTGCCCGGCGACGGGGTGTACACCTTCGCGCGCAAGGGGTTCACCGCCACACCGCTGTTCGTCGTCGCCGCCCGCGGCAGGCCGCTGGCCGTCGTCAACTGCCTCTGACGGGCCTGGCCCCGGGGCTCACGCCGAAGGGCGTCGCTCCAGCAGGACGTGGACCCCCTCCCCCGCGCCGTCCGCCGACACCGGCTCGAACCCGAGCCGCTCGTAGAGCCGGCGAGCCGGGCTCGTGGCGACAACGTGGAGCTTGACCGGAGCGTGCGCGGCATCCGCCTCGTCGAGGACACCACGCAGCAGTTCCGTCCCGGTTCCTCGACCTTGTTCGTCCTCGACGAGGGCGATGTCGACGACGCGGATGCCGTCCGCCCGCCTGTCGATCACGAGCCGCCCCACGGGGCGGCCATCACGCTCCACGACCCGGTCTTCGGCACCTGGAGCCGTGTGGGCCCAGCCTGCCTCACGCGCCCGGTACTGCTGCTCGAGCAGCAGGGCGAGGGCCGCCGGTGCCATCCCGGCCGCCGAGAACTCGTCCTCGCGGGTCTGCACGTAGAGAGCGAGGAGGAAGGGCCGGTCCGCCGCGAGGGCCGGCCGCGAGGTGACGGGCACGTCAGGGTCGCTGCGGGAAGATGCCCTGGAGGGCGATGCAGTAGTACACGACGAGGTAGGGCGCCATGTTGGTGTGCGGCGCGTCACCGCCGGCCTCCGCGGTGACGGTCGACGCGAGCAGCGCCTGCGGGCCTGACGGCGGGGCGTAGGAGTTGACGCCGCCGCTCTGGTTGGCGAACAGTTCGCCCGAGGGTGAGCGGGCGTAGCCGGCGGCGGCGGACGCCGTGAGCGCATGCGCGTGCGCCGGCATCTCGCTCTCGAGGAGGGTGACGGTGTCGCTGCCACCGGATTCCCCCAGGAAGCGCTGGCTCAGGCCCGGCCCGTGCCCCTCGTGGAGGGGCACCCGACCCTGCAGGTTCGGCAGGGCGAAGGTGGTCCTCCCGTCACCGCCGTAGGTCGTCCCGAGCAGCGAGAACAGCGCCGTGTTCTGCGCGATGGGCATGATCTGCCCGTCGCACCACGCCCATCCCTTCGGGGGGAAGTTGAAGGGGAAGAGTCGGATCTCTGCGACGAACGGGTCGGTCATGGTGTCCTTCGCTCTCGTCAGGCCTGGCTGGGGAAGATGCCGAAGAGGGAGATGATGTAGCGCACGGTCAGGTAGGGCTGCATGTTGTCGTGGGGCTGCGAGCCGCCTGCCGGGGCGAGTCCCTGGGGTGACAGCGTGGTCAGGGGGGCGTCGCTTCCGTAGGCGGAAGCGGCCACTTCGGGCATCGTGCCCGGCACCCCACCCGCCGGGCTGGTCGCGGTGGCGTTCGCGGCGGAACCGATGAGTGCGTGGGTGTGCATGGGCACTTGAGCCTGGGTGAGCGTGACCGACTCGGCCCCGCCGTCCTCGCCGATGACGACCGTGGAGAGACCGGGGCCGGTGCCCTGGTGGACGGGCGCGCGGCCGCGCAGGTCGGGCAGTGCGAAGGTGCTCTGCCCGTCACCGCCGTACGTCGTCCCGATCAGCTGGAAGAGGGTCTCGTACTCGCTGATCGGCAGGAGCTGGCCGTCGCAGTCCATCCACCCGTTGGGCGCGAAGTTCCCGGCGAAGAGTCTGACCTCGCCGACGTACGGAGTACCCATGGCGTGCCTTTCGAGGAGTCAGCTCTGCGAGGGGAAGATGCCCTGGAGGGCGATGCAGAAGCTGAGGGTGAGAAACGGCTGGCGGTTCTCGTGCGGCTGGCTGGAACCGGCGGAGCCCAGGGCGTTCGCGGCCATGGCCACCGGCGACCCGGGCGGCGAGTAGGCCGCCGACCCGGTGCTCGCGGCGAGCCCCACGGTCGGCCCGACGAGGCGGGTGGTGGCCGTCGCTGTCGTCCCGACCACCATGTGGCTGTGCGAGGGCATCTCGGACACGGTGACGGTGTGCGCCGCCTGCCCTCCGACCTCGCCCAGGGTGTGCCCGTCACCGACGTGGGCGGCGACGCGACCGCGCAGGTCCGGCAGGGCGAAGGTGACCCGCCCGTCGCCGCCGTAGGTGGTGCCGAGCAGGGCGAACAGCGCTTGGTTCTGGTTGATGGGCAGCAGCTGGCCGTTGCACAGGGCCCACCCCTTGGGCGGGAAGACGAACGACATCAACCGGATCTCGGAGAGGAAGGGTTCGCTCACTGCTGGCTCCTCGGGTCGTGGGGTCGAGATCGGTGGTCGGGGAGGCTCAGAAGGGCAGGGTGCACGGCACGTAGTTGTTGCCGCTGACCTGGGCGCGGAAGGTTCCGTAGATCCCGCTGCCGAGGGCGCTCCCGGAGTTCACGGAGGACACGTAGGTGACGACGTCGGCTGCCGAGGTCGGGGTCGCGGTGAGCCCGGAGACCCCGAAGTCGTTCGTCGTCTGCACGGTGCCTCGCTTGAACAGGCCGATGCCCGGAGCGGTCCCTCCGGCCACCGAGTTGACGCTCCCGGCGGTGCTGTTGTTGAGGATCTGCAGGCACACCGTGGCGTCCCCGGCGATCTGGTCGCCCGAGGTGACGACGATGCCCGACTCACCCGCGAGCTCGACGGGGGCGGCCACGTTGTTGTTCTGCACCCGGCTGCGCAGGGTGCCGCTGTCCCGCGTCAGCAGGGAGATGCCGCTGCTCTTGGTCGCGCTGACGGCGTTGCCGTCGACGGTGAGGTTGAGGACGGCCGAGTTGAGGTCGGTCGGTCCGACCACCGTCTGCTTGGCCGCGCCGCCCGCGATCCCGAACGCGCCACCGATCTGGCCGGCACCGGGAGCAACCCGGTTGCTGGACACCAGCGAGGTCAGGGTGGCCGCGCCGGTGGAGTTGACCGAGATGCAGTTGCCCCGGTTGGCGCCGAGCGGCTCTCCCACGGTGCCGTTGTTCTGCACGTCGACGAACCCGGTGCCGTAGCCCGCCACGCTGACGTAGATGCAGTTGGTGTTCATCGGGGTCCCGTCCGACGCGCCGCGCACCACGTTGCCGGATATCACCACCTTGCTCCCGGCGTTCGCACCCAGGATCGTCGCCGACGCCCCCGCGACGTTGCCTCCGTAGAGCAGGATGCCGCCGCCGGACGGGAAGTTGAGCACCCGGTTGTTCGCGATCGCCGCTGCCGTCACCGCGGACGCCCCACCGGCCGACCCGAGCGACTGCACGATGACGCCGTGACCCTTCGACGTGGTCGTCGACGTGCTGCTCTGGACGACGTTGCCGGACACCGTGAGCGAGCTGATGGTGCCGCTCTCGTTGTAGATGTCGATGCCGCTGCCGTAGGCGTTCGCCAGCACCGAGTTGGTCACCGACACCACCCCGGACAGGTTGCTCACCCCCGCCGACACGGTGTTGAAGGCGAGGTTGGCGCTGGCGTTGTCGGCGCCACCCAGCCCGCTGACGTCGACGCGCCCGTTGCTGAAACCGAACCCGGTGACGCCGGTGCCCTTCACCCCGGCCGCCGTGCCGACGTTGGTCACGGACACGTTGTTGAACGAGGGGTTGCGCGTGTTCGTGAGCAGGATGCCGGGTCCGCTCGTTGCCGTGATCGTGCCGCCCGAGACGTCACCGCCTTGGGCCACCGATCCACCGCCCGTCACCGTGAGACCGGCGGTGGCGCCGGTGTTGACGAGCCGGATGCCGTTGACGGCGCCGTTCGCGCTCACCGACCGGAAGGTCAGGCCGGGGGCGCCGATCGTCGTGTTCTCGACGATGACGGCCCCGCCTGACGTCGCGGATGCCGCGTTCGGGCTCCCGCTCGTGGACACCGTGCCGCCCCCTGTGGCGGAGAAGGCCGGGGTCGTCGTGGTGGTCAGCGCGAGCGCCCCGGAGAGCGAGATGGTCGCCCCGGTGTTCGACGACAGCGCGACGCCCTTGCCGGTGATCGCCCCGGAGACGGTGACGGTCGACCCGGTGCGTCCGCTCACGGCGAGCGAGCGGGCACCGCTGGTCGTGATGCTCGCCCCGATGGTCACCGCACCCGAGCCCGCCCCGGAGAGGTCGAAGCCGTCCTCGCCCGAGCCCGAGATCGTCATGGGGGCCCCGACGCCGACCGACGTCGTGGAGACCCCGACCCCGTTGACGCCGTCGACGAATGCCCCGGAGACGTCGATGCCGGACACGCTCGTGCCGCTCGCGAGGTCGATGCCGTTGCCGGCCGCGTTCGTCAGCACCGGTGAGGTCGCTCCCGGGGCGACGAGGGCGTCGGGGCCGACGGTGATGCCGGTGCGGCTGCTCAGCACCGTCTGGTTCGGCTCGAGCCGCAGACCACCCTGGTACGTCGCGGTGCCGGTGAACACGAAGATGTGGTCGCCCGCGGAGTCGACGTCAGTGGCGTCGGGCCCGTTGAGCGCCTGGGTGCTGGTCAGCGGCGAGGTCGAGCGGCCGTCGGGGGATGCCGACGACGACGCGTTGTCGACCCACCACACGACCGTGGCGCCGATGGTCACGGTGACCGTGCCGGTCGCCAGCGCCGCGCCGTCGGTGACCGTGTAGGCGAACGAGTCGGTCTGGCCCTTGTCGCCGACTCCCGGGAGGAAGGTGAAGTTGCCGGCCGCGTCGACGGTCGCTGTACCGCCCCCGGTCGAGGCGACGGTCTCGGCGACGGTCGTCAGGGTGTCGCCGTCCTCGTCGAGGTCGTTGGCCGTGAGCACGGCGCCGGTCACCGCGACACGGGGTGCAGGGGTGCCGGGCAGGTTGAGGGCGAACATCGTGTTGCCCACGGCGCCGAGGTACTCGTCAGGGGCGGTCGTCGGGGCGTCGTTGACGTCGGCGACGGTGATCGTGAAGGCCTCGTCGAGGGACAGGCCGGGCGACGCCGAGTCGGTGGCGCGCACGCAGACC
>JAGNQK010000293.1 GCA_017989115.1 Dermatophilaceae bacterium | reverse complement strand
TTCACCCCCGAGGCCGTGGTCAAGGCGGCAAAGGACTCCCTCGCGGCAGCGCGCAAGGCGGGGCAGGTTCCCGGCCTGACCGAGACCGCACCCCGGGCTGGCAAGGACACCGGCACCGACGTCGGAACCCCCAAGGCGGCAAGCCGCAAGAGCGCGGCCGGGAAGTGAGGTCGGCATGACGAGCACCGCCGTCACCGACCTCGCCGCCCACGGTGTCTCCGTCTGGCTGGACGACCTCTCCCGTGAACGCCTGACCACGGGCAACCTCGCCGACCTCATCGAGCACCACGGGGTCGTCGGGGTGACGACCAACCCCTCGATCTTCCAGGCAGCCCTGTCCGCGGGGCACGCCTACGACGACCAGGTCCAGGAGCTGGCCCGGGCGGGCGCGAGCCCGGACCAGGCCGTCATGGCGCTCACGACCCAGGACGTGCGCGACGCCTGCGACCTGTTCGCCCCGATCTACCGGTCCTCCGGCGGTGTCGACGGCCGGGTCTCGATCGAGGTCGACCCGCGCCTGGCGCACGACACGGCCGCCACGGTGGCACAGGCGCTCGACCTCGCCGCCGCGGTGGACCGCCCCAACGTCCTCATCAAGATCCCGGCGACGACCGAGGGCCTGCCGGCCATCAGCCAGGTCCTCGCCGCCGGGGTCAGCGTCAACGTCACGTTGATCTTCGCCCTGGACCGTTACCGGGGTGTCATGAACGCCTTCCTCACCGGCCTGGAGCAGGCTCGTGAGCACGGAATCGACCTGTCGACGATCCACTCCGTCGCGTCGTTCTTCGTCTCGCGCGTCGACACCGAGATCGACGCCCGGCTCGACGCGCTCGGCAGCGACGAGGCAGCCGCGCTGCGCGGCAAGGCTGCCGTGGCGAACGCACGGCTTGCCTACCAAGCGTACGAAGAAGTCTTCTCGACGCCTCGCTGGGACTCACTCGAGGATGCCGGTGGGCACCGTCAGCGACCGCTGTGGGCCTCCACGGGCGTCAAGGACCCGACGTACCCGGACACGCTGTACGTCACCGAGCTCGTCGCCGCGGGCACCGTGAACACGATGCCCGAGAAGACGTTGCAGGCCGTGGCCGACCACGGCGAGGTCACCGGCGACACGGTGACCCACCACTACGCCGAAGCGGCCGAGGTGCTCGACAGCCTCGAACGACTCGGCATCTCCTACACCGAGGTCACCACCCGGCTCGAGCGCGACGGTGTCGCGAAGTTCGAGGCCGCGTGGGACGAACTGCTCGCGGGCGTCACCCGTGAGCTGGAAAGGGCACAGTCATGAGCACCCTCGAGGTCACCGCGACCGGCGCAGCCGCTGACGCCGTCACGACGCACGTCCCCACGCTGGTCCAGGACCGGGTCGCAAGCAGGATCTTCGCCAAGGACCACACCCTGTGGGGGCCGGCCGCCGAGGACGAGTCGGCCAAGCGCCTGAACTGGACGGGTCTTCCCCGCACCTCCCGCCACCTCATCGGTGAGGTCGCCGCCCTGCGCGAGGAGCTGTCCCAAGCCGGTTACGACCGCGTGGTCCTCTGCGGGATGGGCGGGTCGTCCCTGGCACCTGAGGTCATCTGCGCCACCGCCGGGGTGCCCATCGACGTCCTGGACTCCTCCGACCCGGATGTCGTGCGGGCGGCACTCACCGACCTGGACCGCACCGTCGTCGTCGTGTCGAGCAAGTCTGGGTCGACCGTCGAGACCGACAGCCAGCGGCGTGCCTTCGAGCAGGCCTTCCGCGACGCCGGACTGGACCCGACCGCACGCATGGTCATCGTCACCGACCCGGGCAGCCCGCTCGACAACGACGCCCGCGCCGCCGGCTTCCGGGTGGTCAACGCCGACCCCCAGGTCGGTGGACGCTACTCGGCCCTGACCGCGTTCGGGCTGGTCCCGAGCGCCCTGGCAGGGGCCGACGTCGAGACCCTGCTCGACGACGCCGAGGCCGTCTCCGACCTGCTCGCCGCCGATGACGACGCCAACCCTGCGCTGCGCCTGGCTGCGGCGATGGCCGGCACCCAGCCGCTGCGCGACAAGCTCGTCCTCGTCGACGACGGCACCGAGAACGTCGGTTTCGGCGCGTGGGCCGAGCAGCTCATCGCCGAGTCCACCGGCAAGGACGGCACCGGCATCCTGCCGGTCGTCGCCATCGGTGCCGCACCGGCATCGCTCTACGACGACGGCACGGTGGTCCGCCTCGTCGCCACCGACTCCGAGTCCGACTCCGACGGCGAGCAGGACACCTCGGATGCCGGTGGGTCGGCGTCGTCGGCCGCCTCACTCGTCACCGTGGCCGGCCCCCTCGGCGCCCAGATCATGCTCTGGGAGACGGCCACGGCCGTGGCCGGGCGACTGCTCGGCATCAGCCCCTTCGACCAGCCGGACGTCGAGAGCGCCAAGGCGGCCGCCCGCGAGCTGCTCGACGCCGGCATCGGCGCCGGGGTCGAGCCGGCCTTCACCGACGGGTCGGTCGAGGTCACCGCGCTCGGTGGCGACTGGCTCGGGGACGCCACGACGGTCGACGCCGCCGTCGACACC
This sequence comes from Dermatophilaceae bacterium, assembly GCA_017989115.1. Taxonomy (GTDB): domain Bacteria; phylum Actinomycetota; class Actinomycetes; order Actinomycetales; family Dermatophilaceae; genus Fodinibacter. Next base: position 418 of record JAGNQK010000293.1, on the reverse strand, counting down.
CTGCTCGGCCTGCTCGACGACCAGCAGGGCTACATCGCCGTCATGGCCTACCTCGACCGGCTCGGCGACGCCGACCTCGAACTGGTCGCCCGTGACCTGTTCGACCGCACCGGGCGCCCGGCGACCTTCGGCTGGGGGCCGCGGTTCCTGCACTCCACCGGGCAGTACCACAAGGGTGGTCCCGCGACCGGGGTCTACCTGCAGGTGACGACCGCTCCGACGCAGGACCTCGAGGTGCCCGGGCGCGAGTTCACCTTCGGTGAGTTCATCGCCGCCCAGGCCGGCGGCGACGCCGCCGTGCTCGCGGAGCACGGGCGGCCGGTCCTGCGGCTGCACCTCACCGCACACGACGAGGGCCTCGAGCAGGTCCGGGCAGCGCTGAGCCGGGGCCGCGCATGAGCCCCGCCCGGGTGACGGC
>JAGNQK010000292.1 GCA_017989115.1 Dermatophilaceae bacterium | reverse complement strand
GTTGCGTGTCGGGGGTCGAGACAGCCCCCCTTTTCGCGGGAAAAGTGCCTCCACGGGCCTCTCTGAGGCATCCTGTGTCGTTCTCGGGCGGTAGACTGGAGGCTGATTTCGCGCCCAAGGCGTCTGACGCCCTTGGGCGCGCGCCATGTGTCCCGCCGGGCGTCTCCGACGGGGCCAGCCGATGAATGGAGACCCGTGGCGGACCAGCAGTCAGAGAGCACCCCTGAGGGCACCGAGCCGACCGATCCGACTGAGGTGACGGAGCAGAGCGAGGCCCCGACCTCGAACGGCGAGTCCTACGACGCCGGCTCGATCACCGTGCTCGAGGGCCTGGAGGCGGTGCGCAAGCGCCCCGGCATGTACATCGGGTCCACCGGCGAGCGCGGCCTGCACCACCTCGTGTGGGAGATCGTCGACAACGCGGTCGACGAGGCCCTGGCCGGGTACGCCGACACCATCGACGTCACGCTCATGGAGAACGGCGCGGTGCGCGTCAAGGACAACGGGCGCGGCATCCCCACCGACATGCACCCGACAGAGGGCGTGAGCGCCGTCGAGCTCGTGCTCACCCAGCTGCACGCCGGCGGCAAGTTCGGCGGCGGCGGGTACAAGGTCTCCGGTGGTCTGCACGGTGTGGGCTCCTCCGTCGTCAACGCGCTGTCGACCCGCCTCGACGTGTGCGTGCGCCAGAAGGGGCACGCGTTCCGGATGTCGTTCGACCACGGTGTGCCCGTCGCGCCGCTGGAGATGATGGAGGAGACCGACCGCACCGGTACCACCATCACCTACTGGGCCAACCCCGAGATCTTCGAGACGGTCACCTACGACTACGAGACGATCCGCGCCCGCTTCCAGCAGATGGCCTTCCTCAACAAGGGCCTGACGATCAACCTGGTCGACGAGCGCGTGGAGGCCACGGCATCCGACAGTGGTGAGCCCGACCTCGACGGCGTCGATGCGGACATCGCGCTCGTTCAGGACGACGAGGATGCCGCGGCGGGCGGGGAGGTCAAGCAGACCACCGCGCGCTCGGTGTCCTACCGCTACGAGAACGGCCTGGTCGACTACGTCAACCACCTCGTGTCGTCGAAGAAGACCGAGAAGGTGCACGACGACGTCATCTCCATCGAGGTCGAGGACGTCGAGCGCAGCCTCTCGCTCGAGCTCGCCATGCAGTGGACCACCTCGTACTCGGAGTCGGTGCACACCTACGCGAACACGATCAACACCCACGAGGGCGGCACCCACGAGGAGGGCTTCCGCGCGGCGATGACCAAGCTCGTCAACGACTTCGCGCGCAAGCAGAACCAGCTCAAGGACAAGGACGACAACCTCACCGGTGACGACGTGCGCGAGGGGCTGACCGCGGTCATCTCGGTCAAGCTCGGCGAGCCGCAGTTCGAGGGGCAGACCAAGACCAAGCTCGGCAACTCCGAGGTCAAGGGGTTCGTGCAGCGGGCCATGACCGACGAGTTCGGCGCGTGGCTGGACAGCCACCCGAACGAGGGCCGCGAGATCGTCCGCAAGGCGATCCAGGCCTCGGCCGCGCGGATGGCCGCCCGCAAGGCGCGCGAGGCCACCCGCAAGCGGGTGCTGGAGTCGGGCGGTCTGCCCGGAAAGCTGCGTGACTGCCAGGCCAAGGACCCGGCCGTCTCCGAGGTGTTCATCGTCGAGGGTGACTCGGCCGGTGGCTCGGCGGTGCGTGGGCGCAACCCGCACAACCAGGCGATCCTGCCGATCCGCGGCAAGATTCTCAACGTCGAGCGGGCCCGGCTCGACAAGGCCCTGGGCAACCAGGAGGTCCAGGCCCTGATCTCGGCGTTCGGCACCGGCATCGGTGAGGACTTCGACATCGAGAAGGCCAGGTACCACAAGATCGTGCTGATGGCCGATGCCGACGTCGACGGCATGCACATCCGCACGCTGCTGCTGACGCTGCTGTTCCGGTTCATGAAGCCGCTCATCGAGGCCGGCTACGTCTACCTCGCGCAGCCGCCGCTGTTCCGCCTGAAGTGGAGCAACGCCCCGCACCAGTTCGCGTTCACCGACCGCGAGCGCGACGCGATGATCGCCGACGGTCAGAGCAAGGGCTGGCGCCTGCCCAAGGACAACCCGATCCAGCGCTACAAGGGTCTGGGTGAGATGGACTACCAGGAGCTGTGGGAGACCACGATGGACCCGGCCGAGCGGGTGCTGCTCCAGGTCACCCTCGACGACGCCGCGGCGGCCGACGAGATCTTCTCGATCCTCATGGGTGAGGACGTCGAGTCCCGCCGCGGGTTCATCCAGCGCAACGCGCGCGACGTCCGCTTCCTCGACATCTGACCCCCCGACCCGCCTGAACTTTCCCGCCCGATGCCGAAAGGTTCACCTTCGCCCCGGAAATCTCCCCCGGCGATCATGAACCTTCCGGTGCGAAGCTCGAACCGCACGAAGGAACACGATGACTGAGCAGCCCCCGGTCGACACCGACCGCACGGAGCCGATCGACCTCAACACCGAGATGCAGCGCAGCTACATCGAGTACGCCATGAGCGTCATCGTCAGCCGCGCGCTGCCCGACGTGCGTGACGGCCTCAAGCCCGTGCACCGCCGCGTCGTCTACGCGATGTACGACGGTGGCTACCGGCCCGACCGCGGCTTCAACAAGTGCAGCCGCGTCGTCGGCGAGGTCATGGGGCAGTACCACCCGCACGGTGACGCCTCGATCTACGACGCCCTCGTGCGCCTCGTGCAGGACTGGTCGATGCGCTACCCGCTCGTCCAGGGCCAGGGCAACTTCGGCTCCCCCGGTGACGACCCGGCCGCCGCCCCCCGGTACACCGAGTGCCGGATGGCGCCGCTGGCCATGGAGATGGTGCGCGACATCGACGAGGACACCGTCGAGTTCCGCCCCAACTACGACGGCAAGACCCTCGAGCCGGTCGTGCTGCCCAGCCGCTTCCCGAACCTGCTCGTCA